>CAYSAY010000024.1:0-1523 GCA_964429215.1 uncultured Gammaproteobacteria bacterium | reverse complement strand
TAGCTCATACCCTCTACCCTATTTATCCAGAATCAAAAGGAATAACTTCTAATTGGATTTATCATAAAATAATTGAGATTTTTAAATCAGGAATTTTAGATAATATAATAGATCCAATACCAAAAGAAATATTAGACAAGTATAGTTTACCTAGTTTAAAAACTGCATTAATTTGGATTCATACACCAATGAAAAATGAAGATGCATATTCAGCAAAGAAAAGATTTGCTTTTGAAGAAATATTTTTTATTCAATTAGAAAAGCAAATTGCCAGACAAGAATATCAAAAAAATCCAGCATTCATAGTAGATCCAATAGAAAAAGATTTGCAGGAATTTATAAAAAGATTTCCATTCGAAGCCACTGATGCACAAAAGACTTCTATCCAGACGATTATAGAAGATTTCAAAAAGGGTTATGCTATGTCGCGCTTATTAGAGGGAGATGTAGGATCAGGAAAAACAGCAGTGGCAGCATCTACCGCATATGCGATAGTGACAACAAAGCCAAAGGAAAATGGAATAGCAAGAAAATTTGGAAATCTTCAAGTGGCATATATGTGCCCTACCGAAATCCTCGCTAGTCAACATTTTGAATCATTTATTCAGTACTTTTCATATTTAGGAATACAAGTCGGACTTATCACCGGAAGTGGCTGTAAGAAATTCCCATCAAAATTAAATCCAAAAGGCTGGACGGATATATCTCGCACCCAATTATTAAAATGGGTTGCGAATGGAGAAATTCCAATACTTATAGGTACTCATGTGCTTATTCAGAAATCAGTAAAATTCAAAAATCTCGCTTATGTAATAATTGATGAACAACATAGATTCGGAATGAAACAAAGAGCAGGTCTGGTGCAAAAAGATGCAGATGGTCTGGCTCGCGCTCCCCATTTACTTTCCATGACAGCAACACCGATACCTAGAACATTAGCACTTACTATTTATGGTGATCTTGATCTTACCCTATTAGACCAAATGCCTCATGGTAGAAAACCAATAATTACAGAAATAGTAATTCCAACGGATCGTGAATCTACTTATGAAAAAATAAGGACGGAACTGAAATTAGGACGCCAAGCATATATTATCTGTCCTCGCATAAACGAGCCAGATCCAGATAAGGAAATGACAATAAATGCTAAATCTGTAAAAGAAGAGGCGAAAAGATTAAAAGAAAAAGTATTTCAAGAATATGAAATAGGAATTCTACATAGCAAAATGAAGCCAACAGAAAAAGATAAAGTGATGTTGGATTTTAAAGCAGGAAAAATAAATATACTTTGTGCAACATCAGTAGTTGAAGTAGGAGTAAATGTACCTAATGCAACGGTAATTGTAATAGAAGGAGCAGAAAGATTTGGTCTTGCTCAATTACATCAGCTTCGTGGTCGTGTAATTCGTTCAAATGATCAGGCATATTGTTATGTATTCACAGAAACAAATTCACAAAAAACTAAAGATAGATTGATGGCATTAAAAACAGCAAAAAATGGTTTTGAACTTGCAGAATATGAT
>CAYSAY010000023.1:0-1552 GCA_964429215.1 uncultured Gammaproteobacteria bacterium | reverse complement strand
CAGCAAAAGTTATATATGCTTTTGCTCTAGTATCGGATAGTCATCTGAACAATGAGGGAATAACAAATGCTTTGAGCCTTGCGAAACAGAGAGGTGTAAATAGAGTGTTTGGTTTGGGTGATTGGACTAACTATGGAGAGGTAAATGAGCTTGTTAAGACAAAAAAGATTTTTGATGATTCAGGTTTAATTTATGAAGTGTTGCCGGGTGATCATGATCTTGCAAATTCAAGGGATTTGGGTCTGAGTGCAAAAAGTAATTTTGAAACTGTTTTTGGTAAAACCTTAATGAATGTAGAAGAGTTGGGTGTGCAATTTGTTTTAGTAGATAATTCCGATATATATAAAGGTTTGTCTGATGAAGATTGGTTTGAATTAAAGAATATTTTATTAAGTCAACCTCCCAACTTAAGATTTGTTTTGGCTCACAAAACGCCTTACAATCCAGATACAACTCATGTAATGGGATACGGAAACGAAGAAATAACTATTCAAGCTAAACAGCTTTTGTATCAACTGGAAAGTTCTAAGGTAAACGAACTTTTTACAGGAGACTTGCACCATTTTGCCCGCTACTCAAGCCCTAGACTGGGTGTTAGAATCACATCCATCGGAGCAATAAGTGCGGAAAAGAACTTCCAAGGGCCGAGCTTTGCAATTGTAAAAGTATTTGAAAATTATTCATATGAAGTCGAAAACATCCAAATCTAAATCAACAACAAAAAAGCTGGATTACAGCTTAGAAACTTTGAAAAATGGGATCAGAGTTTTGACAATTGAGGATAAAAGTATTGAATCAGTATATGTGGAACTGCTATTTGGTGCTGGATCACGTTACGAAACAAAGGAGATAAACGGAATCTCGCACTTTTTGGAACACATGTTCTTTAAGGGAACTAAAAAGAGGCCGACGGCTCGGGAAATATCATCGATTTTGGATGGAATCGGTGCGGATTTTAATGCTTATACTTCGAAGGATCACACTGGGTATTACATCAGGAGCGCCTCAAAACATTTGGAGCTGATTGTTGAATTGCTCTCAGATATGTTGCTTGATAGTAAACTTGATAAAGCGGAAATAGAAAGAGAGAAAGGGGTAATTGTTGAAGAGATGAGAATGTATAGAGATGATCCATCTAGGTTGGTTTATGATGTGTATGAAGAGCTTTTATTTGGTGATAAGCCGTTGGGTTGGAGTATTGGCGGTCCGGAAGAGACGATTAATTCCTTAAGCAGAGAAAAGTTTATTTCGTATTTAAACAGTTTATACAAGCCGAATAATATGATCTTTGTGACGGCAGGAAATATTACTCCTGCAAGGGCAAAAGTTTTGGCTGAAAAATATTTCGGAAAAATGAAGCGGGGAAATTTTAGTGTTGCAGATATTTTTACTGAGAAGCAATTAAAACCGGAACTATCTTTACAGTATAAAAAAACTGATCAGGCGCATATTATCTTGGGTTTTAAATCTTTCGGCGCAAAGGACTCTGATGTTTTGCCAGCACTGATTCTCTCAAGAATACTTGGTGGTGGAATGAGTAGTAGGTTGTTTG
>CAYSAY010000022.1:0-2110 GCA_964429215.1 uncultured Gammaproteobacteria bacterium | reverse complement strand
GACAAGACCTGTAAGGTTATTTATATCATTTTAATTTTTCAAAATCAACGCTCCTAGAGCGTCTATAAAAAGTGATAAAAGTGACACAGGATAGACTAATAAAAGTTACAGTTAATTGTAACTATTTTATTACTTTTTCCTATTTAATTACTCTTCAGCTCTTTTTGGATTTGTAGCAAAAACAGTCACACTACGCTTATCTGGATATTCTTCAATTATCATTACCCCTCCCTCAAGATCAAATTTTTCACATATAGGCTTTAATGCCTCTAAAGTATAAGCAAGGAGGTCTTTGAACACGAGTTTCCTTAGGTAGTCGTTATATGGTCTTTCCATAGCTAAATCTCTAGTACCTCTGAACTTTGAGTGTAAGTAGGTCGATAAATGACTATAACTGTCATATACAGAACTTGAACCAATTTCGTTAGATTCATCTCTAATACTTTTTCCGTCCCAACCATGTCCATTACCAGACGGAGAATAATCTTTAATCATCTTCTTAAGATACTCCAGCAACTCTTTTCCTTCTGGTGGAATTTGATTCATCTTATCTGCACGCTTCAAATATTCTTTTGTTGAAAAATATTTATAGTTCGAAGCTCTTTTCTCAGTGTCATCTTTGTATATGTATCTGAGATTAATAGTGGTTTCCAAAATACTACGAGCCATAATAATACAACTTCTGAAATGACCCTCTTTATAGAGAATCCTCATGGATTCATACATATCAATAATTTCATTAAGTAAGAAATCAGTAACATCGAAAAGATTATCTGATATTATGTCTCCTTTTTCTAGAAATTGTTCAAGATGTGTTTTTAAGAAATGATTGATTCGTTCAAGATCTTTTACTTGTTCAGGTTCTCTTTTCCAAAAGTTGAATATACTCATTTCTTTACACTATCATCTAAAGGAACCACTTTCAAATAATCCATAATTTTGTAACCTTTTAGATGTTCATGTGGATCAACAAATTTATACCAAGGTTCCATATGATGATAAGTTTTACCGTCTTTTGTCTCACTTACAGAACGAGACTGCACAAGTTTCTTTGGTGGCAAGAAATCCTTATTATCTTTTATAAGAAAAAGTTGTGTATGAACACCTTTACCGTAACAACTGACATTACGAGCTTTTAAAACACCATCTTTAACCCATTTTCGTATTGTAGGACTTTTGAGATTAAAACTGCTTTCAATATCATATTTTGAATACCAACTATCTTTAAGTTTTGCCAAAGACGCAGGTATTTCTTTTTTATCAATTGCATTTTGACACATAAGGCATTTGATACCCCATTTGTCATACCAATTATCACCTTTATCGTGCGTACTATTCCCACATATAAAACAAGTGTAACCAACACCATCTAAATGAAAACCATTAGGATTTTCTTTTAACTTTTCTTCTCTTGCTTTATCTTTTTCTTTCCATTCTTCTGAGAATTTTGCCATTTGTTGTAAACCCCACTTTTCTTCCTGATACTTTTTACCAGCCTCATGAGTTAAGCAAAAACGATCACGGTCTATAGCAAAGTTTTCATCAATCTTTTCATCTTCTTTTTTAGACCATGCATAATCTTCAGTTTTAGAATATTTACACTTCGAACAAGTAAAAGTTGTAATGAGTTTTTCACTGGTATTTTTATCACTGCGTTTAAGTACACTGTTACAGTGTGGGCAAAGATCTGGCTTTACTCTCCACTCTTCACCATCAGAGAAGAAAGCTCGCCTAGGAAGGCATTGATTAGGACAATCATACATAAATAAAACACGATCTTCTTTGTCTAACTCAGACCATAACTCTTTAAAGGTTGGTTTCAAACGATTACGACAAGTAAGACACCTCATATCTTCAGGAGCTTGTGCAGATTCATATAACTCATCTCTTTTTCTATCAGAGTCCATCCACTCTTGAATAGTCTTCTCTTTATTGAGATACATCTCGCCAGTTTCAAAATGAAGAAATAAGTCTGCAACAACTTTCCTCATGTGTTCTGCCTGTTTCTTACTAACACCTTTAACTTTTGGAAGACTTGTATCTTTTTCGTTGTACGACTTTTCAAGTCTACGACAACGCCCAACAGTCATCCGATCATAACGGTCTATGT
>CAYSAY010000021.1:0-2662 GCA_964429215.1 uncultured Gammaproteobacteria bacterium | reverse complement strand
TACTTACTCTTATTAAAGAAAAAAACTATTCAGCTATTTCTTTTTGGTTGCGTCACAGAAATGATAATTATAAAGATAAGATAGAAGTAACTACTAAAGAAGAAAATGGGGAACTTACAAAAGATCAACAAAAAGTTATAAAGCAGGCTCTTAAACTTGCCTCCCTCACAAAACAGGAGTCTATTAAAAATATCAACAGAGAAGTTATATGAAAAACAAACATATCTTTGATATTTTAAGTAGAAATATCATCAACAAAATGATGAAAGATAAAGCTGTTAGAGTCGCAATTACCACAGAAAGCTTTTTGTATTTCTTTCACTTTTACTATGCACATTATGTAGGATACAAGACTGCAGATTTTCAGAAAGAAATTTTTCATTTGCTTGAAAAAAGTAATACTGAGAATCTCTACATTGTCGCATTTCGTGGATCAGGTAAATCAACTCTAGTTACCACTGCCTATCCTATATGGGCAATATTAGGTAAACAAAAAAAGAAATTCTGTGTTATCTTTTGCCAAACAAGAACTCAAGCTAAGCAACATATGATGAACATTAAAAAAGAGCTTGAAAATGATAATCTTCTTAAAAGTGACCTTGGTCCTTTCCAAGAAGAATCAGATGAGTGGGGATCCTATTCTTTAGTGTTTAAAAAACATGGAGCAAGAATTACCGTTGCTTCAACTGAGCAAAGTATTCGTGGTATTCGCCATAATGAATATCGACCAGACTTAATTATTTGTGACGATGTGGAAGATGTTCAATCTGCTAAAACACGAGATGGTCGTGAGAAAACATACAACTGGCTTAGAGGTGAAGTTATTCCTTGTGGAGATATAAATACTCGCTTAATTATTATAGGTAACTTACTTCATGAAGATTCTTTGCTTATGAGAATTCAAGATGAAGTGAATAATAATAAAACAAGAGGAGTGTTTAAACAGTATCCATTATTAAATGATAGAGGTGAATGCTTATGGACTGGTAAATATCCAAATGAAGAAGCAATCGAAGATGAAAGACTCAAAGTTGCTAGTGAAGTTTCTTGGTATAGAGAATATTTACTTAAAATAATCTCTACTGACGGACAAATTGTAAGTCCTGAGTGGATACAATTCTATGATAAATTTCCAGCAACAGGTCTACATAGCATTTGTATAGGTATTGATCTTGCAGTAAGTGAAAGAGACTCTGCTGATTGTACGGCTATGCTAGTTGGATATGTGTACGGAATAGGTAAAAATATGAAAGTTTACCTAAAAGAAAATCCAATTAATGAAAGAATTTCATTTCCTATACAAGCAGAATATGTAAAAGCGTTAGTGGCTACCGAAAAATTAATACATCGTAGAGTTAAATTGTTTGTGGAAGATGTCGGGTATCAAAAAGCATTTATACAACTCTTTGAAAGCAAAAATTACGATATTGAGGGTGTTCCAACAGGAAGAAACGATAAAGCTACACGATTACGAATGACAACCCCTTTTATTAAAGAAGGAAGAGTTCTTTTTCCTAATAATGGCTGTGAAGAACTGATTCAACAGTTATTAGGATTTGGAAAAGAAAAACACGACGATCTTGCTGATTCTTTTTCAATCTTAATATTAAAAGTAATTGAAACTAATCCTAGTGGTGGAGGAATATTATTTGGATAATCTCTCTACATTACTTCAAATATCTAGGGAATACATTTTGAAATTTCTCTGTTTCTTTAAGCATCCATTCAAAATATTCTTCCCATTTTTCAGTCTGCTCAAAGTTACCTGATCTAGAGACTTTTATTCTACTAGCTTTCTTTTCCTGTAACTCCATCCACTCAACTTGTTCTCCAAGATCCCTTTCAATCTCATCCTTATGATCAGCTAACTGTTTGTATAGTTCCTTGTTATCTGGAACATATAGCTCTGTACCGAAAAGGTTCTCTCTAGAATTTATTGTAAGAGAAATATATGCACCACTATTTCCTATACTTATATTTGTCCAATGCTTTGGATATGTTTTTTGTAACCGTATTTTTGGGTAACTTCGTTTTGCGTATTCTTTGAGTAAATTCCAAAATTCTAACTGCTTAACTTTGGTATCTGTAAGTTCTGCTATATCAGTAGAATTTCTTACTGCTTTAGTCCAATCATTTGGTTTAGAAATTACTTCAAATTTTGGAGCAAATGCTGAATCTCCAATTTGCCATAGTTCAATTCGTATTAAATAAAATTCTATATCTTCGTCTGTATGTTCGTTTAACCAGTCTATTGCCTGACGATGTTCTTCTCTAACATCTTTAACAGCCCATACTATTATTTTTGCATCATATCCTGAAGCGTAAGTAATAAGTTTTCCCAAGTGATCATGATTTGTCACTTCAAGCTGATTCTCAATAATTATCTTATGACCAGTATTTTCTTCTTCAGCTAAAATATCTACATTAAAACTTCCTACACTTGCTTCTGTTTGTATCAATTTAATATCAAATCCGATTTCATCACCAAGAAGTCTTAAATTTTCTTCTAGAGCTAACCATTTTGTAAAATCGTTGGCTTCATGTTTCCATGCTTCTCTTAGTTCTACTTTCTTCAACGTACCCAATTTGTTTTCATTGCTCATAATTATTGTCTGATAGGACTTAGTAATCTCTCGTTGGGTAGCAAAAATCCCACCACGTG
>CAYSAY010000020.1:0-2916 GCA_964429215.1 uncultured Gammaproteobacteria bacterium | reverse complement strand
GTCCGCAGACTTAGCAACTTCTTCTACTGTTTGAGCTTGAATTATCCATTCTCTCATGGGTTCGATCCAATTTCCTTGATTCTTTTTAAGAGAAAGGATTTGTTCCTCTAAAGTCTTGCGTTTAGACATTAATTCAAACTTTGATTCTTGAAAAATTTCCTTATCAATTATCTGATCTAAATAACTATCCAAGAGAAGTTTTAATTTAATGTCTATCTGTTCTAAATCCTTTCTCTTAATACTAATAACATCAAGGCAAGACTTGGATATATCAGATTCCTCCTGTTTTAGTTTCAATAGCATCTGATTGGCCCAATTCTTTTTCAAAGTATACTTTGCAAGGAGTGTGGTGAGTTGTGGCACTAGATCAATGTCTCTAATGAATGGTTGACTACATTTAATATTTTTATTCTTTTTGGTACATCTATAATAATTAAAATAGCCACAACTACCATTTCTATAATGTTTAACTTTAAAATCAGCAGTAATCATCATGCCACACTCACCACACCTTAAAAGTCCAAGAAGTGGTTTAGGGATTCTTTCCACTTTGGCATTAATCCATTGGTGATTTCTACGATTAAGCACTTCTTGGACTTTATCAAATAACTGCTTTGAAATAATTTGATCTTGTCTGCCCTCATACACCTCACCACCCCACCTGAATATACCTATGTAAAAAGAGTTGGTGAGCATCTTTTTAGTATCACTTAAGGATTTATTTCTTCCTGTGGAGGTGGTGATACCGTTGGTTTTCAAAAAGCAAGAAATGTCTTTGACAGTTAAATTGCCAACTGCATATTTTTGAAAAGCAAACACAATTATTGGTGCAAATCTTTTATTTACAACGATAGTTCTATTCCTTGTATCGTTTAAATAACCAAGAGGTGCAACTCCGGGGAAATTTCCATTTCTTGCTTTTTGGCGTAACCCGCGACGAGTATTTTCTGACAATGAATCAACATAATATTTCGATTGGCTAAATGAGAGGGTTGGCACAAACTGGGCAGGAAAACTGGCCGCGCCCCCATTCGCGGCCAGTAAATTGTATGGAAAATACAGGCAGAATTCGATTTTCTCGTCTTTTAAAAAGTATTTCGAGCCGACTTTTTTTGCCATGTCTGCAAGATCATGGCAATTATTTTCAGCGCGCGCGATTTTTGCGCACTTTTGTGCGCAGGTTATGTAGTTTTGCACACTTTCGATCCAATTTGGGTTGTCTGACACCAATTCCTTTTGTTTACTAACCAAATTAGCTTTTCTTTCCATTAGTTCATTTTTCTTTTTGATATAACTTTCACTATCAATTACAGTATCAAGGTAGGCTTCAAGAAGTGTATCTAGTTTTTGTTCAGTTTGAGAAATTTCAGTTTCTAGGCTTGATGAACTAATTTTGTCTACAGATTTTTGAGTTTCTATATCTTGAACTAAAAAATTATTCATCTGATCCACCCAAGCCTCAGAAACTGAAAGACTGGATATCATTTCTCTAAACTGAACTTCTATTATTTCTTCCCGAGTGTAACCTTTTTGACAACACTTACCTTTCTTTTTAGTACAGTGGTAGTACAGGTAATTAACTCTGTTATTTGTTTTTGGGAAGAAAAATGGTCTGCTTTCTGCTGTTACACTACAACCACAATAATGACACTTGATAAAGCCTGTAAAGGCAAAATCATATCTTGGTGCTCTAAATAACTTTGTATGAAACCACCCACGCTTTTTAATGACTTCTTGAACTTTATCAAAAGTATCTTTCGTGATGATTGGAGTGTGGGTGCCTTGATACAGTTCGCCATTATATAACATGTAACCATAATAGAACGGTCTTTTAAAAACCTCTCTTACGGTACTTGTTTCTGGTGGCTCACCAGTGTTTCTTTCTCGTATTCCATTTTCATAAAAATACATACACATATCATGCAATGTATATTTTCCTGTAGCGTAGAGTTCAAACGCCTTTTTAATGACATTAGCTTTTACTGGGTCTAGAACTACAGTTTTTAAGTTTCTGTCATTTTTATAACCCCAAGGTGCTAAGGCAGGCCAAACACCCATTTTAATTTTGTATTTTAAACCTCTGTGTACATTTTGACTTAAATTATCTACATAATATTTGGCCTGCCCAAAGGCGATTGAAAGCATGAAGCGTCCTTGTGGTGTGTTTTCAAACCAGTGTGTTGGAAACTTTAATGACTGAAGTTCTCCTGTATCAAGTAAATATATTATCTTTCCACCATCAACAGAATTTCTAGCAATTCTATCGGGATTCCAACTAACGATCCCTTGTGCCTCTCCTTTTTCTATTCTTTTAACAAGAGAGTTGAATATTGGCCTCCCAGTAACTTTTGCACTTTGAGCTTCAGTCAGAAAATCAACAATTTCAAGGTTTTCCCTTAAAGCAAACTCTTTTAATTCTGAAATTTGGTTATCAATCGACAAAACTTGTTTATCTTTTTCATCTGTTGATTTTCTGGCGTATGCAATATATTTCATTTTGGTGGTTTAATTAAAGCTTCCTGTCTTTATATTTTAAGTTGTTGCAGACCGTCAGGTCTGAAAAATTTTTGAACATTTTTTTTCTTTTTAAAAGACCTAAATTCATGCCTCGAATTTTCCATACAATTTGCTGGCCGCGAATGGGGGCGCGGCCAGTTTTCCTGCCCAGTTTGTGCCAACCCTCCCGTTCTACCAAGAAGTTCGAAACTACTTCAAAGGAGTGGCGATTGCCCCCACCCAATCGCCACACTATTAGTAGCTCGGCCTTTGGCCTCGCAAAAAGTCGGCTCGAAATCCGTCTTCTTAAGGCGGAAAAAGAAAATGTGCAAAAATTTTTAATGTTCTAGTTTTGTTTTAACAATTTAAATGGCGCACCTGTTTGTAACCAGTTAAGAATCTCTTCCAACTGACAAGTGC
>CAYSAY010000019.1:0-3529 GCA_964429215.1 uncultured Gammaproteobacteria bacterium | reverse complement strand
GTGGAACAACAAATGATAACAAGACAGATGATGAGTATAAATTATTTGTAAAAACCATTATGCAAAATGCTTTATCAGTAATCAAGAAAGATGCACACATAATGTTCTGGGGAGATGGTAGATATGTTTGGTTACTTCAAACCCTCTACAAAGAGTTAGGTATAGATTCTAGGAGATTGCTTGTTTGGATCAAAAACGGATTTTCACCGACCCCCACAGTCGCTTTCAACAAGGTAACTGAATACATAGCCTATGGCACAGTTGGATCTCCTTACTTATCCAAAGAGGTTAACGACCTCCACGAGATTCAGAATCCTAACATGACAACTGGTAATAATCTGCTTGAAGATATTATGGATCATATAAACATTTGGATGGTAAAAAGACTACCAAGTAATCAGATGGGGCACCCTACGGAAAAATCTCCACTATTACATCATAAAGCACTTCGTAGATGTACGAAAGTTGGTGATGTGGTTTTGGATTTAACGGCTGGGTCAGGAAGTATTTTAATTGCTTGTGAGCAGTTAAAACGAACAGCTTATATTTGTGAGCTTGAGCCTGTCTTTTGTCAGGTCATCTTAAACAGATACAAACAATTTACTGGTTTAGATCCTGTTCAAATATATGAAAAAGACTAAGCTCCAAGATCAATTCTTTATTGAACTAGAAAAGGTTCCTATCATTCAAGTTGCTTGTGAAAAAACTGGTATATCTCGTAATAGTATATATCGTTGGCGTAAAGTAGATAAATCCTTTTGTAAGAAAATGGATGAAGCATTAGCCAATGGAGTAGCTCTCGTAAATGATATGAGCGAGACGCAGTTACTTACTCTTATTAAAGAAAAAAACTATTCAGCTATTTCTTTTTGGTTGCGTCATAGAAACGATAACTACAAAGACAAGATAGAAGTAACTACCAGAGAAGATAATAGTGAACTTACAAAAGATCAACAAAAAGTTATAAAACATGCTCTTAAGCTTGCTTCCCTTACAAAACAAGAGTCTATTAAAAACATCAACAGATAACTATATGAAAAACAAAAATATCTTTGATGTTTTAAGTAGAAAACTCATCAACAAAATGATGAAAGACAAAGTTGTTAGGGTCGCAATTACAACAGAAAGCTTTTTGTATTTCTTTCATTTCTACTATGCTCATTATGTAGGATACAAGACAGCAGATTTTCAGAAAGAAATTTTCCATTTACTTGAAAAAAGTAATACTGAGAATCTCTATATTGTTGCATTTCGTGGATCAGGTAAATCAACCATGGTCACCACCGCTTATCCTGTGTGGGCAATACTCGGTAAACAACAAAAGAAATTCTGTGTTATCTTTTGCCAGACAAGAATTCAAGCTAAGCAACACATGATGAATATTAAGAAAGAACTCGAAGGTGATAATCTTCTTAAGAATGATCTCGGTCCTTTCCAAGAAGAATCAGATGAGTGGGGTTCGTATTCATTGGTGTTTAAAAAACATGGAGCAAGAATTACTGTTGCTTCAACCGAACAGAGTATTCGTGGTATTCGCCACAATGAACACAGACCAGACTTAATAATATGCGATGATGTGGAAGATGTTCAATCTGCTAAAACAAGAGAAGGTCGTGAGAAGACATATGACTGGCTCAGAGGGGAAGTTATTCCTTGTGGTGATATAAACACTCGTTTAATTATTATTGGCAACTTACTTCACGAAGATTCATTACTTATGAGAATTCAAGATGAAGTGATTAATAACAAAACGAGAGGAGTGTTTAAGCAGTATCCACTACTAAACGATAAGGGTGAATGCCTGTGGATTGGTAAATACCCAGATGAAGAAGCAATCGAAAATGAAAGGTTGAAGGTTGCAAGTGAAGTTTCTTGGTATAGAGAATATTTACTTAAAATAATCTCTACCGATGGACAAATTGTAGATCCTGGGTGGATACAATTCTATGATAAATTTCCAGCAACAGGTCTACATAGTATTTGTATAGGTATTGATCTTGCTGTAAGTGAAAGAGACTCTGCAGACTGTACAGCCATGTTAGTTGGGTATGTGTATGGAACAGGTAAAAACATGAAAATTTACCTAAAAGAAAATCCCATCAACGAAAGAATTTCATTTCCAGTACAAGCAGAATATGTAAAAGCCTTAGTGGCTACTGAACAATTAATACACTATAGAGTTAAATTGTTTGTAGAAGATGTTGGATACCAAAAAGCATTTATACAACTCTTTGAAAGCAAGAACTACGACGTCGAGGGTGTTCCGACAGGAAGAAATGATAAAGCTACACGATTACGAATGACCACTCCTTTTCTTAAAGAAGGAAGAGTTCTTTTTCCTAAAAATGGATGTGAAGAATTGATTCAGCAGTTACTAGGGTTTGGAAAAGAAAGACATGACGATCTTGCAGATGCTTTTTCAATCTTAGTACTAAAAGTAATTGAAAATAATCCTAGTAGTGGAGGAATATTATTTGGGTAATATCCATAAACAACTAAAAATAATAAAACCACCGAATATATTCGGTGGTTTTATTATTTTAAATACTTAGGGAACACTCTTTGAAACTTTTCTGTTTCTTGTAACATCCACTCAAAATATTCTTCCCATTTTTCTGTCTGTTCAAAATTACCAGATCTAGAGACTTTTATTCTACTAGCCTTCTTTTCTTGTAATTCCATCCACTCAACCTTTTCTCCTAATTCATTCTCGATTTCATCTTTATGATCTGCTAACTGTTTATACAATTCCTTATTATCTGGAACATATAATTCTGTACCAAAAAGATTTTCTCTTGAATTTATCGTAAGGGAAATATATGCACCACTATTACCTATACTTATATTAGTCCAATGCTTAGGATAACTTTTTTGTAGGCGAACTTTTGGATAACTTTGTTTTGCATAGTCTTTAAGTAAATTCCAAAATTCTAATTGTTTAATTTTAGTATCTGTTAGTTCTGCTATCTCAGTAGAGTTTCTTACTGCTTTAGTCCAGTCATTTGGTTTAGAAATTACTTCAAATTTTGGAGCAAACGCTGAATCTCCAATTTGCCATAGTTCGATTCGTATTAAATAAAACTCGATGTCTTCGTCGGTGTGTTCGTTTAACCAATCTATTGCTTGGCGATGTTCTTCTCTTACATCTTTAACTGCCCATACTATTATTTTTGCATCATATCCTGAAGCGTATGTAATAAGTTTTCCTAAGTGATCATGATTGGTCACCTCAAGTTGATTCTCAATAATTATCTTATGACCAGTATTTTCTTCTTCAGCTAAAATGTCTACATTAAAACTACCGACACTTGCTTCTGTTTGTATAAGTTTAATATCAAATCCGATTTCATCACCAAGCAGTCTTAAATTTTCTTCTAAAGCTAACCACTTAGTAAAGTCATTAGCTTCATGCTTCCATGCTTCTCTTAGTTCCACTTTCTTCAACGTACCTAATTTGTTTTCATTGCTCATAAAATTGTCTGATAGGACTTAGTAATCTCTCGTTGGGTAGCAAAAATCCCACCACGTG
>CAYSAY010000018.1:0-3873 GCA_964429215.1 uncultured Gammaproteobacteria bacterium | reverse complement strand
AGGTAAAGTAGAAGCAGTTAGAACTGGGGTTAATGCCTCTAAAAACAACAATCTACTTCTTTTAGATGCAGATTTAGTTGGATTAGTAGCTAGTGAAGTTGAAAAGGCTTTAGATATTTTTGAAAATGATAGTCTTGATTGCTTGGTTATGTTAACTGAAGCTGATAAATACAATAAATTGATTAGAAAAATATTTAAAGGTACAAGTTATGTTGCAGGAGATAGAATTATTAAAAAGGAAATTTTAGAAAATGTTTTAAAAGATAAAACACTCAAAAACTATGGTTTAGAAATAGCAGAAAACAAATATTTATTTAAAAATAATTCTAAAGTAGCAAGATTCCAGCTTTCAGCAATTGATCTAGGGAAAAACTCAAAATATGGAATCATTAAAGGAACAATTGGAGAAATTAAAATGTGGAGAGATATTTTCAAAACTGCTGGGTTTAAATTTTTCTTTGAACAAAGAAGATTCTTTGGAGATAAGGTAATTAATAACTAAATAATCATAAAATATAGTTTGTTTCAAACTCATAACTTAAATAATTTGTGTAATCTTTTTTAATTAATAAAATATCTACTTCTGGCCAACAATTAAGTTTTTTAATTTCTTTTAAACTAAACCATTTAATATCCTTTTGTAATTTCATTTCTGTTTTCTGCTCTACTGTGATATTAATTTCATAAACTGCAAAGGCGTCATCAAACAGAATTTCATCTGCTGGAGTTTTAACTGTTTTTAAATGTAAAGAAATATATTTAAAATCTTTGGCTGATAATTTTAGATTGGTATTCTCTTTGAATGTTCTAATGAGTGAATCTTGAATATTTTCTCCAAAGTTTGGTTTACCACTAGGGAGATTATAAAAAGTTTGATTATTGTTTGTATGTTCTTTTAATAAATATTCATCTCCACACTTACAAATAAACCCTAAAAATAAAGTCTTAAATCCTGTATCGTCTAGTGAAGCTAGATCAAATTTTGTAACTGCTTTTACACCACTTGTTGTAATTAGATATTCTGCTCCCTGTTTTTCTATATACTTTCGATTAGTTAATTGTTTTAAGTGAAAAACAATATTATCTTCAAAACTATATCTTTGTGTAAGCTCTGAATATTTTTGTTTGTTTTTAACAAGCAGTCTTTTTAAAATAACCTTTTGGATTTTATGCATAAGTGTAGTTTACTACACTAGATAAATATAAGACTAATTTAATATCATACTTAAAATGAATCGAGGTGATTTTAATGTTTAATAAATTATTTGCAGTTTGTTTGCTAGTTGAAAATTTTGATAAATCTTTTGATTTTTACAAAAATATTCTTGGATTAGAAGTAAATTCAAACGAGGGAAAGTTCGCCAATTTCAAACTGGGAGAAACTGAACTTGCCATATTTCAAAAAAGTGAAGCTGTAGCGATGTTTCCTGCCAAGTATATGAAAGGTGGTAGTGGAGCTGTAATTGCATTCCAAGTTGAAAATGTTGAAAAAACTTGTAAAAAGCTAGAAGAAAAAGGCATAAAAATATTTGAAGGACCAAAGAAAACAGCTTGGGGACAAACAGTTGCATACTTTAACGATCCAGACCATAATATCTGGGAAGTCTCAGAAAAGTAAGCATGAAACTAAAACTAGTTAAAACTGTTGTAATTGTTCCTAGTGTTCCTTTTGACTTTGATTCTACTTTTCATAAACCTGATCATTTTACAACTGGGGACAATCTATATGAAAAAGGTGTCAAATGGCAAACTTGGACATGGCAAGAAAAGCATCTTGGTCTAAAGTTTGTAAACAAAGGAACAAGGACAAAACCTAAAATAGAGGTTGGCATTTATTCTTTAGAAAAACTTGACAATATTTTTTTGGATTCACTAGTTGAAGAAATTAAATATAGGTATAACCTAAATTTGGATTTATTACCTTTCTACAAAGCTTTTGAAAAAGATACGACACTATCTTCGATCTTTAAAAAATGGAAAGGTATGAGGCCTGGACATCCAAGTTCTTTGTATGAATACTTGATAATTGGAATTGTACTTCAGAATGCAACTGTTAGAAGATCCGCTCAAATGTTTAAAGCACTTCTTGAAAACTATGGATCATTACTTGAATTTGATAATCAAAAACTTTGGTGTTTTTTTAAAGCTGGGAGGTTAGAAAATGTAACAGATGAAGAATTAAGAGCATTGAAGTTAGGTTACAGAGTTAAATCAATTAAAAAGATAGATGAATATTTTTCAAAAGGTTTAATGAATGAATTTGATTTAAGGAAGAAAGACAGAGAAACACAAATGACAGAACTTCTAAAACTGTATGGAGTTGGACCGGCAACTGTTTGGTATTTACTCTTTGATGTATTCCACCATTGGGACTTTTTTAATCATGTTTCTCCGTGGGAACAAAAGATATATTCAAAAGTATTTTTTAATGTTGATCCTGAAACACCTGTACCAGTTGAAAAGATACTTAAACATTTTGAAAAATTTGGAGAATATAAACAACTTGCAGTTCACTATATTTGGGAAGATCTTTGGTGGAAAAGAAAAAATGAAAGTATTCCTTGGCTAGAGAAAGAAATAAGAATATAATTAGAACATGAGTCAAAACGCATTCAAATTACTATCCAAGGGACTTGCACAAGGTTTTGCAGGTGGAACTGTAATGAGTGGTGTAAAAAGAACAGGATTTGATTTTAAATCAAGTCATTTCGAAGAAGACGGAAATGTATACCACGATGAATGGTTTGCAGATAGAGCAGGAGCTGGACAAGAAGTTGTTAAGGTTCGAAATGTAATTTATTCAAGAGTATATGCTGGAGGAACTCTCCCTGTTGAAGAACTCCAAAAGTTAGGAACAGATAAAGGACAGATTATGACTTTTCTCAAAAAACAAATGCTTGAGAATGGAGAAAAAATTAGACTTCACACAGACTTTACACCTGAGGCTGAAGGAGATTGGGAATATTCATATAAAGTAACAGATACTAATCCTCAAATCCCATTAACAATGGGTAAAGAGGTAATTACTTTTAAAGGTCAGTTAGTTTTTGAACACGACTTCATAATTTGTCCTGTGGATTAAACAGTAACATATAATTTAAAAACAAAATCAAATTTTATAGCTTTCCGCTTTTTTCCCTCGTAATATCATGTTTATTAAATACTTAGAAAATTTCTTGTCTGATTTATTTTTTTGCCTTATATCGTCATTTAGAAACGGAAAGATATTATTTACTACGTCAGCTAAAAATTTAGAAAAATTACTAATATTTTTTACATTTTTCTTGTTTCTATGTGTAATAATGTACATATTTAGAAGAAAAGATAAAAAGAGCGAAAAACGCTCATCGTTTTTTTGAAGCCAATGATCTAGCGACTGTTTATCAAAATGTGATACAGACGTATCAACTTTCATTAACCTTATTGATAAATCAAAGTATAGAAGATCAGTATACATAACTATATAAACAGGTAAACGTTTAAAATACATATCTACCTTTATAGGTTTAGAATTAATTGAATTATGTATGAGAAGGTTCCTTTTATTTTTAAATTTTGAGATATTCTCGATATAATCACTACTTATATTATCCATCATTCCCAATCTGTTGATTATGTCTAGAGTGGTCTTTACAGATAATCTTTCTCGTACTTTTGCCAACTCACCATTTTTAATTACAAGTATTTTAGCCAACGATTCAGTAATGTACTGATCTACTATTGAGTACGCTTCGATGTAATTTT
Organism: uncultured Gammaproteobacteria bacterium; assembly: GCA_964429215.1. GTDB lineage: Bacteria > Patescibacteriota > Microgenomatia > UBA8517 > UBA8517 > JAUYMM01. The sequence continues at coordinate 129 of CAYSAY010000018.1, read as the reverse complement.
TGCTTTTAATTTTAGAGACAACCAATTTTAAGATATCATTTTCTGTGTATTCAGATATCACTTGATTTAGAAGTTTACTTTTTTTATTTTGTACTTTCATATTGCAAAACCTGAGCCTTTATTTTCATT
>CAYSAY010000017.1:0-5356 GCA_964429215.1 uncultured Gammaproteobacteria bacterium | reverse complement strand
AAAAAGATCGTACCTTAACACACTTTCGTGCTGGTAATAAACGTCCCGTGACTTTTAACTTACATCGGTAAAACCGCAGACAGCCCCTCCGTGTGGGACCAGTAAAAAGCAAGATTGTGATTTATGAATGTACTACTATGAGTTTAACATGTCTTTATTTATAATAAAATTTTAAATACAACATAATATATAAAAATCAAGTCAAAAATGCTATAATTGTCTTATGTATCTCAAAAATGCTCACATTAAGAACTTTAGAAAGATTGATAACACAGTATGTACTTTTAATTGTGGGCTTAATCTTATTGTTGGTGCGAACGACTCTGGAAAAACAGCTATCATAGATGCTTTAAGATTAGTATTGAAACAAGTTGTTGATGACTATGTAAAATTACAAATTGATGATTTTAAAGACACTACAAAAGAAATAAATATTGACCTTGTTTTTGCTTTCGATGATTGCGTTTCAGAAGAAGAGACTGTAGAGGATACAAGTCTCTTTGCAGAATACTTATCTTTTGGTGAAGGTGATGTTCCTGAGTTGAAAATTTGGTATACAGCAAAAGCTGATGAGAAAGGTATTAAATTCCCATCGTTTAAAGTTGGACCAACAAAGGATGTTGCGATAGATATGGATCCACATTGTCGTGAAAATTTTAAAGTTGTTTATTTAAGACCACTAAGAGATGCAGAAAATGAATTACGAGCAAAACAAGGATCTAGAATTTCTAAAATCTTGAAAGAGCATAAGGACATAAAAAATAATGAACTTGAACTTAAGGGTTTCTTGGAAGATTTTGAACGCTCGTCAAAAAACTTCTTTTCATCTGGTGGTAACGGAGGAGAAATTGCTGAAGAAGTTAAGAGACTTCTTGATTTGTTTGACGAACAATCACATTACAGTAAAAAAGATATAAATTTTGGACCAACGGAAAAAATTGATCACTTAAAAGCACTAGAGAGGATCTCTTTGTATTATGAAAATTTGAATAAGCCAGGACTGGGTACTCTTAATATGATTTTTATTGCGGCAGAACTGTTGCACTTAAATACACATAAAAATCCTAATATGCTTTTAGTGGAAGAGATTGAAGCCCATCTACATCCACAGAGACAACTCAAAATTATACGTGCTCTACAAGACGAATCAAAAAAGGGTATTCAAATGATATTAACTACCCATAGCTCTAATCTTGCTTCTGTTGTAGATATTGAACGGCTTTGTACTATTAATAATGCAGATTTCTATTCCCTTGCCAAAGGGTCTACGAAATTAACTAATGATAACTACTCTTATTTAGGAAGATTTTTAAGTGCAACTAAAGCAAACTTATTTTTTGCACAAGGTGTAATTTTAGTTGAGGGTACGACAGAACAATTACTATTACCTGAGTTTGCGAAAGTTCTAGGTTACGATCTTACTGATTATGGATTATCTGTTGTCTCAACCAATGGTCTTGGGTTTGATCATTTTGTAAATATTTTTAAACGTGTAACTACACCTTACAACAAAATCCCTGTTGCTGTTATGACGGATGCTGATAAGAGGAATAGTTTATCAATAGAAAAATATAAGAGTTCGGTAATTGATACAAATAATAGTGTTGGTTGTTTTGTTGGTGAGCAATTAAATTCTGCGTTACAGATATCAAAAGACCAAGGTACTACCTTTGAAACCTTAATCCTAAGTAAAACAAAAGAACTTAAACAGTTATATCTTGATGGTTACAATTCAAAAATAAAACGCAAGAAAGCACTACTTACAAATGAAATGCCTGTAAACTTCTTGTATTCAAGAATGAAGAAAAAGAAAGCCGTACTTGCTCAAGAAGTTTCACAAAAAATTTCCGAGTTAATTGATTCAAAAGATAAAAAAGTAGAAATTATAAAAACAGAAATCACTGAGAATTTACCATATATTGTTGATTCAATTAATTTTGTTTTACCACCTAAAGATGACGAATAAAATTGTATGTGTAATTTTATTGTCACAGATGAAGAGATAAATAAAGCCGAACAAGATATTTTCCTTGGACAAGGATCTTTTTCAGACGAACAAAAAGCTTTTTTAAAATGTCTAGATTCTTGTTCTTTACAATCGTACGCAGGGTCAGGGAAAACTAGTACTTTGGTTGGTAAATTACATATCCTTGCTCAAAAAAGAGTTTGGGAAACAGGAAGAGGTATTTGTGTTATTTCCCATACTAATATTGCTGTTGATGAAATCAAAAGTAGGGTAGCAAATCATTATCCTGAAATAATGGAGTATCCAAATTTTGTAGGGACTATACAAGAATTTGTAAATAAATTTCTTTTTGTGCCTTATCTAGCAAGTGTAAATATGCAGATAAGATTTCAAGATGAAAGTAGGTATCTTGACTATAGCAATGACGGAGACATTTCTTTAAAGACAAGAATATCGAATAAGCTATCACAATTAAGACATGGAGGAGATGATGCTGTTGCTAGATTTTGGAATGAATTTCATGGGCTATGTTTCTATCAAGATAAAGTCGTAAATTCAAAGAAACTTACAGAATACAATAGTTTAAAGACTGTAGCGTTTCCATTGGCTCAATCAAATACCCATATAAAAACTTTAATAGATAAACAACATCAAAAGGGTAACTTTTTATTTATTGAAAGTTTTATATACGCATTGGAGTATTTAAAACAGCACCCTGTGTTCAGTAAGATTATTAGTAAAAGGTTTAATTTTGTATTGCTTGATGAATCACAAGATTGTTCTGAAATTCAACTTAAATTGTTAAATGAGTTGTTCGGAAAAAATACACAAGTATGTTTCCAACAAATTGGGGACATAAATCAGTCTATATCTGAAGATGCTTGGAGTGCCCCTGAACCTACTTTATTTTTGGGTCAATCAATTCGCTGTGGTTCAAATCTAATTACCTTTGTAAGTGGTTTTTGTTTAAACACATTTGGAAAAAATACAATAAGAGGTTCTACCAATACTTCTGAAAAGGTTCTAATTACTTATTCAAATGGTTGTAATGAAGATATCCTTGAAAAGTTTTCAGAAATTTTAATTTCTAAACAAACACCGCACAACAACCAGAAAGGCTATTTTGCTATTGCCCATGAGCATAATCAATTAATTGAGAGTTTTCCTGAATTCTATTCCAAGGAATCAATAATAAGTAGCAAGAAAAACAAAGCCTTAAAATTTTCCAATGACATTGACTATATAAATCTACTTACTCCTGACTTACTCAGAAAAAACGGCACTCATCACATATCCAATGTCCTATACCGTCTTCTTTTTAAACATTTTAAGAAAGAAGGATCCTGGTCTGAATTACAGGAAAAACTTTTCACCGAAGATAGTGATTTCAAAAAGATTGTATTAGATATTAGTAATGAAATATTAACTAATGGAGGAATATTAAACTTTCCTGAATTACAGAAAAAATTGAATCTTATATTAGGAGAAGATCTAATTAAATTTAATATGAAGAGAATTACTTCTAGTGAAATAAAAGAGAAGACAAATTCTTATAAAAGTTCTCATGGAATTAATATTAGAATAGGAACTATTCACAGCGTTAAAGGTCAAACACATAACGCAACTTTGTTTATCTCAGATTCTCGTCCTCGTCTTAATAAGTATGACATTGAACATGGTATCCAAAATAATCAAAACGAATGGACAAAAAAATATAAAAAATTAATTTATGTTGCATCTTCACGACCTCAAAATCTTTTTGCTTTCGCAATGCAAAAAACTATATTTGATGCAATGCAGGACAAAACCTGTTTCGAAGGATTTGAAATAGTAAATATATGATTATTGATACATCATCAAAAAATGAAGAGGTAAGGGAAGTTTATGCATATTTTGGACTTGCTATCTACAGTGCCCAATGTCTTGAACACGGCTTAGTTAATGCTTTTATTTATCTTGATCTCATCCCTTCAAAAATACCCGTGTCACATTCAAAAGATTGGGAAGATAGTGTTGATTCTTTTACTTCAAAACACTTTGAACATACTCTAGGTCGGATGATTAAGGATCTTGAAAAAGTAACCAATGTACCACTAAATCTTTCTGATAAATTAGTAAAAGCATTAACACTTAGAAACTGGTTAGCTCATAACTATTTTAGGGAGCGTGCAAAAGAATTTTTATTTTCCGATGGTCGTAAGAGTATGATTAAGGAACTTGAAGATGTCACTCGTATAATAAACGAAGCAGATGAACAACTTTCGATAACCCTAGACCCTATACTCAAAAAATATGGAATTACAGAGGAGCTAATTGCTAAAACTTCTGATGAAATGTTATCAAAAGTTAAAGATCATATAATATGAACCCTACACAATTCTGGCAAAACTTTAAACTTGGTGAAGAGCAAGAAATTGCTTGTAATTTTATCTATGATGGATTAAAGAATTTACACGACATGGAAACTTTAAGTGTTGAAACGGAAGTATTTCCAGTTCTTTACAATCTTTCAATTGGACTTGAGAGATTGCTAAAAGTTGCCGTTGTTCTTTTGGAGTTTAATGAAAAAACTGATATTGATACCTTTGAAAAATCATTAATTACGCACAACCATCTTGATTTACTTAATAGGATAAAAAAGGTCACTAAGATTAATTTGGGTGATTCCCATATTGCTCTATTGAATCTTCTTTTGATTTTCTATAAAACTCATAGATATGGTCGGTTTAGTTTACAATCAGCAACAAACATATCTAGAGATAAAAAAGCATTGCATTCGTTTTTACATAAGTATCTTCAAATTGATATTACAGATGACATGTTTGGTGTGGAAAATTCATTAAGAGTTAAAAAGTTTATTGGGAAAACTGTAAAGAAAATTACCAAAGATATTTATTTCATAATAAAAGAATCAGCACACGCAAAAAACTTGTATACAGATGAGATTTCTAGTAGTAGCTCTAAGGCTGCAAAAATACTCTGTGGTGACGATTATATCATTTTTGATTATGAAGAAACTGCAATGATAGAAGTTCTTGCATTTTTAATGAAGACAAAAAAATCTACTTTAATGAAAGTTATAAAAGATATTGAACCGTTACCTCTTGACCCAGCTCTTGATTCTGAATACTTACAGTTTTTGCTTAAAAAGAGAACAGACTTTTCGTCATCTATAATTGATGAAATCGAATATTGTCACTCAGATATTCCAGATTTAAAAAGTAGGATAGAGATGATTAATGTCATAAAAGATCCTAGTGTAAGTTTCGGTTAAGGTAGTATAATTACAAAATTAGGTATGGAAAAGTCACCCTATCTTAAAGATCGGCAAGAATACATAGACCGTTATGATCGGATGACTGTTGGGCGTTGTCGTAGACTTGAAAAGTC
>CAYSAY010000016.1:0-7246 GCA_964429215.1 uncultured Gammaproteobacteria bacterium | reverse complement strand
TTAAATTTGTTTTTTTCATTAAGTATTCCGAACTCTTAAAGACTAGTGAGTATTATATGGCAATTTGAACATATGGTCAAGTGTGGGTTTTGATGATAAACAAGTTTGCCACTCCGTGGTAGAATACGTAATAGATTTTGGGCGCATGGCTCAGTGGTAGAGCGCGTTCCTGATAAGAACGAGGTCCATGGTTCGATCCCATGTGCGCCCACTCAAATGGAGTTTGGGAGGCGGCGCAAGCCGCGAATGGCCACGCGGCGAGCGCCGAGAAGCCTGTTTTATACACACAGGAAAGCTGCCGATTGTTTAAAGAGTAGTCCGAGCCGACTTTTTTCCCGATTGAACGAAGTTCATCGGGATTATTTTTTGCGCGCGCGATTTTGGCCGTCGAAACGGCCACTTCTATGAATTCTCTCATTAGTCCGAGCCATTCACTTCCGTTTTTGGAAATACTACTCATTTTCCCCTTGAGTTTTAGTTTTGTTTCAATGAGTTTGTTCTTTTTCTCTTGATAATCTTGAGGCTCAATTATTTGGTCTAAATAACCCTCAAGAAGTCTGTCTAGCTTTTGATCAATTCCTGTAATATCAGAGGAAATTTTAGAAAAAGTAGTTTCACTGTTTTGTTTTTCTTCCTTTTCTTCCTGATTTAATCTTTCCAACCACAATTTAGCCCACGAAGTGGGCAAACTAACTTTTCTAATCATTGTTCGTAGTTGTTGTTCTAGAAGTTCTTCCCTAAGATAATTTTGGTTACAATTTCCTCTCTTTTTAGTACATCTGTAATAAATATAGTTAACATCTCCTCGTGTGGTAGGAAAGCATTTGTGTTTAACTTCGGCGGTGATCGAACAGCCACATTCAGCACATTTCGCCAGACCAAGAAAAACAAAATTATGACTTCTTGGCTTTGGGTGTTCTCTTCCCTCAAGAATTTTTTGAACTTTGTTAAATAACTCCGGTCCAATAAATAGTTTGTGAGTTCCTTCGTAAATCTCACCGCCGAAGTTTATTATGCCTATGTAAAACTTGTTATTTAAAATTCTCTTGACAGTATCAAGATGAAGCATTTTTCCGTTGTATCTTGTTATTCCAAACTTTTGGAAAAATCTTGCAATATCAGCAAGAGAGCTTTCGCCTTCGGCGAAAATCTCAAATGCTTTTCTGACAATTTTGGATTTAACAGGATCAATTTCTATTGTTCGGAGTCGTGGATCATTCAAATATCCGTAGGGAGCTTTGTTTGGTAAAATTCCCTTTCTTAGCTTTTGTCGATTACCCCTTTTTACATTTTCAGAAAGATTATCTACATAATATTTGCTCTGGGAAAATGCGATTGAGAGCATAAATTTACCCTGCGGAGTGTTGTCAAACCAAAATGTTGGGAATTTTAAGTCAATTATTTTCCCAGTATCCAGCAAATAGATAATCTTTCCTCCATCTATTGAATTTCTAGCAAGTCTGTCTGCATGCCATGCCAAAATTCCATTAGCTTCACCATTTTCAATTTTTTCTATTACCTGATTAAAAACTGATCTTCCTGGAACTTTGGCTGTTCTAGACTCTGTTAAGAACTCAGTAACATGTAATTTTTCTCTGGTTGCAAACTCCTTGAGTTCTGCGATTTGCGACTCTATGGACAGCACTTGTTTTTCTTTTTCGTCTGTTGATTTTCGGCAGTAGGCGATGTATTTAATCATGGTTTTTGTCTTTCTCAATTTTTGCATTTTTCTTTTCTTACTTTTAATACGGCAGCTTTCCTGCGTGTATAAAACAGGCTTCTCGGCGCTCGCCGCGTGGCCATTCGCGGCTTGCGCCGCCTCCCAAACTCCATTTGAGTGGACTCTTTACGAACAAATTCGGACTGGTTTCAAAAACGTATCGTCGTAGCTCCGGCCCCGCTTCGCGTGGCCTCCGCAAAAGTCGGCTCAGACATCGCCGTCAGGCGAAAAAGAAAAATGCAAAAATTGTTAATGTTCTAAAACTTAAATGGCCGCCCTGGTGAGCTCAAATCCGTGAGGACTTGTCCAAGACGGCCATTAAAAATCCCCACGTAATTTTGAGCTCAATTTAAGACTACTCGTTTATTTTTGTATTTTCAATAGGAATTTGGTACAATCCTAAAAACTTATACTGCCTACTGAATTGAGGTGAAAATTTATGGCTGAAAGAAAAAAAAGATTTAAACAAGTAGCGCCTGGCATTTTGGTAAGTGGTGATATGCAAGTTAACATAGATCATCCAACTGAGTGTTTCATCCTCAGGAATGAAGCTGACACTGCCAGCATGCATCATGACGGAGCTCTCAGTGTTTTTTCTAGTGAGGAAAAGGCTAACGCTTATATCCAAAAAACAGGTCTAAGTGGGGCAGTAATAAAACCATATCAATGGGATCAGTTAGTTGACGAATTTGGTGAACGTTTTGGTGAATGTCTTATTGACCACAGAGGTGAAGATGGTTTCTACGGAACGGCACCACTCAAAAAGGGTATTTAGTTTTTTTCACTGCTTTTTCGCGATTGCGAAAAAGCAAAAATCGCGCGCGCAAAAAAGCGGAGGCCACGCGAAGCGGGGCCGGAGCTACGACGATACGTTTTTGAAACCAGTCCGAATTTGTTCGTAAAGAGTCCACCTAAAGTCTAAGCTTCAAAAAACTTGACTTTTAAGTCCTCTCTCTCTACAATCCTCACTATAGGTTTTAAATTTGCGAACCTAATTTGCATCTCAGAGGAGACTTGATATGTCCATAATTAAGAAAGTAAAGAAATTTTGGGAAGAGCTTGACCACTATTTAGTGTTTGTCCTGGTATTTGGAGTTTTTATCCTATTGCCAGCGGCAATTTTACTAATTAGATATTGGGCCACAACTCTTCCACATTAATTTCGCGCCAAGCCCAACTTCTTGTCGAAAGACGAAATAAAGAAGTTGGGCAAGGTAATATTACTTCATGTATAATAAAACCATGTCCAATCTGGTTACAATTTCTGTTAAATTACCTCGCCTTCAAGAGATTACTCCTGAGGCTGCAAAGACTTTTTTGTCTGCTTTAACTTCAATTAGTACAGTTAGCTCATTTCAAAAATTATTTGGTACTAAACCACAAGCACTTTCATTGGAGCTTGTGACAATTAACCAACAAATATTATTTACTATTACTGCTGATGAAGATTTGATTCAGTTTATCCAAACTCAGCTTCAAAGTAATTACCCTCTTGTGATAATGCAAAAAATTAATGATCCTTTGAAAGGATTAAGTTTGCATGTCAAAAATTTAAAATTAAAAAATGGATCTTATTACCCCATTGCAACATATGATAAATTTTCTGACATCGATCCTATGTCATCTGTACTTTCTGTTTTATCTAAAGCTGAAAGTAATGAGGTTTCTATGCTGCAAATTGCACTTGAAGCTACTAGCTCAAGTTGGCAAAAAAGTGGAGCTAATTATGCAGATTATGGTACCAAAAAAGAGGATGGTACTTATTCCCCACGTTCGGACAAAACTATAATAGTTGAGAAAATTTCTTACCCTGGATTTAAAGTATCTATCAGAGTTGCTTCGACTGAGAATAAAATATTAAATGAACTATCTTCTTCACTTGGAGTTTTTACAAGGTCTGATGGAAATAGTATAACCACCAAAAAGATTGGTTTATTTGGAAAAAGTAGTGTAATTACAAATCTACTTGAGAGAAAAGTAACAGGGAACGATATTTTAAATATTGCAGAGATTGCAACTCTCTGGCATTTACCATCTGACAAAATTAAAACTGCAACAATTGCTTGGGGAACATCTGTTCTTTCTGAACCACCTGAAAATCTTCCAAATGCAATAACTGCAACAGAGGATGATAAGCAACATATTAACTTCTTTGGAAAAACAGTATTTAAAAATAAAGATACAATCTTTGGAATTAAAGATGTAGACAGAAGAAGACATATTTGGGCAATAGGAAAAACTGGAACAGGAAAATCTACAATGCTTGAGAATATGGCAATCGATGATATGAAAAAGGATAGAGGGATTTGTTACATAGATCCACATGGAGATGCCTGCGAAACCTTACTAGATTATGTTCCAAAAAGAAGAATTAATGATGTTATTTACTTTAATCCTGCTGACTCTGAATACCCTATTACAATTAACCCTCTGGAAGTTAGAAATAAAGAAGAAGCAGAACTTGTCGTCTCTGGTTTGATGGCGATATTTACCAAAGTCTGGGCCAATGTCTGGTCTGCCAGAATGGAATATATACTTCGCAATGCCTTTTTAACCTTGGCCGAAGTTCCTGGGTCAACACTAGCTGATGTACTTTCAATTATTTCAAACCAAGCATATAGAGCAAAAATTGTAGAAAAATTGCAAGACAAGGCATTAGTTAATTTCTGGAGAGATGAATTTGATAAAATGCCACCAAATTTACAAAAGGAGGCAGTTGCTCCAATTCAAAATAAAGTTGGGCAATTCGTTACCTCCCCTATGATTAGGCGTGTTATTGGAAATTCAAAATCTACAATTGCAATTGATGATGTTATGAATAGTGGAAAGATATTACTTGCTAATCTTTCTCAAGGAAGATTGGGAGAAGATAATTCAGCTCTTCTTGGCGCAATGCTTATTACAAAATTGCAACTTGTAGCAATGAGAAGAGTTAACATTGAAGAATCCCAAAGACGAGATTTCTTCATGTATGTTGACGAGTTCCAAAACTTTGCCACAACTTCATTTATTAAAATATTATCAGAGGCTAGAAAATATAGGCTTTCAGTCATGCTTGCCAATCAATATATGGCCCAAATTCCTGAAGAGGTTCAAAAAGCAATTTTAGGTAACGCTGGTACAGTCACCTGCTTTGCACTTGGAGCATCTGATTCTGAAATATTACACAAAGAATTTGCTGAAGTTTTCTCACAAAATGACCTTGTTAATCTTTCAAAATATCAAATAGCCATGAAGATGATGATAGATGGACAAACCAGTCGTCCATTTGTAGCAAATACTCTCCCACTTCCAATATCTAAAAATCAAAATAGACAGAAAGTCATTGAAGTCTCCCGCTCCCGCTGGGCCACAAAAGTATAGTTTACTCCTATAGTACTTGACAAAGCCCCTATAGTATGTTATACTTCACATGCTTTAGAGATGACAAGTCGAGCTCTCAAAGCCCGGCTTTTTTTAGTTTTTGTACCTTAAAAATTGAATGGCAAATATATCCTCTTTTGGTGAGGGGAAATGTAGGGAGGAGAACAATTTCTCTAAAGCATATAGAAACTCTCTTCTCTACATCTACCTTCATCAAATTTGGAAAACAATCATGAATTTATTCATGTTAATTAGCAACAAATGTCGCAAGCGGATGTAATTTTATAAGTATGTGAGCAAACATCTGTTTTTCAAAACTTTCAACCCAATGGAGAAAAAAATGAAAATCGAACGTATTATCTCAGCACTTTTAATCGCCCTTGCACTTTTGGTCAACTCGTTCGGCCCGGCAAATGCCAAACCACAACCTGATCCTATGCCTGCTTGTCAGTTCAATCCAGTCAGCATCACAACTGAAATAGGAATTGAGCAACTGTTTCATATCACAAATCCAGATCCAAGCAGTACTTATACATGGATTTGGGGAGATTCGACAGACAGCAAGTTGGGATCTTCATCAAGTCATGCATGGAATGCATTGGGTAGAGTTAAAATGCATGTTTTAGAAAATGGTCTAGACGGTTTCAGCCGCTGCTACTCATGGGTGACTGTAATCGCAGGCAACAGAATGGAAATACCTGATCTAGAAAATGACGATGATACTAAAGAAAAAGGTGATTTACCAAAACCGCCGTCAGTAGTCGAGGTACCAGTTATCACCACAGGCGATATCGCATCGTATGAAAACGGTATGGCTGAAAACGCTGGTGAAAACGCTTTTAGCGTGGTGAACACCGGTGAAGGTGATATTGAGGTAAGAATCGAACAAGCGCCTGCACCAGTAGTTGTTCCAACGCCAGTTGCACCGATTGTTCCTGATGACAACAGCTGCTATGGCAACTGTGCAAGCAATGGTGGAACGATTATTATTAACCCTGCGCCTGTACAGAACAGTTCGACCCAAGTTCGCACAATGCCAAGATCCCTCATCGGATTGATTTTCTACGTTTTAAGTCATGGAGTATCAACCCCATTACGTGACATTGAGACATGGATCTTGGAAAATATGTAATATTTGTCATTCACCTACTCAATGATTTATCGATAGATAGGTCCTTTTGTTTACGATTGCGTAAATAAATATAAGGGTTTAGCTATGATTGTTGAGTGGAGCGGGTGCTTTACATGTGTCTTTTGATTTTAAATCAAACCATGTAAAGTACCCGAAAGTTAGTTTTTAACCTTCAGTTTTAATAATCCCCCATTTTTCCCCACAAAAAAATCCCACGATTTCTCATGGGATTAATTTTAATTTCAATATTTTTTTTACAGTTTTTATTTATCCAAGTTGTGACTAGAAATATGGTTTTTGATGCCGTTTTTTATGTCCTTTAACATGCATCTTAAAAAGGGGTGTATATTACAACTCCTTAGAAAGGAGGTGATCCATCCCCACCTTCCAGTAGGGATACCTTGTTACGACTTAAGCCTTATCGCTAAATTTACCTTCCTCCGATAAAATCGAAGTTCGGGTACCTTTAACTTTACTGCCTTGACGGGCGGATTTCGATGATTTTAAGATTATCTCGAGTTCCCACTGAGCAAGCGGATTTCCCGCACTCAGCGAGCCCAATTATTTATTCATTGTCTCCTTTAATTTAATTATTTTATTGATTCCTGCTGAAGTTTTATGTTTATTATTTGAAACTAAATCCACAATTTCTTTAAAAATTAGAAAACTTTTATGTTTTCTGCCCAGTAAAGGGTATTTATCGAAAAATGGAATAATAATTTCTTTTAAATTCTTTAAAGAATTAACCTCATACCTGTAACAGGCTGAATGATTAATTCTTTTTTCCTTCTGAAAATAAACTGCTCCACATTTTAAAGTTTTTTGAACTTCTTGAAGTAGAAGCAAATCATCTTCTCTAAGTTTAATATAAAAATGAGGCTCTACCCTCACTGTTTTATATAAACCCTTCGGAAAACGAATTCCAATATAAAAACATCCTTCTCCATCAGTTAAACCAATAATATAATCAGGTGACATAAATAATAATCGGTATGTTCCTTCACCGCTACGGTGGTATATAAATATATTAC
>CAYSAY010000015.1:0-8491 GCA_964429215.1 uncultured Gammaproteobacteria bacterium | reverse complement strand
CACTTGGATCATATAAAAATGTTTGCCAACCTAATTGTTTCGCAGAATCTAAATGTTTTTGACTATTATCAATAAACAGAATTTCATTTCCTTTGAAACCACATCTTTTTTCTGCTAATTCATAAATTTCTTTGTATGGTTTTTGAACTTTTTCAACACTAGAATCAACTATCTGATCAAACTCAATGTTTGGTAGCAAATCCGCCTTTTTAATTTCGGATAACATATTCGGATACATATTTGTAAGAAGTCCAATTTTATATTTACTTTTTGCTATTTCAATAACTGACCAGATATCTTCATTCTTCTCAAATCTTTTAACAAATCCATCAACAAGAAATGAATAATTTTCAGGTAGTGTTATTCCAAATTTTTCTTTGTAAATTGGTAGCAAGGAATCAATTTCCCTTGTTGTATTTATTTCATCCTGATATAAATCGTATATGTCTTCAAACTCCTGACTTTTATCTTTTGGAATTCCCAAATCATGTTTTAAGTCTTCCCATTTATTCGTTCCACTAAAATCTTTAATTACAACTCCACCAACATCAAAATATATAAATTTAATGTTATTTTTCATAATTCATATTTATCTAAGAACTCACCAATTAAGATATTAACTTTATTTATAATTTCTGGCTTATACCGATAATCGTGGTCCGAGTCAATTTCTTTTATTTCCTTTGGAGATGAAGAGATATCATAAGCTTTTTTAACGATTTTGGGTTCTACTGTAGTGTCGTTGCTTCCATATACAAACATTTTAGGTTTAGTACAATTTTTTAATCCATCTGACATATCATATTGAATTTGATCTTCATAAAAACTATATGGAAGTTTATATTCTCTGAACTTATCACTTTTTGGAATATCTCTTTTATTTAATAAATATCCTTTTTCTTTCCATTCAGTTTCAGGATAACTCCTTGCACCTACTTTGTACGAATAACTACCCATTATAGCTACAAATGCAATAATCTTCTCGTTTGTAGTTCCAGCTAGCATTGACATGCTTCCACCTCTGCTGTGACCAATTAAAAGTGTTGGCTTGTTTCCAAAATATACGATGAGTTCATTAATTGCTTTTAAATAATTAGACATCGAATAAAGTGAGACATCTCCTTTGCTTTCCCAAGTTCCGGGTGGATCAAAAGATAAAGCAAGAAATCCTTTACTTGCTAAATACTTTACATGACTATGCATATGTGGATAATCTTTTGTATCTAGTCTTCCTGGAAGAATAATTGCCAGTTTTTTTGAATTTGAATCGCCTTTTGAATATGTGGCCAATTCATAACTTTTTGTTTTTATCAAATTCATTTTATTTTATAAGTTCTAAAAGAAATGGTATTTCTGTTATTCCCTGTTCTTGTGCAAAGTGACCTTGGTTATTCTTAAGTATTATTTCTGCATTTAGTTTATCTTTATATACTTTGTAGTTATCTTCATAATTTACAAATGGATCATCATCTGAAAATACTGCTGTCCACTTTGCCATATTTTTAATTTTTTCATAATCTATTGGCTCTTCATACCAAGATTTAACAACTTCTTCATTTTCTCCCATTTCTTCAAATGTTTTTCTAGTTAAAACTACCCAAGGGGCAATTAAAATAACTTTATCTAGTTTTGTATCTTCTGAGAGAGTTTGTAAATATCTTTCAACCGCTTGACAACCAATTGAATGACCTACAAAAATATCATCTTTTCTAATTTCACCAACAACTTCCTTTAATTTATTTACCCAAGGTTCTATTTTTGGATAGTCTGGATCGGGCATTTCAGGAACTATAACTTCATATTCTCTTTGTTCTAATTCTTTCTTTGCCCAAGGAAACCAATCGATATTTGGACTTCCACCCCAGCCATGTATTAAAAATATTCTATTCATAATTCACTTATATTATCAGACAAATGATCAATTCCACCAAATTCTTTGACTGGAACTGATTTTATTTTTAACTTAATTTCATCTTTAATGTGTGTATAAGTCATTTCAGGAGTTCCACCTATGCTTTCACAATTGTCCTCTATCAAAATATCAGGAATAACTCTTTCTGCAACATCTTTGTATTCTTCGTCATCTTTTCTAAAGTAGAGTTCTCCTTTTGAGAAATTGTATTTATTTAAAACATTTTGAATATCACTAATTTCTTTTTCTGTTGTCCTTGAAGTTAAATAACAAACTTCAGATCCTTGAGACTTCCAAGATTTTATTTTTTCAACAGCGTTGCCAATAGGAATATAACTTTCAAAATTATCCATTTGTTCTACACTTAGATGTTTTAATATTGTTCCTTCTGTAAAAATTAGAATTTTCATATTTATTTTTTAAGTTTTAAAAATTGACCAGTATATGATTTATCAACTTTCATAATGTCTTCAGGTGTACCTTCTGCAATTACTTCTCCACCTTTGTCTCCACCATCAGGTCCTAAATCAATAACCCAGTCTGCACTCCTAATAACATCTAGGTTATGTTCTATTACCAAAACAGAATTTCCATTATCAACCAAGCTGTGTAAAAGTTTCAATAACTTTTCTATATCAGATGGGTGAAGTCCTGATGTTGGTTCATCTAAAACATAAAACTCTCCTCTTTTATTTAATTTACTAGCAAGTCTTAATCTTTGAGATTCTCCACCTGATAATGTATCAATTGTTTGTCCTAAATTTAAATACCCTAAACCAACATCCAAAAGTAACTTTAGTCTTCTATTTAATTCTTCTTGTTCAAAAAAAGTTACGGCTTCTTCAACTGTTAACTCTAAAATATCAAATATATTTTTATTTTTATATTTATACTCCAGTACTTCCTTTGTGTATTTCTTTCCCTCGCAGGTTTCACAAACAGTTTTGACATCAGCCATGAAGTGCATATCTATTTTGTGATACCCAAGACCTTCACAATCTGGACAAGCTCCTTTACTATTTGAACTAAATAATGCTTTACTAACTTTATTTTCACTTGCCATTAAATCTCTAATTAGATCAAATGCGCTTGAGTATGTAGCGATATTTCCTCTTGAATTTGCACCTACTGAAGATTGGTCAATAAAAACAACTTTGTCACTAAACCTATTTACAAAAACATCATTAACTAAACTGCTTTTACCTGATCCCGATACACCCGTAACTGCTACAAATATTCCTGTAGGAATTTTTACAGTTACATTTTTTAAATTGTGGAGGTTTGCATTCTCAACTAGTAAATAGTCTTTTGCAATTCTTCTTTTTGCAACAAATTCTGATTTTGAAGACTTAGTGAGGTATTTACCAGTTATTGAATTTGGGTTGCTTATAATCTCTTGTGGCGTTCCAGTTGCAATTATTTCACCACCTAGTCTTCCTGCCTTTGGACCAAGTTCAACTATATAATCAGAAGCTAACATTGTATCAAGGTCATGTTCTACAACTATTACAGTGTTTTGTGAATCTCTTAACTTTTGTAAAGTAGTTATTAATTTTTTAGTATCTCTTGGGTGGAGTCCTGATGTTGGTTCATCTAATACATAAATTGTTTCTATTAAATCACTTCCCAGTTCTCTTGCAAGTTTTATTCTTTGTGCTTCTCCGCCTGATAATGTGTCTATTGATCTATTTAACGAAACATATCCTATCCCTATATCAATTAGTGACTGAAGAATTTCTGACATTCTAGTAACAATTGGTTTTGCAACCTGATCATCAATTTTCTTTATTTCATCAATTAAGCTAGTAATTGGTAAATTTGCAAAATCTCCAATATTTTTATCATTTATTTTTACAAACAAAGCTTCTTTGTTTAATCTTCCACCATTACAAACAGAACAAGTTCTTGTTATCCAATATCCTGCTTCATGTTTTGATTTAGCATCTGATATTCCTCTTAAATCACTTGCTCTTTTTATTCCACGATTAATTATTCCTTCCCAACTATATGATTGAACAAACCCTTGATTGTCATTTTTTAAAACTGTGTGCGGAGAGTAAAGAAGAAAGTTTAATTCATCCGCACTAAAATCTTTTACCTTTTTATCAAAATCAAATTTGTTTGTAGTTTTTAAAATATTAAAATATCTTGATCCGACTTTATAGGTTGAACTTTTGATTGCTCCTTCATTTAACGATTTCTCATAATCTAAAACAGATTCAGGATTTATAGTAACCTCTGCTCCAATTCCTTTACACTGCTTACAAGCACCATGTGGATTATTAAACGAGAAATGAGATGCAGAAAGTCCACTATTACCAACTCTAGAAAACAAAAGTCGTAAATATGTATATAGCTCTGTAGTTGTTCCAACTGTTGACCTCTGACTACCTCGAAGTCTTTTCTGTTCTATTAAGACGGTTGAGGATAATCCTTCAATTCTATCTACATCAGGTCTTTCTGTTCTAGGTAATAATCTTGAAGCAAATGTTCCTAGACTTTCTAAATATTGTCTTTGTCCTTCAGAAAAAATAATATCAAATGCAACAGTAGATTTTCCTGATCCAGATACTCCTACTAAACTTGTTAATTTGTTTCTAGGAATTTCTAAACTAACATTTTTTAGGTTATGTTCTCTTGCCCCAGTTATGATTATTTTGTCCATATATTTAATAGTTTGTATCTTTCTATACTACTCCAAATTTCTCCTCTATTTCTTTATAGTTAGGCACATTCTTATAAATATCCAAATAGTTTATTTTTGCTTCTGCAGGTAACATATATTTTTTGATAGCGTCTTCTGGTGGGAGTGAGATACCTAAGAAATCACAGATAATTTTTAGATTTGCTGTATTTTGTTCTAGGCTATCTGAATAAAGTTCTTCGTAGTAAAGTGGTAGATAATCTCCTTTTTTATTTTCTTCTAGAAATTTAGCATTTTCAGAATTCATTGTGGAAACATACTCTATCATCTCTGACATTTTATCAAGGTTAATTGGTTTTAAATTTTTATATATTTCAGTATTGTCTTGCTTGTGCCATTCTGAAGTTTGTTCTGCTACTAAATTTGAGAGAACTGATTGTGCAATGTTCTTTCTTCTCAGAAAGAGAATTTTAAAATCTTTTCTTTTAAGCATTGAGTAATAAACCTCCGGTTCAAGTTGATAATCTAAGACTTTAATTGCAGTATATCTAGAAAATAGATCATTTAAGGCTTGATTCATAGTTTCTGAATTAACAATAAATTTACTGTAATCTTTTTCTTCTGGATTCCATTTAGAAAAACCTTCGTGGAATGGTTCAATTGCCATTTTAACATCACTGCTTTCACCCAACACTCTTGCTAGTGATGTACTTCCTGTTCTTGCTGTGGCAAATATTATAAATTTATTCATCTATTAATTTGTGTCTTGAGTTAAAATTTCTTTTAGTTTTCTAGTATATCTAATTCTATCTTTAGGATCTGACAAAACACTTTTCTTTGTCAGGTTTACATTAAAGGAGTCTCCATCATATCTCGGAAAAATATGATGATGATAGTGGAATGCATGTTGATTGCCTGCTGGTTCATTATTTTGCCTCGTAGTAATTCCATCACACTTATAAGCCTTCCTCATTGCAACTGCTATCATCTGAACTACTTCAGATATTCTGTGTCCAATATCTTCTGGTAATTCGTATATATTTTCGTAGTGGTCGTTTGGTACAACTATCACATGGCCTTCACAAGTTGGGATCCAAAATGAGTTAATGAATACACTTACTAGACGATCTTTGTAAACAAGATCTGCTTGCTTAAGCAAAGTGTCTTCGTTTTCTGTTCCATTAACTCCTAAACATATAGGACATTTATATTCTTTGGGTGCGTGGTTATACATTTATTGCTCGTTCTTTCATACTAGATTCTTTTTCAATTGCATGCTTTGTAGTTTCTAGATCAACGTAAACTTCACTTTTAACTATGCCTAGCATTTGAGCTACTTCTACATTTCTTTCTGAGTCGTCAAAATAAATACATTCAGTTGGTTCTAAGTTGTTAACTTTTAGTATATTTAAATAGGCTTCATTTTGAGGTTTAACAAATCCTGTTTCCCAAGAAAAATAAGTACCATCGAATTTTTCAAAGAGGTCAGGAAAATGTTGACGATAATATTCTGTTCTTTCTCTAAAGTTATTTGAAAGGATAAATACTTTGTACCCTTTTCCTTTTAATTCATCTACATAATCAACAAGCTCTGGAACTAAAGCTTCACCAGAAAACCAAAAATCAAAAAATTCTTGCTTTCCTAGATCTAGCCCCCAATTTTCGAAATAAGGTTTCCACAAATCATATGAATCAGGAGCATTTGGTTTACGGGCAACTTCCATAACTTTCTTTAAAACAGACACAAAGTCGCCGGCCTTTACACCAAACTTCTTTTCCATTCTCTCACTTAATAAATCACTTTGAAGAAACACACCATTAAGATCAAATATTATTGCTTTTGTCATTTGGCTATTGTATCAAATCCGTTTTATATTCAATTCCATCTAATTTATCTAATGTTAATTTCTGTCCTTCTTTGTTTAAAGCTGCAAAGGCACAGTCACCAATCTCAACAATTCCATTATCGTTTAAAATGTCAGTAAATATTGCCCAAATTGGTCCACCATGAGTAACAATGCCAATTGTTGAGTAATTTAGATTGTTAGTAACTTCAGTAAATGCCTTTTTTATTCTTTCTACAAAATCATCTTGTGACTCTGCACCTTGAATAGTATTTCTATAATTTTTAAGTTCTTCAACTAATTCAGGATACTTTGTTGTTGCTTCATCCTTAGTCATGCCAGTCAAGATCCCATTTTTATTTCTTTCTCTCAAATCTTGATTTGTTGTTATCTCACAACCTAGTCTATCTATTAGTACTTTTGCAGTTTGTTGTGTTCTTGTCATCGGACTACAAAAAAGAATTTGTATACCTGAATTATTTAACTTATTGGCAAGTTCTTGTGCTTGAGTTTTACCTTTATCTGTTAATTCATCGTCATATGCTCCACCATATCTATCTTCTACATCCCCAGTAGTTTGTCCATGTCTAATTAGGTAAATTTTCATTTTAATACTTTTAGAAATTCACTTGGTTTTGTAAAAAATCCTCTAAACAAGACTTTCCTACAAAGCTCCTCTTCTTTATCTGAAAAAGCGTATATGGGTTTTCCTAAAGCCATTGCAAACCCAAGTTCAAGTGTTGTGCTGACTCCTGAATACCCATCTTTGTTGTATACAAAAACTACATCTGCCATCTTTATTTTGTAAAAATGATCATGAGTTAAACCAAGTGCAACAAACTTTTTGTAGTCTTCTGATAAATTAGCCCATTCTTCTTGTCCTGAATGAAAATATGGTTCATACACAACTACACCAAGATTTTTTAAACCTGATGCAAATTTTCTAGCTTCTGGCTTAAATCTCCTGCTTCCACAAATTACTACACTTTTCATAAAGCAAGTATATCACTGAGCGTACTCTTCAACAATTTCATCAAGTGTTCTTAATTTTAATACGCTTTTATCTTCTAAAAACTTCTTTGTTTCTTTATATATACTATATCTGTAGTTAGTCCATGCAGTTTTTTTAGTTGCAACGTAAAAATCAGTTGGTTTATCTCCTCCTAATTCTTTAATTATGGTTTGCGTTGCACTTCTGCCTTGTGATTCTTCCTCATAGTCTTCTGCAGGATAATGTTTAACTTCAAAAAGTGGTGCCCATTTTTTAACCATCTCAACTTCATCTAATCCCTTTTCTTGAGCAAGATTAAATATATTTCTCCAAAAGAATGGATCTCTTTCCCAATCCTTTGTTTGACTTACTCTAGTTTCACCTGATCTGGTTGCCAATGCAAATCCTTCATTTACAGAATAATACATACCAAAAATAGGATGTTCTAAACCATGTCTTATCTCATGTTCCAAAACTTCTTCTTCCGACTGTACTTCCCATTTTCCACAAACAACAGTATTAATTCTATTTCTTAACTCAAAATCAGATTTCCTAACCAAGGCGTGTCCATCATCAAACCTACCATGAACATCTCGTCCGTTTCTGTTCCAAACTGGATCGTCATCTTCTGGAAATTTAAATGGTATGACGGACTGAATTTCGTCAATATCAGCAAAGTGAGGTATTTCATAATATCCAAATGGGTGTTTTATCAAGCCACCATCTATATTTCTTAAAGAATTTCTTAACTCCAAAATGTCTTTGTCATCAACAGAGCCTAGAGCCTGTTTAAATTCTTTAGTATTATTTTGAGCAATCCAGAGTTCATCTTCGACTAGTCGAATTGGCATGGTTTGAGTTTCCATTAAATCATTATATATCAAGAGACTGTGTTGTTTCCCTACCCATGCACATGGCCGAAAGGCCAACACCCCTGTAAGCTTTGGGGTGTTTTGTGCTGGGCAGGAATCCTGACAGGGAATATTTCAGGAGCAATGGTTTTGATTTGTTCTACCTTCTAACCAAGTGCTGTGCCGAAGGCACTTGTTCTTCCTGTAGCACTTGGGTAGTTGCCCGACAGGGCAAATTGCGACTGAAAT
>CAYSAY010000014.1:0-9532 GCA_964429215.1 uncultured Gammaproteobacteria bacterium | reverse complement strand
GTATTACAACGCCTGAATGTTCCTCTGGTACGTCTATATAGACCTTTTCAAATGGTGTTAAGACTTTTCCATCAACAACTTTTGTAATGACATAAGGGCGAGATACTGCAAACTCATACCCTTCTCTTCTCATTCTTTCAATTAAAATTGCTAAATGTAATTCTCCTCTTCCACAAACTGTCCAAGTTCCATCAGGATTGTCATATACTTTTAAAGCTACATCAGTGTCAAGTTCTTTATATAATCTTTCTCTTATTTGGCTTGAAGTTTTAAAATCTCCCTCTCTACCTCCAAATGGTGAATCGTTAACCATAAAGACCATTTTAACTGTTGGCTCTTCAATAGAAATTACAGGAAGTGGCATTGGGTTATTAACATCTGCAATAGTTTCTCCAATTGTAGCGTCCAAAATTCCAGTAACTGCAACGATATCCCCTGCAATTGCCTCAGTCTCTTCTTGTTTAGTAAGTCCTTTAAAAGTTGAAATACTAGTTATTTTACCTTTTGTCTGAACTCCATCTCTATTTATATGGATAATGTCAGAGTTCGATAGCATTTTTCCATTCTTGATTCTTCCAATTGCAATTCTTCCTTTGTAACTATCTTTTCCAATGTTACTTATTAACATTTGAAGAGGTTTTTCAGGATCAGCATCAGGCGCAGGAATGTAATTTAAGATTTCGTCAAAAATAGGAGAAATGTCAGTCATAGTAGAAAGATCTGGTTCAAGTCCTGCTTTTCCATCTCTTCCTGATGCATAAATTGTAGGGAACATTGCAATATCCTCAGATGCTCCAAGCTCAACAAATAAGTCAAATGTTTTACCTTCAACCCATTTTGATCTTGCACCAGTTTTATCAATTTTATTTACAATAACAATAATTTTAAGACCCATTTTTAAAGCGTGTTTTAATACAAACCTTGTTTGAGGCATTGGACCTTCTTTAGCATCAACCAAAAGTAAAGCTCCGTCGGCCATAGAAAGTACCCGTTCTACTTCTCCACCAAAGTCAGCGTGTCCTGGAGTGTCTATGATATTAATTTTTGTACCTTTATACATGACTGAAGCATTTTTACTAAAAATTGTAATTCCTCTTTCTCTTTCAAGGTCGTTTGAGTCCATGATAGCTTCCTGTTCGGAAACTTCCTTTTTCATCTCTGTATGAGATTGATGCAATAGAGCATCTACCAAGGTTGTTTTACCATGGTCGACGTGGGCAATAATAGCTACGTTTCGTATATCCATATTTAAAGGGAAAGTTAATTATATACCTTATAGTGTGTAAAACACAATGAGTAGAAAGTTCTTTACCTATTTGAAGTATACCATTTATGTTTGTGTTTGAGAAGTAAATTAATTACCTGAAGGAAGTTCTTTTAGTATATCTGTTGCTACACCCTCAATAATACCTTTTTGATATTCTCGAAAACACTCCAGTCCTTGTTCATCTTGAACTTCAATTACTTCTTTTCGAACTTTGTAATATTCTCTAGCGATGATATCATTTGCAACTAGATGCGCTTCAATATCATATTGATCATGGCGAGTGCCAGGGATTTCTTGACCTTCTAATTCATAGTGTGGCATATGAATATTATACTATAGGTTTCAATATAGTCAAATTGTTTTTAACTTCCCCTCTTGGCTAGAAGTAAGTGGAGGAATATTTAAAAAGCAGTTAGAATAATTCCAAAGATTGTTAATATAATCCCTGCAAGTTGAATTTTACTGATTTTTTCCTTTAAAAATATAACTGCCATGGTTACAGTTACAATTGCAACAGAGTTTGCAATTGGAGCGATCAAAATACTGTCACCTACAGTAAAACCATAATTTAAACTTAAAACAGCAGAGGCCTCAAGTATTCCAACAATAAAAACAGTTTTCCAAATATTATTTATATTCTTTGGCATTTTTAAACTCTGTTTCTTAAATATCATTATTATAAACACAAACAAGATAGCGAGTACTCTAACAATTACTGTTTCCCAAAGCCAATTCATTTTTTCTACAAGATATTCAGTTACTGGCCAGCAAAGAATACCAAACCCAACTGATGCAATTATTGCTTCTTTAACTCCTTTTAGTAGAGTAACGCTTTTTGATTTAAATAAATCCTCAAAGTTTACAGATACAAGTAAAACTCCAAGTATGACTAAAACAACTGCTGGAATTTGAAAGCCTGTTAATCTTTGACCCCTAATAAAATATGCAACAAGCATTGTAAAAATTGCATTTAGGTTTATAACAACAGCAACAACAGATAAATTTCCTATCTCAAAGGATTTATAGTAAAAAAGATATCCGATTATATAGCCAACAACACTTAAGAGAAGTAATGGTGTTAATGATACTGAAATACTAAACGCGGGAAGTGTAAATATAAGAATTAACAAAATTAAGGAAAGTCCTGCTAGTTGTGACCAAAAGAATGTTTTTATATTTCCAATCTTTTCAGAAGCAAAATTTGCAAAAAAATCAGAAATTCCCCAACCAAACATTGCCCCTAATCCTGCAAGAAGACTGACTAATAGTTTTGACATTATTTAATTTTTACAACTAATTGTCTTAATCATATATTATTTAAAAGTGGACCTAGGGAGAATCGAACTCCCGTTACATGACTGCCAGCCACGTGTCCTACCATTGAACGACAGGCCCAATACTTTCTAGTGGACCCTACAGGCTACGATCCTGTTACCTTACCCACGTCAAGGGTACGCTCTACCAATTGAGCTAAGAGTCCAATGACGTTATTATATTACAAAACTTGTGGCTTATAAACAGTAATCTTCTTTGAATGGCGATTTCTGTGAATCTAATCACACATACTCCGTGGTAACTCACATATGTTTTTGTTTTGGCTATTCTCTTATCTTTCACAAAGCTGAATTCACTCTCGTTTATATCTAATTCCTTTGACCAGTATATCATTTCATCTGTTGTGTTTTGGTCAGACCTTAAATGAAGCTGGCATTTGCCAAGCTTAGCGTTTGGATAAATTTTTTTAACTGCATTTATAAAAAATTTTAATACTAATGGGTTTGCGTTACCCACACTGGTTTCATTTGATTTTGCCCCTTCTCCTAAATATAAAAAAGCTAAGGCAACTTCTAAAATAGATATGTCATTCATGTTTACACTGCTAAGTACAGAATCGGCCTCTTTTTCAGCTAATTTCATACGGTTCTTTTTTTGTGAATGGTGCCAAAGTAATGCTTTTTTACGGGCATTATCCATTTTAATTGAGGCAGATTTATATATTCTATCTTTCTGGAGTTTACTTAGTTTAATTTTTCTAAACCAAACACTTAACGTCGATTTTGGTATTCCATATTTTTTGTTAATTACCCCGATTGAAGTTCCCTCTTTTCTCAATTTAACTACTATATCCTTTAAGTTGGACCAGCGAGATATCACTTACCCAGTATATACTCTATCGTACAAATAAACAATATAAATTTAATATGATTCGCTAGCCTTTTGGAAAATAGGGCAACTACCGCTTCCCTTGAGTCTATCGCAATCTCTGCATATTGATAAATCTAATGGGTGAGGTTTACCAACAATACTGTAGACAGTTTCAGTTCCACGAATTGGCACAGCAATTGGCTTAACACAATTTGTTTCACTAACTACACGAACAACATTATTTGTATTAAAATCCCCCAAATTTGAAGAAGTAAACTGATCACCAACGTCAAGACCACCTATTTCTAAAAGAATATTGTTTGCTTCGGACATTTTTATCCAGCCGATCTTTGCGAGTAGGTTTCGCCAGAAAGTAGAAAACTTGACCCCTTTTTCTTGTATTGGCTCCAGAAATTCTTTTTTTCTGCTCTTTTATTCTGACCTTGAAGCCAAACAACAGCAGTATCAATCTTTTTTCTAAATGCTGTAATAGTTTTAATTATGTCTTCAAAAAAGTTAATCTGATATTCTGAAACTGATGTAGCTCCCTGCATTACAGCAACTTTAATTTCCTGTGACAAGCTAGCAGTAGTGGCAACCATTTTAGCAGCCTCTGATTGAATTGCTTGCAATCTCAATCTTAGTTCATTAAGTTTCTCTCCTGTTGACTGTCTTTCCTCATTGAACATCCTTCGTTCAAAAAATATCTGTTCTTGAAGTTTTTTATTTTTTTCAACCTGTCCATTAGAAATTTCATTCATTTGAACTGCTTGTCCTTTAGGAAGTTCCCCTGACCTTTTTTGTTGAAGTTCTCGTTGTTGACCTAATAATTGTTTGAAAAATTCATCACTTGTGGCTTTTAATTCATTTTTGACAGTATCTGCTACACCAGACCCTATTTCGTTTATTTGTTCAACAACGTTTTTGGTCCTTATTTGCTTTAACTGTTTGGCTTTTTGGGTTTTA
This sequence comes from uncultured Gammaproteobacteria bacterium, assembly GCA_964429215.1. Classification (GTDB taxonomy): domain Bacteria; phylum Patescibacteriota; class Microgenomatia; order UBA8517; family UBA8517; genus JAUYMM01. Next base: position 5,154 of record CAYSAY010000014.1, on the reverse strand, counting down.
AAATCCATATGCGCCTATTGTACTACTTCTTGGCTAAATTTTCCAAAGCTTTCCTACGAAGGATAACCCTTTTTAATACATCACGTTGGTCTTTTTCAACTTTGATAAGTTCTTCACCAGTTGATTTGATAAATTCATCTACTTCAGCCTCAGTTACATTAATTTTTTCATTGTTTGCAACTTCATTTAAAATAAGCTCAAGTGAAATAGCTTCATTTGATTGTTGTTCGTACTCTGCTCGCAACTTAATAACGTCTTTGCCTACACTTTTCAAATAACCTTCCAATGTTAATCCTAATCTTTCAATTCTTTCTAAAACTTGAGAAAGTCTAGCATTGACCTCTTCATCTATTAGCAACTTAGGCAAATCAAGTTTAACTACTTCAAGTAAGGATTTTACCAAAACTCCTTGATCTTTTTCGTCAGATTTTAATTTTTTCTTCAAATCCTTAGGGATAACTATTTTTGGTATTTCACAAGTTACAGCTTTAATTTCCCAAACACCATCATCAGTTATATTTTTTGTTGATGCAATTTTGACAGCCTCAAATTTAGGATACATTGCAGGGTTAAATTTGTGTTCTTTAATGGAGTCACTAAATGCTTGTGGCAAAATATGGCTTAAAATATGTTCAGAAAGTTTTTCCTCTGAAACTGCATCCTCAACTTTAGAGATTGGTGCATTGCCTTTCCTGAAACCAGGGATATTTGTATCTTTTGCAAATTCCTTAAGAACTTCACCTTTTGTAGTTATAATGATCTCTGCTGGAATTGAATATAGAACTTCTACATTTCCATTATCCAACCTTTTAAAAGTAGATGAAATTTTATTTGCCATGTCGGAAGTATATCATAAAATCAGGCACCCTTGTGTTGATTAATTCTGACTGTAGGAATGCTAACTCTCTCAGTTTTCTGTGGCATATTAGTTAGTTTGTTAAATCTTGACATGTTTGCTTGTCCCCTTTTGTCAAAAATAGACATTTTAGGAATAGAAGATACTGGTTTATTGTCACTTGTTGTGTCACCTTGCTTATCGCTCATGTGTATAGTATACTACATTTACCGTCCGCAAGGTTATATGAGAATAGAGTTAAAGACTTTTATTTGAGTCCCCAAGGTAAGGTAGACCCCGATTTAATCGGGGTAAAAAGAAAAGAGGTGAGGAATTAAATTCACAACATATGAAAAAATTATTTATTGGAAATCTTTCGTGGGAAGTTTCTAGCGATGACTTAAGAGCTTTTTTTGCAACTTTTGGTACAGTTATTGATGCCGTAGTTATTATGGATAGAATGACTGGAAGAAGCAGAGGCTTTGGTTTTGTAGAAATGGAGACCGAAGAACAAGCTAACAAAGCATTAGAAGGTAACGGGAAAGACTTAAAGGGAAGAGCTATGAACGTAAACATGGCAAAACCTCAAGAGAATCGTTAATTCTTTTGTTTTTCGAAAAATTCAAAACTTTTCGAAATTGCATCACTCCAAAGCGGGTTCATATTATGATCAGCGCCGGAGTGATTGTAGTTTGTAACAACTTTTTCAAGTGATTTCATTCTTTTCAAAAATCTATCTCTCCATTCAGCAGGAATTGCATCATCTAAGGTACCTAAATGGTATTCAACCGGAGCATTTATGCGGTCAAAATATTTAGAATTGGAGAATTTATCAACATCATAGTCAGTTTCAAATTTAGCTAATTCACGACGTATGAATTTTCCACCATCATCAGATTCGTTGGTATAATACAAAATAGTATAAGGAAATGCTTCTGTTACAGGAGCCCAAAGAACAGTAGGATAATTTAGCCCAGTAATCTCAAGAGATGTCAGTGCAATTTGCCCCCCGTTACTGTGCGCCCAGATAAATATATTCTTCCCATCCCAATCAGGAAAATTATCTTTATTAATCGATTTTAAAATTGTGAGTACTGTCGTATATGTTTGGAATCTGGTTTCAAATATATTTCCCGATTCAACAGATGACCCTCCGTAACCTAAAAAATCAGGAGCAATTGTTATGTAGCCATTATCTTTAAAATATTCACCTACTCGCATTGTTCCTACCCCAGTTTTGTAGATTGATTGATCCACATAGCCACGAATTAATACAACAATTGGTTTTGGATCAGATGAATCAGGGATATTGATAAGGCCTGTTACTTTTTTAAGACTAGCACCCTTCTTGTATTCTAAAGTAGGATCAAATTCAAAATTGAATATGTCATTATCTATATTAATCTTAACCTGTTTAACTTCAGTTTTCGAAAGATTTTCAATCGTATATTTTTCCAAAGGCTTGGGTTTGTTCCAGCTTGGCAAACTAGTGTCGGGATTTAAAATTTTTTTATAATTATCACTTCCCCACCAGCCAACTGAAATTAGAATAAGAATAGAAAATAAATATATAACAAATTTAGCTACTTTATTCATAATTACTATTATATAATAAATGAATGCAAACACTTATACTTCCAGGAATTTCAAAGGAGGATAAAAATTGGGTTGATGAAACAGCAAAGAATTTAAAAACCGATGGAATAATTCGCCCTTTTTATTGGATGCATTGGACTGATGAATCCCAATCTTTTGATCCACAAGAAAAAACAGATTTAATAATTAAACATTTAAGGGGAGAAAAGGCAAACATAATAGCAAAAGGAGAAGGTGTGGATATTGCAAATAGAATTAAAACACTAATCCCAGATCAGGTTGATCTTATTTTATAATTCCTTGTTTTTTCAATTCATCAATTAATGCTTCATCCCTTGCCAAGGAAGTCGCTTTTACAGTCTCTTTACGTTTATTTTGGTCATTCACTGCCTGAAGTTTTTCTGTTTCAGATATTACCCTAGTAAGCCTATTGCCATTGAGTTCAAAAGTATCATGGCCATTGGTATATGTGCCATCAGGGTTAAGTTCTAACCCATTCACTAATGTGATAGGTGTTTTTTTAAAAGCACCAACTAATTCTTCTGGCATATATTTTTTTAATTTATTTTCCATAAACAAGTATTATAGGATATTACTCTAAGTTTAGCAATACAAATACTACTAAATCTTATTTCTTCTTGACTTTGGTATTACTTCGGCATATATTTAATATTAATTATGCAAACAATATCCGAAAAAGTAGATGTAATTTTATTAAATAATACTCCCCTATCAATGCATTGGAAGAATAGAGATTACAAAATTACAAAGGTAGGATTAAGACATGATTACCTTGAGGGAAAGACACTGGTTCACATCTTTTCAGTCTTATCAAATGATTTGTTTTTAAAACTAAAATTCAATACCAAACACTTATCATGGAATTTAATGGAGTTATCCCAACAATAATTCATCTTGATATCAATTCTTGCTTTGCAACTATTGAACAACAGGCAAATCCAAAACTAAGAAATACGCCAATAGCCGTAGCTGCATATACTACAAATTCAGGTTGTATATTGGCAGCATCAGTAGATGCCAAGAAATTAGGAATAAAGACAGGTATGAGAGTTGCCGAAGCAAAGAAGATATTTCCCAGATTAAAAGTATTATTGCCAGATCCACCAAAGTATAGGTTTGTTCATAAAGGTATTCTCCGGATACTAAAAAGATTTTCAGACAATGTAGCACCCAAATCGATTGATGAATTTGTGTTCCACCTTGACCTGCCACATAACACAGATACAAGTCAGGTTTGCCTAGAGATAAAAGAAAGAATAAAAAAAGAAGTAGGTGAATACATTACAGTTTCAATTGGCATTTCTACTAATAGATATTTAGCAAAGATTGCAAGCAATCTTAAAAAACCAGATGGTCTATCAGAAATTAACAAAGATAATTTTCTAAATATATTTCAAAAACTTAAATTAACTGATCTTACAGGAATTAAAAAGGGTAATTCAGGAAGATTAAACTTATACAGTATTAAATCAGTATTGGATTTTTATAATGCACCAGTATGGAAATTAAAATTAGCCTTCGGTGGTATCGGAGGTCTTTATTGGCACACAAGACTACATGGCTTTGAAGTAGATGATTTTAAAACGACAAGGAAAACTTATGGTAATTCATATGCACCACCTCCAAACAAAGCACATTTAAAATTTGAAATTCTTTCTAAACTTTGTCAAAAAACAGGGTTCAGATTAAGAAGGGCCGGACTTATCTCTCAAGGAGTTCATTTGTCTATTTCATTTCGTGATGGTAGCTTCTGGCATAAAGGAGTTAAATCCAAAAGAGCAATATTTGAAAGTGGAGATATTTATAAAGAAGCGCTAAATATTCTATCTGAATGTCCTAATAATGACTTACCTAGAGTTATAGCCGTTAACGTGTTTAATTTAAGTTCAGACAAAACGTTGCAACTTGATATTTTTAGCGATCAAGTCAAAAAAAATAATTTAACAAAAGCAATGGATTCTATTAACCAAAAGTGGGGAGATTTTTGCCTTCATCCTGCAAGAATGACCTCTGACTCTACAATTGTTCAAGACCGGATAAGCTTTGGCCAGCTTTGATGCTGTTTTTATCAGTAAAACCACCATTAACTTCTAATACGTAGTCAACTTCAGAAGGGGCTGGATATTTTTTAAGATCTACATCTAAAACATTTGGTTCTGGTTGCACATTTTTATCTATTTTTACTATTTTTTTATCTTTAATCCAAATTATGTCTAATGCAATTTTTGTATCCTTCATCCAAAATGTAGGTTTGGAACCTTTAGAAAAAACAAATAGCATACCACTCTTTTCGTCCAATTTAGTTCTATTACCCAAACCTCTTGATCTTGTTTCGTTAGTGTTGGCAAGTTCAATATTAATTTCAGTATTCTCAATTTTAATTTTTTTAGAGTTTGCAATTGGTGTTGCTGTGGGAATCAAAAAATTTAGTTTTCCTTGCGAAAGCAATCCAACAAGTACAATAAATCCTGCAACAGCAATTAATGGCAAAAATATTTGTTTAAACATAATTAAAGATAGCAAGAATAGTAAAAAAAACAACTATTGGAATAAATAGTAAAAATACTGACAAAGTGTCCTTTTCTTTTTTCTTGAATGTGTGGATAGTTTGCATATATTAATAATACACTTTTTTATAAAGTGCGCGGGAGAGGACTTGAACCTCCAAGGATTACTCCACAGGTTCCTAAAACCTGCGCGTC
>CAYSAY010000013.1:0-9944 GCA_964429215.1 uncultured Gammaproteobacteria bacterium | reverse complement strand
GAAAACTTGAACTTAACAAATGGTGCCAAGTTTGTAAAAAACAAACACTTCACAAGGAATCGAGTAAGCTAAAATAAAACTTCACAAAGCTTAAGTAAAAACCTACAAAACAGAAGTTATTTTTTATTTTTTAAAACAGCCCACACTAGAGGTAACATCTTTATTTTATAAACTTCTCCTCCGCCTTCACCTCCAATATGAAATGTTTGGCCATCATCGTTTATTGTAATAATTCCCTCACTAGCAAACTTCTTAGCGATTAATTTTGCTATATATCCTGTCTTTTCTATACGTGCATCAAGCCTGTCTTCCCAATCTCCTCGTTTGTCTCCCCCCCCATGCTGGCCAGTAGCACTTATTACTGAACCTTTTCCAGCAGTTGAACGAACTGTATCTGCAGTATTAACACCTTTTGAATTTATCCCGTGTTTTTCTGCATAATTAGAATCGTTTTTATTTTCTGCCATGTGACCATCTTATATAAAAATGCATAACTCGTCAATGAATAATATTGTTTTTACATGCCTCAGCCGTTTCTGGATGTTTTAATTTCATTCTGTAAACAGACAATTCAGCCTCTGAAGAATTAACTATTTCCTCTACAACCTGATTGAAACTTACATCTCGACGGCTTGCTTCTTCTGCTGTTACAACCAAAATGTCATAGAAATTTTCGCAACTTTCATCACAATATCCTCCAACTTTGAAGGGGCATGGAACTGTTAAGGTGTCCTTCAGCATATCGCTAGCTATTGTACCTCAATAATTGATATAATTCCAAATACCTAGGGTTGTAGTTAAATGGCATAACAAAGGACTCCAAATCCTTTATTGGGGGTTCGATTCCCTCCAGCCCTGCAAATTTTGTGGTCTTTATCTATTCTCGAGGTTAGTCTTTTTCATCAATTTAGCAACATATACAATTTTTCTAAGTTCACCATCTTCACCTTCAATCTCGCTAGATCCTGTAAGCCTCTGATAGTCTGCCAGATAAGTAGATAGGGCTTCCTGTGCTTCTTTTAAATCATCCCTAAGCTCATTCACTTTACTTTCCGCCATCTTGCCTTCCGGAGTTGAAAGAATTTCCCTTTTTGCAGTTGATTTTTTCTTGCTTGCCTCTTTAGCTTCCTTATCTGCAAGTTGATATTTCTCGTTATTATTAAGAAGATCATTAAGCATTTCCCTCACAGGTTTTAAATCTTCTTTGACCCGAGCTATACGGGATATTAGAGTTTTTATCACTATAAAACCCCGTTCGAAAGAATGTGGGTTTTGTCAAAACGGACGAAGTCCGAAGTGTGTAAAAACCCCGACCGTGAGGTCGTGGGTTTATCCATAAGTGATTCAACTGAAAGAGCCCCAATATTCGCTAGCCCCTGCAACTCCTTGCAATTTAGTATCTTCCTATAGTATAATTCCTTCACTTGAATTTGAATCCGAAAATAAAATAGTGCAAGTTTATTTTCAATCAAATTGAAGTCGCACATTGAACCCAGTGAGAGAATTATCATAACAAGGAGATATCATGAAAGTCAAAAAAGAAGAAGATGGTTTGTGGCATTTTCGTAATGGACTTGTCCACTACAAAGACGCGGATAAGATCAACCTGAAGCTTAAAGTCTTGGATGGCTATAAGAACGCTAAATTAGCTGTCAAAGATGCGATCGAAAAGGCATTTGCCTAAATTTCATTGACCTCTCTGGGTTCAGTAATTTTAACAAGTGGCAGGAGTCAGAGAAAAAAGGAAATCAAAAATCCCCCAATCTCTCAAACTCCTGTCACTAGCAATACTTCAATATCAAAAATTGTACTTCTGATATATTTTGATATATAATTCCGCAAATGGAAAGATTTACAGCAAAAGCATCAATACCAGATACTAGTTTTAGTGAAACTGGCACTGGAAATACTTTACACGATGCACAAATGAAAGCATTGGAGCTTATAGATGCAAAAATTGATAAAGCTAACGGTTTATCACACGGTCTTAAAAGTCTTCAAGAAAACAGAAGATTAAAAAACCTTGTCGAATTAGTTCCTCCACTTGAAAACTAATAACTAATATAGACCTATAATTTTACTTCACCTACAAAATTTGTTACAATTCCCCCACTTTGGAGCGTTCCAAGGAAAAAGCAGTTTAACAAGGAGAAAAAAATGGACTGTCCAATTTGTCAAGAGTTAGCAAATCTACCACCAGGCGACGAAAGTCACATCCATAAAGAGGATATTGCTGATGGCAAGCATGAATGCATCAAATGCCATCGCCGAATTTGCGGTTGGCATTCGTCACCCACACCCGGTGGAAGAATTTGCGACGATTGTTCAACAAGTGTATAATCCACCCAGATCGAAAAAATCTTTTAGTTTGCCATAGGAGGCAAAAAATGTCGTACCGTTTTCTGATCGTCTTGTTTGCAGTTCTTTTCAGCGGATTTCGTTGGCGTCGTCCTAAATGGATGACAAAAGGTCGCGATTGGCTCAAAAAACGCGCCGAGGCGGCCCGAATTCGTAAAGAAGCGCTTGAACGACGACGACTCGAAAGACAGGTCTCACTTGAACTGAAGCGCGGCAAGTAATTTGATCGAAAGTTGAGGGTGTGATTTTAGGAATCGAGAAAAGTGCATATTTGCGCATTTTTTAAAATCCCTAAAGCAACATCACACTCTCAACTGCACTACCCCACTATTGAAATTTTTTAATATTTAGTTTTGAAGTTCAGGCAAAAACTGCCGTTTGTTCTATTTTAGTAACTCTTTTTTCCAATTTGTTGAAGTCCTCACCACTTGGAGCATCATCATCTAAATTTGCCAATTGTTTTCCAATTAAATTAATTCTTTCGGTATGATTGTCAACTTTTGATTTAAGATCAATTACTTCATCGTTTAAATTTCCAATATCACTTCTTATTAACACGATGTCGGATTTAATTTTTTCAATATTATTGCCAATAATATTTTGGCCTTTTAAAATCTTTTGAATTAAATCTACTAACGCATTTTGATTAAACATATGAATTTATAGTAACACCGATTACTTTAGCCTTGCAAGGTGGGCATCAACCATAATTGCCACAAGTTCTTTGAATTTAGTTTTTGGTTCCCAACCTAATACTTTCTTTGCTTTTGATGGATCTCCTACTAATGGACCTGTTTCTGTTGGTCTTATAAATCTTTTATCAACAGTTATATGGTCTTCATAATTTAATCCTACACATTTATATGCCTCTTCACAGAGTTCTTTAATTGTATGAGTCTCCCCTGTTGCTAATACAAAATCATCTGCTTTTTCTGCTTGCATCATCATCCACATACCTTCTACATAATCGCCTGCAAAACCCCAATCCCTTTTTGCTTCAAGGTTACCTAGGGACACTTTTCCATTTTTAACAATCGACTCCCCTTCTTCATTTAAATGGGTTGAGTTTTTGATGTCTAATTTAGCACAAGCTGCTGCATAGGTAACTTTTTGGGTTACAAAACCTAGATGCCTTCTTGGTGACTCATGATTAAACAAAATTCCATTGGTTGCAAACATGTTGTAGGATTCTCTATAAATCTTTGTCATTGCAAAAGCATAAAGCTTTGCTGCAGCATATGGATTTGCTGGATTAAATGGAGTTTCTTCAGTTTGAGGAATTTCTCTGACCCAACCAAACATCTCAGAACTTGATGCCTGATAAAATTTAGTCTTTGGGTTTACATCAAGTGTTGCGTCTAATACTCTGTGCGCTCCTATACCTGTAATTTCTGCTGTATGAATTGGCTGTTTAAAGCTTTCAGAAGGATGAGATTGAGAAGCTAAATTATATACTTCATCTGGCTCGGTTTTTTGAATTATTTCTCTTAAGGATACAGGATCTAATAAGTCTCCTTGGAAAAGTTTTAAATCCTCTTGAATATGACCGATATTTGCATAATCTTCATGTGAAGTTTTTCTTACTATTCCTGAAACTTCATAATTCTTCTCAAGAAGCATTTCTGCTAGATACGACCCATCTTGGCCTGTTATACCTGTAATTAGTGCCTTTTTGGTTGCCATTTCAATCATTATATTATTATCATCAGTAAAATCCAATGGGCAACTGATAATGGTTGAAACATTGAATAAATTAGGAAGGCAATGAATACATTTTTAAGCTTCTTCTCCGTTTCGTTAAATGAATGAAACAAAAAAGACAAAAACAAAATAAGTCCTATTATTCCTGACCATATAGTAATATCTAAAAATAAATTATGTGTTCTATCTATAATTAAGTTTACTAATGGAAAACCTGATTCACTAAAGGCTTTTTTAAATATTTTTTCATTTGACTCTGCACCGTAGCCTATTATTGGCCTATCGGCGATTAAACTTATTGAATGCTTCCAAATCACTTCCCTATTTTCAAACAGTGATGTGTTATCAATAGGTTTAATAATAAAACTTGCTATGAGTACTAGTAGTATAAAAATAATATTTATTTTTTTAAACAAATATGGAGCTAATGATAATGTAGCTGATTTTGAAAAATTATATAAAAAAGCGAAAATTGGAATAATTGATAACCATTTTGGTAAATAATTAAAAGTAAAATAAATTCCTATTGCGATAAAGCCACTTACTGCATTGATGTCTCCGAGAGTACCAAGTCTATGACCTACCAAAACTAAGATCGCTTCTGCTATTACTGTTAACCCTATACCTCTATATAAAGAGTCCTTTTCTTTTTTATTAAATAGACTTACTACTTTATTTAGCACCCACAAACAGAAAAAGAAAACTACTCCTTGATGTCTATAACTTCCACCCAAAATCGCAAGCTTAACGTTTTCAGACAATAAGCTTGAAATTAAAAGAATTAACAACCAGCCTAAATAAAAATAGTCTTTTTTATTAAAAATTATTTTTTTAAAGTTTATTAATAGATATAATAGTGCAAGTAGTCCGCCTGCAAGCAACCATGAGACTTTTGGAACTTCATAACGATTATGCCAAGTAATAACTGGTAAGATTGCAATCCAAATTGTAAATATCGTAACCATTAAATTAATATATATTGACAGTAGAAAATAGTAACACTAATATGATTATATGAACTTCTTCAAGAGATTTAAATCTCTTCCAATAAAAACTCGTAATCTTATGAGTATTGGTGTTATTTTGGCTTTAGTTGTTGCACTTCCACTTTTTGTTTGGGCATTAGTCAATCTTAATTTTAACCAAAAGGAAAAAGCGGCATCAGGTGAACCTGTTGATATCGCTCAAGGAGAACCTTTTATTGGATTAGAAAATGCACCTGTTTTAATAGTTGCATATAGTGATTTTCAATGTACTTTTTGTAAGGACTTTGTAGACAACACAATGTCCACTATTCTTGCAAATTATCCAACACAGGTTAAATTTATTTTTAAAGATTTCCCTATAATTTCAACCCACCCATTAGCAGAAAAGGCAGCCTTTGCTGGACAATGTGCTTTTACCCAAGATAAATTCTGGCAAATGCACGATTTAATATTTGCTAAACAGGCCACATTGTCCGAAATTGATTTAGGTTCGGACTTCGCTGTTCAGTTAAATCTAGATATGTCTGCATACAATACATGTTTTTCTACCAGAGTCCCACTAATTGAAATTCAAGACGATATGTCTGAAGGTGTATTTAAAGGAGTTACTGGCACACCAACATTTTTCATCGGTAACGCTGCAAACTTTGTAAGTACGAGTGATACATTAATAGGTTCCCAACCTTTTTCAGCATTTAAAACAATAATCGATCAAAAACTGGGATCGTCTCAGCCAACAGCAACTGCCAGCCCAACAGAACCTCCAATTGGTGGCGGTGAACCAAATAGTTGTGGAGGGACTTGTGGAAGTAATTACAACTGTAAGGCAAACTTATATTGTTACCAAGGTTATTGTAGGAATCCACTTTGTTCTACTGACACTGATTGCGACTGTAAAACTAGTGCAACTGCTACTGCAACTGCAAGGGCCACAACTAGACCTGCTGTAGGAACAGTTACGAAAACTGCTACTGCCAAATCAACAGCTAGCTCTAAAAGTTCTGCGAAGCCTTCTGCTACCTATTCATCTGGAATATCTAGGGAGTTATTACAAACGATAGAGCCATCAGCAGCAGAATCAGATCCACTTGATCAAGGTGAACCAAAACCAGAAAATGAGTTTTTCGCAAAATATGCACTATATTTTGTTGCTGGATTTATATTAATAGCAATTGTTGCAACTATATTTGCATTAAAGAAGAAAAAAGAAGAAAGTATTCCACACATACTACCTCCTACAAATATTTAAATTTACATGATATAATGTAGCTTAATGGTATTCTTGAAAGGAGGCGATTTTCAAATTATGTTCACAGCGCAGGCTGGAACTATATTTAACAAATATGTTCATAGTAACAAAGAAACAAGGAGAGTCAGACGATGCCTTATTGGCACGATTTCGCAAAAAGACTGTAATGTCGGGTCTTTTGCTGGAGCTTCGTGACAGAGAAAGATTTAAGAAACCTTCTGAAAAAAGAAAAGAGAAAAAATATAAGATTAATTTTGCTAGAATGCTTGAGAAGAAAAGAAATTATTAAAATTTAATGTCAAAATTATTTTCATTTTTTTCGGAGGTTAATACTGAACTTAAAAAAGTCACTTGGCCTACACGGAAAGAAGTGGTAAACTACCTAAGTTTGGTAATAGCTATTTCAGCAATAGTTGCTATATTTGTAGGCGGAGTTGATTTTTCGCTAACAAAAGGAATGGAATATTTGCTTTCGAGATAATCAAATAAACAATATGGATAACACAGCACAACCTGAATTACAGATTAATGAAAAAGGTACTGGAAACAAAAAGATTCCAGGACATATCATTATTACTGTAACTGAAGACCCAAAAGCTAAATGGTACGTTGTTCACACTTCTTCTGGCCACGAAGTACGAGTCATGGAAACTTTAAGACAAAGAGTTGAAACAATGGGACTTAAAGACAATGTCTTTGAAATGTTGGTTCCTACACAAGATAAAATCATAATTAGAGGTGGTAAAAAAGCACAAGTTAAAGAGAAGATATTCCCTGGATACATGCTTGTCAGAATGGTTTTAGACGATCCTACTTGGCTTGCAGTTAGAACTACTGCTGGAATTACAGGATTCGTAGGTGCTGGCAATAAGCCTACTGCTCTATCTGAAATTGAAGTTAAAAACATTCAAAAGTTCGTTAGTTCACCTGCACCAAGATACAAATCAAAGTTTGTTGTTGGTGAGGCTGTAAAAATAACCGATGGACCATTTAATGATTTCTTAGGTACAATCCATGAAATTGACGAAGAAAAAGGAAAAGTTAAAGTATTGGTATCAATCTTTGGGAGAGAAACACCTGTAGAGTTAGACTTTTTGCAAATCCAAAAGATCTAAGTTACAATACACTCACCACATTTATTTGTGGAAGACTAGAAAGTCGAAATTATGGCAAAGAAAATTAAAGTAATAGTTAAAATTAACCTCAAGGGAGCAGAAGCTACCCCAGCACCTCCAGTAGGTACAGCACTTGGACAACATGGTATTGCTATCATGGAGTTTGTTAAGGCTTATAACGACAAGACAAAAGACATGAAGGGTCAAGTTGTCCCTGCAGTTATTACTATTTTTGAAGATAGAAGTTTTGATTTTATAATCAAAAAGGCTCCAATGTCAGTAATGATCAAAAAGATATTAGGTCTTGAAAAAGGTTCTGGAACCGCAGGACGTGCAACACACGCAACACTTACCAGAGCACAAGCAGAAGAAGTAGCCAAAGAAAAAATGGACGACTTAAATACCAAAGATCTAGAACAAGCAGTTAAAATAGTTGCAGGAACTGCAAGGTCAATGGGGATAAAAGTAGAGGGAATGTAATTAATAATAAATTATGGGAAAAACTAAAACAGCAGTATTAACAGGAGACTCAGAAGTTAAAAAGACTTCTGCTGAGGAATATGCAGAAAAGAAAGCAAAAAAAGCAGCGATGATGGCTAAAGACTCTCCTAAAAAGGAAGAGGTTAAAGAAAAAGAAGTTGAGGTAGTTGAAGAGGTTTTAGAAGTAGAAGCAGAAAAACCAGTCAGAAAAGAAAAGGTATTAGTGGTCACTGCTAGAGGTAAGAAATATTTAGAATCAAAGGGAAAAGTATCTAAAGCTACTTTATATAAAGTAGAAGATGCAGTTGAGGCTATAAAATCTGCAACATATTCAAAATTTGATGGAACTATGGAGCTTCATTTAGTTGTAAAAAAGACAGGCGTAAATGTACAAGCTACACTACCCTTTTCTTCTGGAAAAACCAAAAAAATTGAAGTGGCATCCGATGACACAGTTACTCGATTGCAGACTGGCAAAATTGATTTTGACTTACTTCTAGCAACAGCTGAAATGATGCCAAAACTTGCAATGTTTGCAAGGCTTTTGGGACCAAAAGGATTAATGCCAAATCCAAAAAATGGAACTGTTATAAAAACTGAAAAAGACGCTGACAAGTTCAAGGGAAATTTAATTACACTTAAGACTGAGAGAGAAGCAGCACTAATCCACACATCATTTGGAAAAGTTTCTCAAAAGACAGAAGAATTAGTAAAAAATGCAGAAACTATTATCTCAGCACTTGGTGGAACTAAATCAATACTACGAGCTTTCATGAAATCCACAATGAGCCCTTCAGTTAAATTAGTTATTTAATTATAGATTTCTGTATTTAAATATTGAAAATACAGTCTATATACTTGCTGGAGTATCACTTATAATTATTTTTGGATAATTCATAAAATGGATCAAGCAGTGAAGAAGTAATTTTTATGTTACGGAAGTTCACAAAAGAGGAGGTGGGTATTTACTTTTAAACTGAAACACAGTTATAATAATTTATGGCAGATTTTTTTAGAAAGTTATTTGGAAAGATAAAAGAAACTTCTACTGGAATAGTTGATCCAGAAACAGGTAATGTTTTCCAGCCAGCCACTGATGCAGAGGCTGTTGCACTTGCTTCTCCAAGAGAGAAATCAATTGCACCGGTAGTAAAATTGGCCGGTGAAGGAAAACCCACAGTTTTGGAGAATGCAACTGGAATAGCTGTAAAACAACTAACAAATAAGGGAAATCTTGTATCCACTGAAAATGCAACTCAAGGAATGGGAAGTAAAGGTTGATTTAAGATAACACTTCGTCTATAATACAATTTGTCCGTAGAAAACAAGCAATCAAATAAGTCTTGTCAAGGAATATGAACAAACAAAATAAAAAAGATTTAGTAGTCAAATTAACCCCACGCTTGAAAAGAGCTAGTTCCATTGTATTTGTGAATTACACAGGTCTTTCTGTTACCCTCCAACAAAAATTAAAGCTTGAACTTAAGGCTATAGGATCTGATATGACAGTTGTCAAAAACACTCTTATTAAGATCGCAGGGAAGGAAGCAGGACTTAATGATGAAATATTAACTGATGAAGTACTTTCAGGCCAAACAGCTTTGATTTTAACTGAAGGTGATGCAATAGCTCCAATACAGACCCTTGGCAGGTTCGTGAAAGAAAATCAAGTTCCACAGTTTAAAGTAGGTGTTATTGAAGGTGCATTCCAAAACAAAGAAGCATTGGTCAAGATCTCAACTTTACCTACAAAAGAAGTTCTTTATTCTCAAGTTGTTGGTTCTTTAATGTCACCAATGTATGGATTGGTCGGCACACTAAATGGAAATATGCAGAAATTATTGTATATCTTGAAGGGGGTGAGTACACGTGGCTAACAAAGTAAATGAATTAGTAGAAGAGATTTCAAAACTTACAGTTTTAGATTTATCAGAACTTGTTACTGCACTTCAAGATAAACTTGGAGTTTCAGCAATGCCAGTAGCAGCAGCAGCTCCAGCAGCAGCAGCCGCAGCCGGCGATGCTCCAGCAGGAGAAGCATCTGGTGGAAACCAA
>CAYSAY010000012.1:0-18715 GCA_964429215.1 uncultured Gammaproteobacteria bacterium | reverse complement strand
GCTCGACTCGGGTTTGTTCGCTCAGCCACTTCGTGGCTTCGCTTAACTCCATATGATCGGAAGCTTCAGCTCACCCCACTTCGTGGGGTTCGCTAACCCAATTGTGTTCTGTCGGTTCTGCCTAGCCCACGCTTACTGATAACATAAAATACTCGTTTAAACTTATGAATACTTATTTTATACAACTGAGGCTGTGCTACTCCTAAAACTCAACTGACTTTACAAATTCTAAAAGTTTTTTACCAATAGCTTGTTGCCAAAATATGTCTTGTTCTTCTTGTGTCATGTCTGCAATGTATTTGTTTGAAGCAGGGTCAATTTGAATACTTTCTAATGGGTATCCTGCTTGTCTGTTTGTAGTTGGAGTAGATACAAAGTTTCTTGGAGATTTAATTGTAGTTTCTTTATAATTATCATCTGGAGTTGCAATACAAATTCCAAATTCCCAATATCCTTCTGCTTTGCCACCCAAGCTTTCGATTAATTTAGAATAATACTCAATCATTTCTTCATCTGTAGTTGCTGTATGTCCATCAATCCTTCTGACATTTAAAGCAGGTTGTCTATCATCAGGAAGTCCATTAATGTAGAGTGCATTGTCCATTGAAAAAACAATTTTTCCTAATGCTTTTGCATATGCTAAAGCCTTTTTCCTTGCATTTTCATTTGCAGTTTTTCCATCTTCAATAACTTCGGGCAATATGCTTTTATCAACAACGCCATTGACTTCAATACCAGCAGGAGATAGTGCACCTCGAATTTGTTTTATCTTTGCTTCATTTGTAGTTCCAAAGGTTAATTCTTTCATCTATTTGTGAAGATTATATCAGTTTTTAATTTTTCCAAATTCCTAATTTTTGTTTCTTTGCTTGTTCTTGGGCTTCTAATAATTGAACTTGATAAATAAATGGCTTCCTCTTTTGATATATAACTAATTCAGCCATACCTTTTCGCACAAGTTCAACGGAAACATTCTTTCCATCAACAACAGCGTAGGCTAAAATTCTTCCAAATTTGTCTGAAGTGTAGTTGTCATACTCAAGTTTTATTTCTTTACCTTCAACAAGTTCTTGGTTTAACTTAGTAGCTTCTTCTGCAAATGGTTCATTTTCTTCTGGTGCTGTAACTCCCACATATCTAAGTACTGTGCCGTTAAATAACTCCACAGTGTCTCCATCTATCACTCTTTTAACAACTGCGGACTTTGGTAGTTTTGTAACATCATGATTTTCAATAGCTTCACGAGAATCAAGGACTTTTCTTACCTCATCTTCATATTCTGTACCTTTGGATAGTTCTTTTAAATTTTTAAGAAGCTCAACTGGGACTAAAACAAATTTGTTATTCGAAGAAAAACTTTGCTTATTTGTCATCATAGATAAATATTAGATTGGTAATATTACTTTTACAATAGTTCCTTTTCCAATTTTACTTTCAATCTTAATATCTCCACTATGTGTTTTTATTATTCCCTCTGCTATTGCAAGTCCTAGTCCAGAACCTAATGTTTTTGCAGTTTTTGATCCTCGGTAAAATCTTTCAAAGACATGCTCTAGATCTGATTTTGAAATACCCACACCCTCATCCCTGATTGTAAGAATAATAGTTCTTTTTAATTGTTTAAGCGAGATTAATACATTTTTGTTGCTAGAGGTATATTTTATTGCATTATCTATTAAATTTAATATCGCTCTACTTATTTTACTTTCATCTCCGTATATTTTTATATTCTTATCGATATCTATATTTACCACAATATTTTTTTGTAGCCCAAGTTTTAAAGCTATTTGAGCTAAATCATTAGTGACTTCGGACAAATTAAATTGTTTGTTATTAAGAGTATTCTGGGACATTCCTACCCATGCAAGGTCAAGTAAATTGCTAACTAATTTTGAAATTCTATCGGTATCAATAAGTGTTTCTTTCAATGTTCTTTTATATTCTGTATTTGATCTACCTTTTGAAAGTGTTAGTTCTATTCCTCCTTTTAAAGTGGCTATGGGTGTTTTTAACTCATGAGCAATATCTTCTATAAATTGTCTTTCCCTTTTGAACGATTGATGTAACCTGTCTAATAAGTTGTTAAATGTTAATGTAAGTTTTTCTATTTCGTCATTTGACTTGGGATTAGGAAGCCTCATTTCTAAATTCTCGGTCGTGATATCATCCATGTTTTGAATAACGGATGAAATTGGTTTAATAATCTTTTGTGTAAATACTATTGCACCTAAGATAACTGGGAGTATAAAAATTATAAAAATAAAGGCTAAAGTGGACATTAATGAATTTAAGGATTTCTGTATAGCCTCGATTGGATGAGCAACAAGTAACACCTCAGTTAATTTGTCATCTGTCCAAGTGGGCTTTATTAAAAATCTCATAGGAGTATTTCCCATGCTTTGGTTAATAAAAGTAATCGATCTATTTTTCTGTGCTATTTTAAATAAATTACTAAATAACATGGTTGAAGAATTAAAATCAACCGAACTCTTAGTTACATTCCCGTTCTGATCAAGTTGTACAGTTACCATGGTTGGAACATTTCCAAATTGATCTAAATTGTGAGAGTGAAGTGATAATTCCTTATCCACTTCTTGATAAATAATTTTATTGGTAAATATGTAAAAACTAGAAAAGATAACACCAATAGCAATAATGAGTATTGAACTGAAAAGGATTATAATTCTAAATCTTATGCTTTTTGTATTCATATTACATAACCAACACCATGAACAGTTTTAATTAATTTCTGCTTGTATCCGTTATTTATCTTTTTTCGTAGTGTTACAACTAAAACGTCAACAATATTACTCATTCCATCAAAATTGTAATCCCAAACATGCTCAATTATGTTAGTTCTAGTTGTTACCTCACCTCTATTTCTCATTAACAATTCTAAAATTGCAAACTCTTTTGGAGTTAATTTGATTTGTTTTTTATCTCTAGTTACAACATGGCTAAGTGGGTTTAAAATTAGTCCGTCAACTTCTAGTGTGGGGGATGGATCTTGATGGCTTCTTCTTATTAATGCATGGACTCTTGATCTAAACTCGTTAAAAGAGAATGGCTTGGTTATGTAATCATCAGCACCGCTGTCGAGCCCCATTATTTTATCTTCAACTGTAGATTTTGCTGTTAATATTATTATTGGAGTTTTGCTTTTTTTCTTTCTTAAATTTTTACAAACAGTAACACCATCAATTTTAGGAAGCATCAAATCCAAAACAATTAGATCATATTGTTCACTCTCTGCTAAATATTGACCTTCTTCACCATCAAATGCTTGGTCTACAGCAAAACCATCTTCGACAAATCCTTTTTTGATAATGTTGTTTAGTCTTATCTCATCTTCAACAATAAGTACTCTCATATATGGGAATTATATCTCAATCCTCATTATTTTGGGTTAAAGTCCCTGTATAACTTCATAAATTCAGATGTTGTGGTAGTTTTAAGCATATTGGCAATAATATACTTTCTTGTAGAAATCTTAATCAAATTGAGTGCACTTATTATATCCTTATGTATAGCTTTCCAATCTTTATTTTCTTCGATGTCCTTAATCGCTAACCCAATTCGTTTTTTAGCAACTTTTAAACTATTAACTATTTTTCGCTCCATACACAAATTATATAATTTAACTTATTAAGATTTAGTGAAGATTATTAAATAATCTCCCCATGTTTTTCGAGCATCATGTGATGGATTGCTCCAATTTGTCCCCAGATTGCAAAAAGAACTAAAATTCCAGAGCAAAGCAAAGCATCTATTTTAGTGATCCCAAAAACGATGTTATTCGTACTACCGAATACCGCTCCTAAAAACGTAAAAACTCCAGCAAACCCTACAAGGACGCTTACTACATGCATTATTTTTGATATTTTCATATATTAATTAAGTTTCACCCCGATTCTTTTCAATGAGACAGCATTAACTGCGACGATAATTGATGAAATTGACATTAAAAGTGCTGCAAATTCTGGTTTTAGCGTTATACCATAACTAGGATATAAAACTCCTGCCGCAACAGGTATTGCTAGAATATTATAAATACTAGCCCAAACTAAATTTTCTTTCATTTTCCTTACAGTTGCTTTACTTAATATAATAGCACGTAGTATATCCATTGGGTCAGATTTCATCAGGACAACATTTGCTGTTTCAATGGCAACATCAGTACCTGCACCAATTGCAATACCTATATTGGCTCTGGCAAGCGCTGGTGCATCATTTACTCCGTCACCAACCATTGCTGTAAACTTACCTTCACTCTGCAATTTCTTTACATAATCTTCTTTTTCTTCTGGTAGAACCTCAGAAAATATACGATTGATTCCAAGGCTTTTTCCAATTATTTCAGCAGTTTTTTTGTTATCCCCTGTGATCATCGCTACTTCTAATCCTAATTCCTTCATTTTGGCCACTGCTAATTGCGAGTTCTCTTTAACTAAATCTGAAACTGCGATTACACCTGCTATTTTTTTGCTGATCGCGATCAGCATTATAGTCTTACCTTCACTTAAAAAGTTATCAACTTCTATTTTGATTGGTTTAATATCAATTCCCCTGTCGTTCATTAATTTTATTGTTCCAATCAAAATATCTTTACCATCAACTATTGCCTCAACTCCATGCCCTGAAATTGAATTAAATTTACTGACTTCTTTTAAACTAAGTTTATCTATCGTTATTCTTTCTAAAATTGCCTTACTTAAAGGGTGTCCTGATTTTGCTTCAACTGATCCTGCAAGTTCCAAAATTTCATTTTGAGTAAAGTTTTTGAGTACTGTAATGTCTGTGATTTTAGGTTTTCCCTCAGTTAGTGTCCCTGTCTTATCTAATACAATAGCTTGTATTTTTGATACTTGTTCAAGTGTTGGGGCATCCTTAATTAAAATATTGTGTTTTGCTCCAAGTCCTGTACCAACCGCCACGGCAGTAGGTGTGGCAAGACCTAGTGCATCAGGACAAGCAATAACCACAGTTGAAATTGCAAAGGTAAGTGCAAAAAGTAGCGATTCTCCCATAATAAAATACCAAACTATAAAAGTAATAAGGCCACCCCCTACTGCTACAATTACTAAATATTTTGCAAATCTATCAGCAATTTTTTGTCCAGGTGCCTTTGAATTTTGTGCAGTTTCAACCATTTTGACAATTTGAGCAAGTGCAGTATCTGCTCCGATTTTTGTAGCCATAAATTTGATTGATCCGGAAGTATTAATTGACCCCCCAATTACCAAATCATCTATTGTTTTTGAAACAGGTATAGATTCACCTGTAACTAAGGATTCATCAATTGCAGATTCACCCTCAATTATTTTTCCATCAACAGGCACTTTGTCTCCAGGTTTTAAAATGATAGTATCACCGACTTTAACATCAGAGGTTGGAATTATTTCCTCTTTTCCATTTCGTATTACTCTAGCTGTTGGTGGTACTAAATTAAAAAGTGCTTGCAAAGCATCAGTTGTTCCTCTTCTTGATTTCATTTCCATCCAGTGCCCAAAAAGAACAAATGTGGTGAGCATTGCAGAGGCTTCATAAAAAGTTTCAACACTTCCAATAAATGTTAGAACTACACTAAATAAATAAGCAGCAGTTATACCAACAGCAATCAAAACTGCCATATTTAAAGTCTTTTGTTTAATTGCAAGATAACTTGAATATAAAAATATCCAACCACAGTAAAAATAAACTGGGGTAGTAAGGATTAATAGCATCCAAGATTTATTAAATGAGAGTGGAATATAAGTAAGTGCAACTATTGGAATAGTTAAAATAAGAGAAACAAAAAATTTATTTCTGATGTCAATTTCCATCATCTTGGCCATCTCACGGCCTGCAAGACCTGTATGATCCATACCCATACTCATAGTCATACTCATCTTAAATCTCTCCCACCACGATGATTTTTTAGTGTGATCCATATTGTGCATGGAATGATCCATTTCCTTCATCACAAGTGCCATTCCACATTTTGGACAAACACCAGTCTTTTCTGAAGTAACTTCTTTATGCATTGGACAAGTGTACATATATTTATATTATCACTAGCCAATATACTTTTCTGGGTCATTTTGAAAGTGTTTTCTACAATTCTTTGAACAAAAATAATATATTCTTTTTAAATATAAAAATTTGTAATTATTATTTTGTGATAATTCCATACCACAAACTAAATCTATTTGTGACCCTGTAGTTTCAATATGCATTCCTCCTTTTAAAATTTTCATACTATTTTTCGTTTATATAATAAATATTGGGCATGCTCGAGTTTCTCATATAGTAGCTCATTATGTGTGAATTATTTACAATGTCGTTTGTGTCAATTTTGACTCTTTCAATCGAGAGTGAAAGAATTCCAATTGCAAATATAAATATACTTAATAATCCAAATATTTTAATAAAGTTTTTAATGTTTGCGTCCTCCATCCTTCGTCTTTGGGTGATTGTGCATAAAAAAATGCATAAGTGGGCAAAGAAGTAAAATTCCCCAGAAAAATAAATTACTTGAAGATACTTTAAACACACTCATTGCAACAAAGATAACTATAATTGAGACTACGCATATACTAATCCACTTCCTCATGTTTAGATTATATTCTTTAGACCATTAAGATTTAGTGAAGATTACCAGCCGTTTAGGATTCGGTTGTAGACTCGATATGGCTTTGGGCCAACTAACCCTTTACCATTTATAAATATTAATGGTGTCCCGTAGATATTTGTTTTTTCAAGCTCGATACGTCTTTCAACTATCGCAGAGTTAGTTTCTTTTGAGGTGCTACAGGAATTAATTTTATTAACATCATACCCAATATCTTTAAGTAATCCATCTACAAATTCTCTTTTAGAAATATCTTCTTTACTACTTTCAAATAATTTGTCATTTAACTGCCAAAATTTATTTTGATCTTGTTTATAAGCACAATAGCCAATCGGAAGTAAATACAAAGTTTCTTCTTTAACAGGATAATGAGCAAATGTATAATTGACCTTATTTTCGCTTATTAATTTTTTAATTAAAGGATATGCCTTTCTTGTGTAATCACAGCTGTAACAACCAATTAATACAACATTATTTTTAGATTCATTATTTTGTGAAGGAAAGAGACTTAGATTGACACTATTTAGAGTTACTTTGCTTTCATCTCCTTCACCAGTTCCACAACTACCACCCGCAGTTGATACTTTATTATTTTCGCCTTTAGGATCGAGTGCACAAAAGCCTGATTTATTTAGTCCGTTGCAACTTCCGTACATATAAAAATTGAAAAGTCCTTTTCCTGTCCAGAAAATACTCCCAATAGTTGTTAAAAATAAAATCCATGCTAATAGTTCAAAGTTTTTATTTAAAAAACGTGCTGCTATGACCGAACGATTCAACAGTTTGCCAACTAGTTTTGCTTGCATTTTCTCTTTGAAACCAGTATTGCAAGGTCGAAATGTAATACGTCTAAAAACACAATCATAGGCTTCTTTGGCAAGTTCACGATACGAAACATTAAATATTCCAATAATTGATAAAACTACAAATGCAATAATACAAAACATATTAGTTATAAAATACTTACTACTTTCTTAAGTTCTCTGACAAATATTTCTGCTTCTTCCATTGTATTATAAAAATAAAAAGATGCACGAACTGAACCCTTTATCTTTTTAGCATTAAACCACGAATGTACACAATGTTGACCTGAACGAACCATAATTTTTGAAGTTTCATCAAGCATTAATGCAATTTGGTGGTGATCTTTGTTTTGAATATAGAAAGATACAATTCCAGAACGCTTACTAGGATCACTAGGACCAATGATAGTAAGGTTTGGAATATTTTGGAGTTCCTCAGTTATAAATTTATTTAATAATAATTCTTGTTCTATAATAAACTTAAAGCCAACACCATTAATATAATTAACAGCTTCTCCAAGTCCAACAATTCCAGCATAGTCTTGTAAACCTGCCTCAAATTTTTCCGGTGGGGGAAGAAATTTATGTGTGGTGTAAGTTGATTCTGAAACAGTATCGCCACCAACCATAAATGGTTCTAATTCTTCTAACAATTTATATTTTCCATACAGAACACCTGTTCCTGATGGACCAAGCATTTTATGTCCTGAAAATGCAAGAAAATCTACATCTAAGTCTTGAACATCTATCTTTTTATGGGGAACTGCTTGTGCACAATCCAAAAGAACCAATGCACCAGCTTTATGAGCCAACTCAATAATTTCTTTTGCAGGAATTGTTACACCGTCTAAGTTTGAAGTAAGTCCAAGTGAAACCAACCTAACTTTATTGTTTAAAAGTTTTTTATATTCGTCTAGGTCAAAAGTATTGAAAACAATTTTATGTTCAATACCATTTTTTTCAACTAACACTTGCCATGGAATAAGATTAGAATTGTGTTCCTTATCTGAAGTAACAATAATATCACCCTCTTTAAATTTTAATGAGTGAGCGATTAAATTAATACCTTCTGTAGTATTTCTAGTAAATATTATTTCTTCTCTTCTTTTTGCATTTAAAAAATTGGCAAGAATTTGCCTTGATTCTTCATATTTCTTGGTTACCATTTCAGCCAAATGATGACCGCTTCTACCTGCACAGGCAGAATAATCTGTATAATATGAAGTGATTGCATCAATTACTGATTGAGGACGGAGACTTTGGCAAGCATTATCAAAATAAACACCTTCTTTTGAGAGTATAGGAAAATCACTTCTGTAATTCATAAAATTACTCAAATAACCATGATCTCATTTGAGTAATTTCCGTTTCTTGAGCTTTAATAATATCTTGGGCTAATTGCATCATTTCAGGAGTATCAGTTCCAGAAAGTAGCATTTGAGCCATCATTACAGCCATTTGATGATGAGGAATCATTTCTTTTAGAAAATCTTCATCAAAGTTTTTGGAATTTTCTAATAAGTCAGTATCAGCAGTATTTCCACCCATCATACCACCATGCATCATTCCTCGTCCCATTCCATTTGTTAGGTTAGAATCTGAAGTAGGAATTTTCCCATACCAATCCTTATACCATGTTTGCATCTTAATAATTTCTTGTGATTGACTTTGGATGATAGACTCGGAAAGATTTAAAACATTAGTGTTTTTTGAGCGCTTTTGAGCTAGTTTGGCCATATCAATCGCTCCTTCATGATGAGGAATCATTTGTTCAATAAAATGTTTGTCAAGGCTATTCGAAACTGTTTGTCTAATTTTAAAATTATTACTTATTAGATTTGTAGTCACAAACAAAGTTAATAAACTACCGACAGTTATACCTAAAATACTATATATTAATTTTGTTCGATTCATATTAATATCATACATTATTTAACAATCAGTACCTAATCCACCTATACATTCTTCGGTTGGAGGTTTACCTCTTTCGGGACATTTTTCAGAATAAACACATGCTCTATCAGTAGTTTCAGATATTTGCTTTGTTGTTGGACTAAAATTAGAATCACTAAAGCTAAGTACAATTCTATCTAAATCCTTAAATTCATAGGTTTTGTAATCATTATTTTGTTTCTGACCATTTAAGTACCATTCGACTTTTGTTGGAAAATTAGCATTCCACGAATCAATTAATCTACCTAATGTTGCACCTGTTTTATGTTTATGAATTACTTCCTCGGTATCTTTGTGAGAATGTATATCAGGATCTTTCTCAAAAAACTCTGGACGGCTTTGTAATAAAGTTTTCTTTCCATCTATGAAAAGTGTTAGATCGGCATGCTCATGTACTTTTTCACCAACTGTTTTATCAGTTTGTTTTGGAGCTTTTAAAATTGCTGCATCAATAAATGTTTTAAAATCTTCTATTGTTTTTGGATTTGGTATTTTTTCTCCGTTTAAGAAAAATGATGGAGTGCCTGTAATATCTAATTTTTTACCGTTGTTTAAATCTCTATTAACCCTATCTTTGACTTCTTTGGAATCCCTATCTTTTTTAAATTGATCCATATTAAGACCAATTTGCTTAGCATATTCTTCAAAAAGTTTTGGATCCGCAGACTCTTTTTCACCCCAACTCTTTTGATTTTCAAATAAAATATCATACATCTCCCAATATTTACCCTGTCTACTTGAAGCCTCAACAGCAAGGGCTGAAGTTAAACCATTTTTATGACCCATAAGCGGGAAGTAACGACTTACAAATCTAACATCATTCTTGTATTCTTCTGATAATGTTTTAACAAGTGGATAATATGCACCACATGCTTCACATTCAAAATCTAAATATTCAATAATTGTAACTGAGGCATCTCTATTCCCCTTTATGTAATCGTCATTTACTACTTCAAGTATTTTTTTACTATCACTTACAGTTTTTGTTTCCTTTTTAGATATAAAAAATGCTCCACCAGCAAAAATTAAAATCGTTGCAATTATAATTCCAAAAACAAATTTATCTTTTATCATTTTTCTATTTTACATTAAATACAAAATCTTTATTTTGTGTAGTTCCATCTGACATTTTTGCTACTACAGAAATTCTCCAAGGTCCACGCATTGACATACTCCCATCTGCTTTATATTGTCCCTTACCTGTCGATATAGCAACACCTTTCTGGGTACCCATATTCATGGTTGTCATATTTATATCAAAAGATACAGTAGCATCGTTTACTAATTTGCCTGCTTTATCCTTAACGGTTATTGCAAATGTAGCAGGACCAATTGTTAGTGGATTTGGGCTAGGAGAAATAGTAATGCCACCGCCAGTAGAACTTGAAGCGGAATTAATTTTATAACTCAAAATTGCAATCATCCCAACTAAAATTGATATTGATATTAATAATATTTTATTCATTTATTTTTTAACTATTTCACATTCATTTTTATTGTTAGCTTTAATTAATTGATAAAGTGAAAACAAAAGCAATATTACAGATAAGTATGATAATTCCATACCTCTAAATGGCAAATAGGCAATACTTCCACTTAAACCTAAAAGTGCAAGTATAGGTAAACCACAAGAGGCACATCCACTTCCCACAATTCCAATTAAAGTACTTCCTCCAACGACTAATTTTAAATTACCTTCTTTTTTAAGATTTTTTAACTTCTTTCCTAAGAGTGATAAATTTATTCCTGTCAAAATGGCAGTAACAATGAGCAATGCAAAACCTGTTCCCGACATCGAATTCCACATACCTAAAAATAGCGACGCAAATATTTTAAATTTATAATCTATATCATAATTACCCACTAAGGTAGTTATTAGTAAATTACTATTCATTAAAAATGTGATAATAACTAAGTAGGCAGTTGCAATTAATGTACTTGCAATTATCATTTATTTTAAAAGTTCATCAATTATGGTCTTAAAAACACTAAATGGTTGTGCACCTGATGTAAGTGGTGCTTCAATAGTTCCATCATCTGTTGATTTACCAATAAAAAATGCAGGAGTGCCACTTGCTCCAACTGAAGAAGCGTCACTTAAATCTTTTTGAACTTCCTCTTTTTGTTTTGGATCATCAATACAAGTTTTAAGTTTTGTAGTATTTAATTTTAAATCATCTGAAATTTTATACAAATCAGTCAATGCTAACCCATTACCATTTGATTTTGTCCTTTTAAATATCTCGTGGTGGTATTTAAAATAAGTACTATCATCTCCCTGTTCTCTTGCACAATTTGCAGCAATAGCCTCCGTCGTTGCCATCGGATCGTGGAATGAAAGAGGGAGATCACGAAAAACTATTTTTACTAAACCTTTGTCGACATATTCCTTAACTAATTGAGGAAGTGTCTCATCAAAATGTCTTTTACAAAATGGACATTCATAATCTGAAAATTCGATTATAGTAACTTTTGCATTTTTATCTCCTAAAATTGGGTCATCATCAATTGATACCTTAACAGGGCCACTTGGAGCAGGAGCTTGTTGTTGTTGCTGTGCAACTGCTTGAGTTTTTGTTGAACCACTTTCAAGATATTGTACCTTTGTCCAAAATGAACCAAGAAAGAAAACTGCAACGATTAATAAAATTGTTAAAAGTGGGGTAAGAATATTATTTTTCATATATTTATACTAAATATTAAGTATATCCAATCAAACATGAAGATTTCATGAAGATTTTGATTTAAATTATTTTCCCATACTGTTTGAACTAAAGCGCGCAAATTCAAAGAATAGGGCAGTAAATAGTACCATCATTATATATGGGGCATACATTGATAAATAATTTTTTTTGTTTGTCTCATATTTTTTTAATAATAAGGAATTGCTGACAACTGATACAGAACTTAAGGCCATAGCAAGACCTGCTAACTCTGGCTTAAGAATGAGTCCCATAAATGCAAAGGCGCGGGCAGCTACAGGAATACCAATTACATTATAGAAAAGAGCGAAAAACATATTCTGACGAATTTTTTGTACAGTAGTTTTTGATAAATCCAATGCATTAACGACATCTCGAAGATCATTTTTAATAATAACTATTCCTCCTGTTTCCATAGCAACATCAGTACCACTTCCCATGGCAATACCTAAATCAGCTTGGGCTAGGGCAGGAGCATCATTAATACCGTCTCCAACCATTGCAACTTTTTTACCCATTGCTTGTAATTTCTTAACTTCTTCCGCTTTATTTTGTGGTAAAACTTCAGCCAAGATATTTGTAATTCCAACTTGCATACCAATAGCGTTCGCAGTCCTTTGGTTATCACCTGTAATCATCCAAACTTCAATCCCTTTCTTTTTTAACATCTCAACTGCTTCTCTTGATGTCTCTTTTACTGTATCCGCTACAGCTATAATTCCCAAGACTTCCTTTTTATTTGCGAGAATCATTGCTGTTTTACCTTGATCTTCGAGTCTCTCTAACTTTCTTTCAAATTTATCAATACTTAATTTAAGTGTTTCAACTATTAATTTACGATTTCCTAAATAATATGTAGTTTTCCCTATATTACCTTTTACCCCATACCCAACTATTGCTTCAAAATTTATAATTTCTTTTAGTTTTAATTTCTCACTTTCTGCGTAATTTACTATTGCTTCAGCTAGTGGATGCTCTGATTGTTTCTCAAGGCTTGCTGCAATAACTGTTACTTCTTCCTCATCAATAGTACCCAAGTCCTCCACATCTGTAACTTCTGGTTTTCCTTTTGTAATTGTTCCTGTTTTGTCAAAGACAATAGTATTAATAGTACTAGCACTCTCTAATGGTTCTCCGCCTTTAATTAAAATTCCATGTTCGGCTGCAACACCAGTTCCTACCATAATGGCCGTAGGAGTAGCAAGGCCCAAGGCACATGGACAGGCAATAACGATAACTGCAGTAAAGGCCATTAAGGCAAATGATAAAGTAGATCCCAAAACAAAAAACCAAATTACAAAAGTTAAAAGAGCAACACCAATAACTGCTGGAACAAACCAAGCAGAAATCCTATCAGCAACTGCTTGAATTGGAGCTTTTGAGCCTTGTGCATCTTCTACAAGTCTTATAATTTGTGATAATGTAGTATCTGATCCTATTCTTGTAGCACAGAATTCAAAACTTCCAAGTTTATTAATAGTTCCTCCAATTACAGAATCATTTATATGTTTTTCAACAGGCAAGCTTTCACCTGTAATCATTGATTCATCAATTGCAGAAGATCCTTTTGTAATAACCCCATCAACGGGAATTTTTTCACCAGGTCTTACAACTATAATGTCATCTTTAACTACCTCTTCAACAGGAATATCAATTGTCTCTCCGTTTCTAACTACTCTTGCAGTTTTGGCCTGTAAGCCCATGAGTTTTTTAATAGCTTCTGAAGTTCTCCCTTTTGCTTTTGCTTCTAAGAATTTACCAAGTAAAACAAATGTAATTAAAAAAGCTGCAGTTTCGAAGTATAAATCAGGAATCTTTTCACCCATTACTCCGATAAAAGAATTTTTAATGGCATAATACATTACAAAATTAACAATACTATAAAAGTAAGCCACAGAAGTCCCGATAGCAATTAAACTATCCATGTTAAATGTCTTCATTTTAAGAGCAGAAATCATTCCTTTATAAAAACTAGAGCCAATATAGAATTGAACTGGTGTTGCCAAAATAAATGAAATTATCCCGATATATGGAAATATAAAATTGCCAAATGGTAGAAATTTAAAAAAGTCCAAAAACATAAAATAGATCATTGGGGCAGAAAGAATAAAGCTAACTAGAAACTTATTCCATTGTTTTTTAATTTCTGCTTCTTGCCTTTCTCCTTGATTCTTGGATAGTTCTTCTGTTTCAATTTCAGCAGTGTACCCTGCTTTCTCAACAGCTTCTAAAAGCGATGGTGTTTTGACAAGATCAGAATTATATACAATTGATGCTTTTTCTGATGCAAAATTAACATGTGCTTCAGTTACGCCACTTACTTTTTTTAATTGCTTCTCAATTAAGCCTGCACAAGATGTACAGTGCATGCCTGTAATTAATAAATTCGTTCTACCATCTCCACTACCGATACTATTTTCAATAATTGGTGTAATTTCTTTTTCTTTTCCTAGCATCAATTTACCAGAAATTCTAAATTCTCCATCTTCATCTTTTGATATCTTTGCATCGAAATTAATTTCAGGTGGAAATATAAAGTTACTAGTTTTAACTATTTCACTAGGATTTAAGATAATGGAGTCATATCCTGCGTTTTTAACAGCAGTTAAAATTTTGTCTTCACTTACGACACTATCAATATCAAATGTGGCTTCATTTGTTTTAAAGCTAATTTTTACATTTTTTGCCCCAATATCTTTGAGCTCATCACTAATTAGCATTTCGCAGGATTTACAATGCATCCCTGTTACTTTAAGTTCAATCTTTTTGTGCATAATCTGTCCCTTCTAATACATTTTTAATTTCTGCTTTTGTAATTTCTTTATCTCCTATTATTTTAGTTTCGCCAGAAGTAAAATTTACATCCACACTATCTACTCCCGCAATTGACATAATTCTTTTTTCAATCAACTTTTTGCATGCTGGGCAATGTGTACCTGTTATGTATATTGTTTGTTTTTTCATATTAATCAATTACATTAAACGATCCTGTATACATTCCCATACTGCATGAGAATCTAATTGCTCCTGTTCTTGTTGGTGTAAAAGTAAAAATATTTTCACCTAATTTTAGGCTAGCTCTTATTCCTAATCCTTGAGAAAGAATACTACTAGCACAAGAGTAGGCACTTTCTGAATTTATTACCCATTTGACAGGTATTCCTTTTTTGATTGTAAATTTATTAGGAAAATAACCATCTGCTTTCTGTGTCATTTTTACAATCTGAACTCCGTCAACTATTTTTACATTTTTGTCTTGTGACACGACATCTTTTTTTGCAAAAACGTCCTTAACTCCAATTAAATTTAGACCGTTTGAAATATTAAAAAAGGCAAGAACTAAAACAATTACACCTGCTGTTTTGAAAAATAGTTTTGAAGATTGACCTTTAATAACTGATGTTAAACCACCAACACCTAAAAGTCCTGGTGTTGTGCCAAGAGCAAAGACTCCCATTGTCAAGGCACCCTGTAACGGGCTACCTGTACTAATTGCATAGAGTTGCATTGCTTGAGTAAAACCACATGGCAAAAAGAAAGTTGATGCACCTAATAAACTTGAATTGGTATTGCTATATTTTTCTTCAGTTCTCTCCTTAATTCCTAATAATTTATGAAGCCCTTTAGGAAGAGTAAACGAAACAGTTTTTAAAAATGGAAATATATCAATTAATTGACTACCCAAAAGTAGCATTACAAATCCAACTGCAACAATTAATAATCCTAGAACTGATGTTGAAATTTTGAAAAATGACCCTGCAAAACCAATTGCACCACCGAGGACAAAATAGGAAGCAATTCTGCCTAAATTAAAATAAATATGTGGAACAAATTTTTGCAAACCAGTACTTTCTGGATTCTGTCTAGCATACTTAGATGACATTCCAAGAACTAACCCACCTACAAGAGCCATACAAGTTGATATTCCAGCAGTTAATCCAACTATAAAAACAACAGGAAGTGATCCATAGTTTCCTTTAATAAGACCTGTCAGACCAAAAACACCAAACTGCTTAGCTACAAGATAAAGCAAGGTTACAATAAAGAATGCAATTCCTAACTCAACATAGTCCCTTTTGTTTTTTGAGAAATATGGAAGTTTTGCATTTTCTCCAATACAATAGCCAGCACACTCTACTGCATTTTTGACATCATAACTATTTAATTTGTCTTTAAAATTAATATCAGCTATTCCGTCCTTATGACTGACAGTTACATCAGTAACACCTTTAATTTTTCTTAATTCTTCTTCAATCAGAATTTCACACGACCTGCAATGCATTCCTGAAATGTGAATCTTTTTGTTAGACATATTAGTATAATACTAGACTAATTATTAAGATTTAGTGAAGATTCTGTGGGAATTGTGGTTGGAGTGGTTGTTGGCTCTGCTGTTGGAATTGGAGTAGGAACTGGGCTTGGAGTTTCAGTAGGTTTTGGAGTAGGAATAACAGTTGGTATAGGAACTGGTGTTGTTGATAGTACTTCTAGGTCTTGAATATCTTCTACTTCTAATACTTTGTTTTTTGAATCATATGTACCTACAGCTAAGATTCTTTTTCCAACTAAAGTAGAAAGATTAAAACCAACTGGTATTTCTAAAGTTACTGCTTCTGTTGAGGTTGTGATTAAATAAAATTTAACAGGATTAGTATTTGTTTTTGTTAGTGTTCCTTTAAGTGCAGTATCTTTAAGTAATTCAGGTTGTGGGGTTTGAGTTGCTGTTGCAGTTATTCCATTAAACTTCATCCAAGGAAAGAAAACAGGAAGAACAACTCCACCAATACCAAATAATAATGTGAACCCAATTAATGCAACTCCAAACACAGTTAGTGGTTTTGCTTTAAACTTAACTTCTAATCCTTCATTGGCTAATATTCTCTTCCACCAATACTTAATATATACAAGAGGATTTGTAACTTTTAAGTTTAATAAATCTGGAGGGTTAGTTGTATTTACTGAAGTTGGATTATTAACAGTAACTGAAATTGGAGGTAATTTAGTAACATCTTCTTTTGGAACAAATTTACCATCTCCACCTCTAACTTGTTTTTTAGCATTCTCGCTTTTAATCTGACTTAAAATATCTTCTTCCATATAGTAATAATTTAGTTTAATCCCAAGAAATATATAAATGCAATAATAATATGAATAGGAGCTGTTAATAATCCTGGCACATATTTTTTAACATTTCCCCACCAAACAAGATGCTGAACTCCATTTGCAAACATTAATAATAGAAAAGTAGTTTGTAACATGGTTCTGTTAGGGAGTGAAGGTGCTAATAAGATAACAATCCAAAAGCTAGTAAAAAGTATTTCGAAAAGTAAAAATACCAAAAATGGCATTTTAAACAAATACCACCTTTTGTGAAACCCTGTTGATAATTCTTCAATTGAATGAATAACTTGAACGCTTAAGCTTAAAATGTAGAAACTTTCTAAATCATTCATTTAATTTTAACTCCAAACTTGTTGTTTTGTTTTTTTCAACGATTACTTCTTTTGGGAGAGCTACTTCGCAGTTTGAATAGTTACATGGAGTTATTGTCAATGTATATTTTCCTTCAGGGATTTCCAGTTCAAACTCACCATTAAAATTTAACCGTGGATATTGTGTTAAGTTTTCATTTTTAAGTATCAATTGGAGTTTTAAATAATCCTCTTTTGTTGCAGATGAAATTATTATCTTTCCACTTAATAACCCCACAGGTTTAAATGTATTTTCACTTTCCCAAATTACACCATCAGGAGCACCATTACTTCCATCAAAGAATCTACTTCTATTTAATAAAACATATGCCATATCCCAAGCATTCATACTTTTTGAAATTGTGTATATTGCTTCTTGATCTATTGTGTTAAATCCTGTTCCAATCACATTGTCTTTTTCTGCAGTAGTATTATCTTTTGTAGTACGAAGTAAAATTTTAAAAGCAAGTTTGTTTTTGATATATCCTTTTTCAAAAAGATTTTGAATAACACCATACTCTGTTGCATTTTTTGTAACTCTTAATGTCGCTTGTTTTGCACTTGTTTCTGGAGCTGTTGTTCCTGTATAAAGCCAATATGAAAATATTAAAAGTAGAAACAAAATAATCACAATCATCTTTTTCTTCATACAGATAAATATTAGTACTATCCATATCTAACTGCAATATGAGGTGTTGTTCTTTCCTGTCTATGCACATTGGCCAAAGGCCAGCCACCCCTGTAGCTTTGGGGTGTTTTGTGTTGGGCAGGATTCCCGTTAGGGAATATTTCAGGAGCAATGGTTTTGTTGTTTTGGTGTTCTAACCAAGTGCTGTGCCGAAGGCACTTTGTAGTTGTTTTCTAGCACTTGGGGAGTTGCCTGTAAAGGCAAATTGCGACTGAAATGATACATTAGAAGTTCTTTAAAAATAGGTTTGGATTAGTTTTTGTGTTCATATGTGGACTTGCGGTGACCGCATCCGCAACCGCAGTACCGCAACTCCGCAATATGCCCTATAATACGACACGATTGCGGATTTTGTAAAGGTCCTTACGGTATACCGCAAGGGCACTGTCAGGCGCTCGCAAGCGACTGACTTTATAAATCCCCTTTTCCTTAGACAATTGGGTTAGCGAACCCCACGAAGTGGGGTGAGCTGAAGCTTCCGATCATAT
>CAYSAY010000011.1:0-22470 GCA_964429215.1 uncultured Gammaproteobacteria bacterium | reverse complement strand
CCGAGCTCCGCAACAATTCCTTCCCCTTTGACCCCTCCCTTGTTGCTCCGCTAAACATCATGTGTTTTCGACGAAAAAAGTTCGAGCCGAATCGTACACCTGCTCAAAAATATTCAGCTCTATTGACTTCGTATTTTATTCGTATAATAATTAATTATGCGAACTGATCCTCGCGGGGGACATAACCGAAAAACATTTAATAAAGACTTCTTCAAAGCATGGACTCCAAAAATGGCATATGTATTAGGATATATTTATTCTGACGGCACAATCGAAGATGTGAGAAAATCGTCAAGAACGTGCTATCTTGCAATTACAAGTATCGATTACGATATTTTGTCCAAAATTCGTGAGACACTTTCTTCAAATCATAATCTATATATTAATAAACAGCATATTACTATTTTTCCAGGAAACAGAAAGTATTTATGTAAGCAGTCATATACCTTGAGAATTGGTAGTAAGTCTTTGTTTGACGATCTAGTTAAGTTAGGACTCACGCCTAGAAAATCGTTAACTTTAAAATTTCCCAAAATACCAATTAAATTACTAAAATATTTCGTAAGAGGTTATTTTGATGGTGATGGTTGTGTTATGGTATCAATAGCCAAGGGAAGAAAAATGTCATCTATTACCACAACCTTTACTTGTGGCAATTCAATGTTTTTAGAAGATTTAAGCTATTTATTAAATAGGTTTACGACCTCAAGAATTAAAAACATATTTAATAATACTCATGCCTATCAATTAAATTACAGAAAATATGACAGTTTAAAAATTTTAGACTTTATATATAGCAACCTAAGCAAAGCTCCTTTTTTGGCCCGAAAGTATAATATTTATGAAACATATAAAACCGGTCTATAGCCGAACAAATAATGATACAGTATTCTCCCAAAACATGACAGTTAATAATGATTCAACCATTGAAGTTGCTAGATATTGAATTATTTTCATACTTTATATCTAAACTGAATTTTATTACTTGCTAGGTAACAAAACCATAAGTATGTGTTTATATAGACATATGAATAATCCCATATATTTGGTCCAGAGTTGACTTTTAGTCTATTTGTATGATAGAATAACGCCATCTCGCAAGCAATTGCGGGATTTTTGTTTCCCCGATCTAATCGGGGTTTCTCCCGGACAGCCGGGGTATTATGCAAAAACTGACTATACATCTGCCAAAGTATCGCTTACACATGCAATTTAGACTTGCAAAAAAGCGAAAATCTTCCTTGGATGAGGCTCTAATTCCCACAAAAAAGGTTTTGAACCTAAAATATCGTGTTGGAAGCACAACAAGAAAGTTTTTTAGGCACATATTTGAGCATAAATCTATTAAGAACATTCTTGGTGGAAACATAGCTTTAATGCTTTTTGCATCATCTCTTGTACCTTCAGGCTTATCTGCGGCCAACATTAACGAAATTGAACCTAAAGTTGCCGCAACATCAATTGTTGCTACTGAAAACCCTATAGAAACAACCATATCCTTAAGAAACCCTGTTGAAGTGGTAAGCATCACACAAGGCTATAAATTCTACCACCCTGGACTTGACCTTGACGGAGTCACAGGCGACAAAATAAGACCTATTAAAAGTGGTGTTGTTATTTATGCGATTTCAGAAAACTTTGGCTACGGCAAACACGTTGTCATTGATCACGGTAATGGAATGACTACACTTTACGCTCATTTATCAAAAATAATGGTCAAAAACGGTCAAGAAGTCACAACAACAACTATTTTAGGAGAAATGGGTGCAACAGGTAGATCTTTTGGGGACCATCTTCATTTTGAAGTGAGAAATAACGGAGTAGCAATAAATCCTGCCAAAATCCTGCCTCTTTAAGTTTCTAACCCCGATTCTCTAAACTTCTCCATAAATACCAACTAGCCACAGTTCTATAAGGTTTCCACTTTTCAGTATCTTTTGGCTTTATGTTTAAATTTTTTAAAGCTTTATTTATGCCTAAATCTGCATTTGGTAAAATATCAGGCCTAGCTAAAGAGAACATCAGAAACATCTCAGCCGTCCACCTACCTATACCTTTAACTTTAATTAATTCTGTAATTACTTCTTCATCTTGTAGACTGTTCAAATTATTAATTTTTATAGCGGAGCTGAATCTCAATTCTTCATTCTTAACTCGGACAGCAAGATCCTTAATATAACTTACTTTTGACCAAGACAATCCACAATCTCGAAGTTCTTGATCACTTTTAGAAAGTATATTTTCTGGATTAATTTTGATAAGTAGTTTCTTAACCCTCCCAAAAATAGTTTCCGCAGCTTTTCCAGATAATTGTTGGGAACATATTGCGTTTACTAAATCTTCAAAGTACTGACTTTTTTTAAGTGGAGTTATCGTGCAACTTCCCCATTTTTGAATTAAAGGTCCTATATATTTGTCTTTACTTAAGAATTCCTCTGCATCTTTCCACATTTGAAGATTATATCAAAAAGTTATGGTTGTATAAGTTTTGGGCGTTTTTTTGCCGCTTCAGCTTCAATTTCTTCTTGACTATATCCTACCTTCCCAGCAAGATCATATAATGCTTTCTCCCAACGATTTCTTGGCGCATCTATCTCTGCAGCGATTCCAAGAAGTGCTTTTTGCAAAAAGCTTCTTTCAACAGGAGGTCCCGATTCAATAGTCATAAGAACTTTATACTACCAAGACAAACATCTGTCAAACATAGAGGTTTAATAATCAATTTCAGCCAGAATATAATATATTTTGTAGGTGAAGCTGTTCCCTGTGTGCTTTTAAATAGGTTACGGTAGTATGAGAAACTAGAATCAACCAGCCAGCACACATATCAACAAAGTAGTCTTGACTTCGTACTTACTTCGGATAATAATTAATTAATGCCCGCTTGGAACAAGGTCAAAATTAATAAAGATAAACTAGATTTTTTATATATAAATAAAAAATTATCAATTTCACAAATCGCTAAAAAATTTGGGCTTTCAAAAACTCCAATTCACAGAATACTTCACAAATATAAAATTCCTGTGCGTTCCTCAAAAAAGGCAAGTGTTAAAGTACCAGTATCAGAAAATAAATTAAGGATTTGGTATTTAAAAGACAAAATTTCAATGTTTCAAATTGCAGACAGACTAGGATGCACCCACTCCGCAATTGTTTACAAACTTCGCAAATTTGGAATTAAATCTCGAGGTCACTTAGGTCTTACGGAGCCAATTAAATTAACCAAGGATGGATTTGAATATCTTTATTACAAAAGAGGATTATCGCTTAAAAAGATCTCAAATATTGCACACTGTAGTGAAAGCGGACTAGAAAGAAGATTCAAAAGCTATAATCTCAAATCGAGAACCACTCAAAATCGTACAAGTAAAATCAAGAAGTTTGATTTTTCTGGAGACTTAATTGAAAAAGCTTACTTAATTGGATTTAGACTAGGTGATTTAAATATAATGAAAAGAGTAAGTGTTACTCAGGTACGCTGTTCGACAACACACATTGCTCAAGTCAAATTGATCAAAAATTTGTTTATTCCATATACAACTCCTACTATTTCAAAAGCTAAACGCGGAACAACCGAGATAGTCTGTCTGGTTAATAAAAGTTTCGACTTTCTGCTTCCAAAGAAAGATAAAATACCAAAATGGATATTAACTAATAAGAAAAGATACTGGTCTTTCTTTGCAGGATACGTTGATGCAGAAGGATGTTTTTATCTTCAAAAGCCACATACTAATAGAAAAATCTGGAGTTCTGGATTTGAAGTTCAATCTCAACAAAAAGGAATTATAAAAAGCCTTTGGCAAAATATGCCTAATAGCAAAATTGTTTCTCCTTTCCCTAAAATATCAAGAAAGGCAGGAAGTGTGGATAAACGTGGAATAATAAACAACAAAGATATGTGGCGAATCAATATAAATAGAAAAGAATCACTAAGAAACTTTATTAGTTATATTGAACCATATTTAAAACACCGAGAGAAATTAAACATGATCATTAAAATAAAGGATAATTTAAAATCTAGAGGTGCTTAATAATCACCCATTCCACTAGGCATTTGTTGTGCTGGGGCTACTGGCTCTGGTATTGTTGTAATTAAGCCCTCTGTTGTAAGTACTGTTTTAGCAACTGATGCTGCATTCTGAAGTGCAGATCTAGTTACCTTTACAGGGTCAACTATTCCCATTTTACTCATTGATCCAAATTCTGAGGTTAAAGCATTATAACCAAAGTCTAAATCTTTATTTGATTCAACCTTCTTTAACACTTCTTTTTCGTCATCTCCAGCATTCTTTGCAAGCCAACTAATAGGCTCCATCAGTGCGTCAAATACGATATCTGCACCAAGTTGTTCATCTCCAACAAGTTTTAACTTCTTAATTACTTGCCTTGCACGAAGAAGTGCAGTCTCTCCTCCAGGTACAATTCCCTCTTCTACCGCTGCTTTTGTAGCACCTACTGCATCCTTTACTCTTTCTTTCTTTTCATTAAGTTCCACTTCAGTTGCAGCTCCAACATTAATTACAGCAACTCCTCCAGAGAGTTTAGCAAGTCTTTCCTGTAATTTTTCTTTATCAAAATCAGAATCAGTCGTTTTAACAAGATTCTTCAAAAATTCTACTCTTTTACTTATTTCCTCTTCACTTCCTTTTCCACCAATTATCCTAGCATTATCTTTATCAGCCCATACTTTATCAGCCTGTCCCAAATCAGTAACCTCAATTGATTCAAAAGTTTTTCCAGTATCTTCAGAAATTACTGTTCCACCTGTAAGAACTGCAATATCTGCTAAAATCTCTTTTCTTCTATCACCAAATCCAGGAGCTTTAATGGCCAAAACATTGAATGTACCTCGAAGCTTGTTAACTACAAGAGTTGTAAGAGCTTCTCCTTCAATTTCATCCGCAATAATTACAAGATTCTTTGATACTTTTACAAACTTCTCCAAAAAAGGAAGTAATTCTTGAATAGAACTTATCTTTTTATCAGTTAATAAAACATATGGATTTTCAATTTCAGCTTCCATCTTGGATGGATCAGATACAAAATACGGTGACGCATAACCTCTATCAAATTCCATTCCATCCTTATATTCAATATCTATTGTAAATCCTTTACCTTCTTCAACAGTAACAACTCCATCATGACCTACTTTGTCCAAAGCTTCTGCAATTTTCTCCCCAATTTCGATGTCTCCTGCTGAAATTGTTGCAACTTGAAGTATTTCTTCATGATTTTTAATAGGTTTTGCTTGTTTTTTAAGTTCTTCCACAACTGCCTCAACTGCCTTTTCAATTCCCTTTTTAAGAATCATAGGGTTAGCACCGCTATCGATTTTCTTCATTCCATTTTGAGTCATAACTTGTGCCAAGAGTGTTGAAGTCGTAGTTCCATCTCCTGCATTATCATTAGTTTTACTTGCAGCTTCCTTAACAAGTTGTGCTCCCATATTTTCAAATGGATCTGGAAGATCAATTTCTTTTGCAACAGAAACACCATCATGAACAATGTTTGGAGCTCCCCACTTCTTATCTAACGCAATATTGCGTCCTTTTGGTCCAAGAGTAGTTACTACTGCTTTTGCCACCAAATCAATACCTATTAATAATGCTTTTCTTGCGTCCTTACCAAATTTTAATTGCTTCGACATTTTTATTTTATTCTTCTACTGCCAAAATATCCTCGTATTTAACAAACATATATTCTTTATTTTCAATTTTGACTTCATTTCCGCCCCATTTTTTATAGAGAACAGTGTCTCCTACTTTTGCCGGTGACTCTACTTCATGTTCACCAACAAATGTTTTTCCACCTACTGCAATTACTTTTCCTTTTTGTGGTTTTTCTCCTGCATTATCTGGTAAATATATTCCTGAAGCTGTCTTTACTTCTTTTTCTAGAGGTTCAATCAATAAATATCCTGCTGTTGGTTTTAGATTTAGCATTTGATGTGTATGAGTGCTATTTTGCCACACCCATTATCTAGTGTCAAGTAGTTTTTTTTAACATATAATCTAATCATGATTAACAGACCTTCACTTTTTAATTTTAATCCAATTTGGCGTAGTGTCATTCTGTTTGCAACTATAACTTTTTTCATTTTTTTATCTGATGCAATACTTTCATTCTGGGCTCCAAACTTAATGAGTGAAAAATTAGGTAGCCCCCAATTAATGGGAATTATATTTTCATTTTCTTCAGCTGTTGGATTTTTAGCAGATTTAATTCTTCCTCAAGTTATCAGAAATACATCTTTTAAAAAAATGCTTGCAATAGCTTGTTTATTAGGAATTCTTTTTGCAATACTACTTACATTAGGACTAAGTTGGCCTCTAATAATTATCTTTCTTCTTTCCATGGCCATCTGGGGAATCTATTATGAATTTCTATCATTTGCAGATCAAGAATTTGTAACCGGTCATATTCCATACCAATTACACGCCTCTGCCTGGGGAATATTAGGAATATTTAAAAATCTTGCCTATTTTCTAGGTCCTTTATTAGCTCCAATAATTATTCTAAAATCAGAACAAAATCTAGGTTTAAGTGCAATCATAATGTCTACAATTGCATTTATAGGTATATTTATTTTCTACAAAAATAAACCTACAAAATTAGTATTAACAGTTGAAAAAGTAAAAATAATAAGCGAGATTTATAAGTGGAAAACATTATTCCACACTATCTGGCCAGTAATCATATTAAGTTTTATGGTTGGAGTTATAGATTCCTTCTTTTGGACAAGCGGAGCTGTATTAACTGAAAAACTAGCAATAGAGAATTTTTTTGGTGGATGGTTTTTATCCCTTTATATGCTTCCCCCATTGTTTATTGGTTTGATATTTATGAAGTGGAACCCTTACCAAGGAAAGAAAAAACTTGCAGAATGTTTATTCTTTATCTCTGGAATATTTATGTTCTTTTTAGGTTTTCAACAAAAGATATCTTCAATATTAATTTTTGTCTTTCTTGCAAGTTTATTCATTTCAATTGGTTATCCATTAATCCAAGCCGTCGTTTCAGACTTTCTCGGTAGAATGGGTAAAAGTAAAAGGCACCTGTTAGGCTTTTCCTCATCAGCTGTAAGTTTAGGTTATATTTTAGGACCAATTATTGCAGGATATATCTCAACTTCAGTAGGAGAAAAATTAAGTTTTACATACTTAGGAATATTTGTAACGATTGTAAGTTTAGTTTTAATCTTTGTAACTCCCAGAAAAATAAAACTTCCTCAACAAGAAATTAAGAATTGGTAGGCAAGAGTTTTGACAGCACAACTTTACTCCAATCTTTTGGATGAAAAATAGCACGTGTCGGAGTTATGACTTCTCTTGTAATTTTATTCTTCATATACCAATATTGAATTGAATAAAACATTTTTTCTAAAAAACCTGTTTTTGACTTTATTTTTTTACTTATTAATTTATGGTTATTAATCTTTACTGAATTCGGCCAATATTCTAAAATCCAATCGTTTAACTGCAAAAATCTTTCATAAGCATTATCTCTATTTACCAAAGGAACAACTTGTGCAATTTCATGTGCTGTATAAATATTTCTATTTTCTTTACCCCAAACCAAATCGCTTTCATCCATCCAAAGATTCATGCACAATCTATCTTTTTCTAATTTATTTTTAGGACTTCTTGTTTTATATCCAGATAGCCATATAACCAAATAACTAACCAATCTAGTTGTCCATAGATGTCCATTTTTGGTAATAACCATCAAATCTATATCTCCATCCTTTCCACAATTCATCATTGCCAATGCGCCAGTAATACCTACAAATTTTACAGTAGGTATTTTAGAAATAACTTTTGCTGCTTTTGTCGCCAAAATAAGTTTAGCTTGCGAATATTTTTCTCTTTGTAATCTACTTTTGTTTTTAATGCCACTAACTTTAATTTTTTGATTTTTGTATTGCCACTTAACAGACTCTTCCTTAGTTAATTTAAAATCAAAAATATTGTGGTAATCGATTGAAGGACTATTGGACTTTAGTACCATACTGAGATAATACCTGAATTACACCTTGTGCAACAGGTTCTAATGCTTTTACAGGTTCCTTACCACTATTTACAGCATTAACTGCATCTTCAAAGTATTTATTAATTTGACTATTAATACCTGTTGGACCATCCCAAGTTCTACTTTGCAAAAACCAAGATTGAGCAGTATTAGCTTGTTTTAAAGTTGATCCAATAATTGGATGATCAGCTAACAATGTTTGCATATCTGTTCTTGAATAAGGTTCGCCAAACATCCTGGTCTTAGATGATTGGTTATACATTTTTTCCAAGTTCTCTTTTGCTGACAAAAACTTTAAAAAGTCCCAAGCAGCTGTCTTATTTTTACTTCTCGCCCAAACACCTTCAGCCCAATAAGATGCATATGACACATCAGGTTCATTAGCCTCTGTCTTTGGTAGTTGCGGGACAGTAACAGTTTTGAATCTTAAATTTGGATTTTGCAACCTAATTTCAAAAGATCTCCAAGATGGAGCTAAATACATTGCAGTTTTTCCAGCTGAAAAGGCAACTGTTGAAGCTGGTAATGTTGCATCCCAAACACCATCATCCTTTGAAAAAATCGTATAGAATTCTAAAGCATCTTCAGCAAGTTTTCCTGTTGGTTTATTTAAATCAACTCCATTTTGCAACATCATAAGACCAAGAATTTCAGGCCAATGGTCTACATTTGAAGTTGTTCCCAATGAAACTCCACTTTGAGTAATTGCACCATTTTCATCTTTTACAGTTAATTCCTTAGCAGTTTGCCTTAATTCGTTCCATGTTGAAGGAATTGGCTTACCTGATTTCTCAAATATTTCTTCGTTGATATATAAAGATAATCCGTCAAATTCAAGCGGAATACCAACCAAATTAGATCCGACAGCCAAATCTGAAGACGAAACAGGATAAAAAGTTGTAGCAAATTCCGTAACCGAATAAATGTTATTTGGAACCTTATCAAGTTCAGACTTAAACATTGGAACCCAAGTATTATGAAATCTAAAGATATCAGGCCCAGTTCCTTTTGCAAGTGCATTTGTAAGCCTCTCTCTATAATCTTCTTTTGATTGTCTTACATATTTTATTTTTACATTTGGATTATTTGCCTGATACTCATTAATAACAGCTGAAACGTTTGTATCATCTTCCCAGAGTCCCCACCACACAACTTCTCCTGTTGCCGCTGATTCTGATTTACCACCTAACAAAGATTTAACAATAAAAAAGATTGCAATCAAAAGCACCAAAGCTCCAACTACAATTAATACAAGTTTAAGAGGAAAAACCTTCTTCGGAGCAGGAGGTGTAGGGGCACTAGTTGTTGTAGAAATTGGCTGATTCTCTTGCATATACAATAAATGATATCATATAACAAATGACAGCGAAACGGATTAGAAAAGTAAAGTACATCTCTTTGCTAATATTAGGCGCCTCAATTATTTATATCAGCATAATTTATCTACCTTTTTCAAACAAGGTCTTTCCAAACACTTATATTTCAAATATTTATCTAGGCGACAAATCTAAAAAAGAAGCATTAAGTCTCTTTAAATCAAATTATATTCTTCCTACTAAAATAGTTATTGATATTAATGGTGTTAAAAATGAAATACTAACTTCAGAAATAATCGAAAATGTTGACTATGAGAAATCAATTGATCGTGCATACAATTATAGTAATTCTGGAAATTTATTTGCTGACTTTATTACAAAATCAAAATTAATTGTAAAACCGATTAATTTGCGTCCAGTAGTTAAATTTAAAGATGATAAATTCTTAGAAACTATACTAATACTTTCAGATAAAGTTGGTAAAAAACCAGTATTACCAAGTGCAAGCTTAGTAAACGGAGAAATAGTAGTTAACCCTGGGTTAGATGGTATTGAAGTAGATATTGAAAGCGCAAGAGAAAATATAATAGACACTATTATATATTCAAAAAATAATACAGTAAAAATAAACTTAAAAGAAATAAAAGCAAATATAAATCAAAACGATGCTCAAAAATTTAAAACAGAAGCAGAAAAATTAATTGGCAAAAAAATATTACTTAAATTAGATTTTGAAACATTTGAAATATCAGACACTGAATTAATTTCATTTTTGACTCCTACAGGATTTTCCGATGATTTAATAAAAACTAAAATTTTAGAAGTGTCTAGAAAAATAAATAGATCTCCTCAAGATTCAGTTTTTATAGTAGAAAATGAAAAAGTAAAAGAATTTTCCCCTTCTCTTGATGGTGTCACTGTAAATGAAAAACTACTATTAGAAAACATCAAAACAGTCCCAAATGAAATAACTATACCAGTTGTTAAAGTGGAGCCAAAAATAAAAACAGAAGACGTAAACAACCTAGGAATAAAATCACTTTTAGGAAAAGGTTTTTCTAATTTTAAAGGTTCCATTCCAAACAGAATTCATAATGTCAATTTAGCCC
The DNA here is from genome assembly GCA_964429215.1 of uncultured Gammaproteobacteria bacterium. Lineage (GTDB taxonomy): Bacteria > Patescibacteriota > Microgenomatia > UBA8517 > UBA8517 > JAUYMM01. The sequence continues at coordinate 12,017 of CAYSAY010000011.1, read as the reverse complement.
AATCAAAATTTAATGGAGTATTAGTTCCACCAAACGAAACTGTTTCTTTTAATCAAATTTTGGGAGATGTATCAGCATATACTGGCTATAAATCTGCATACGTTATTATGGATGGAAAAACAGTTCTTGGTGATGGTGGTGGAGTTTGCCAAGTATCAACAACTCTCTTCAGAGCAGTGTTATCAGCAGGTCTACCAGTAGTTGAAAGGCGCGCTCATGCATATCGAGTTGGTTACTATGAACAAGGATTCGGACCAGGGATTGATGCCACGGTCTACTCACCTACTACAGATTTTAAATTTAAAAACGACACCAGCGCTTATTTATTAATTCAAACAGAAATTAATTTAAACGATTTATCACTATCCTTTGAAATATATGGAACAGATGATGGAAGAGTTGCTACAACTTCTAAACCAATAATTGCATCTCAATCTTCACCAGGTGAAGATTTATATGTAGACGACCCAACTTTAAAAACGGGAGTTGTTAAACAAATAGAACATCGTGCATATGGAGCAAAAGTTATTTTTGATTATCATGTAGAAAGAAACGGTGAAGTTTTAATTGATCAAAAATTTGTAAGCAATTACAGACCATGGCAAGCAGTTTATTTAAAAGGTACTGGTATTTAAATATCTTCAAAATTTACAATTTGACTATCACCCCCTTCTCCTCTTAAATAAGCTATAGCCTTTCTTTCAACTGTATTTGGCTCCGCTTCAGCTTTATAAATTACAACTTGGTTTATGCTTGCAGGTTTATATTCATACATTTCTCTCAGTCTTCTAGTTCCGTCAAAGCCTGGAGAAATCAATCTAAAATTAACAATTCTTTTTACTAAATTCCTAAATAAACCTCTTTCCATTATTCACCTTAAACTATATACAAAACAATTTACAACCATTAAATTATTGTATAATAATAGATATGGATCTAATTTCGGTTTTAGATATTATAGGAACACTATTTGAAAGCTATGGTTTCTTTGTTATATTTTTTGGTTCATTAATTGAAATAACTCCCATAGGTTGGGCCATTCCAGGCGGTGCGATTTTAGTAATTGCAGGTTATTTATCAAACGGTAATCCAAATTTACCTTTAATTCCAATTATTATTTATGGAACACTAGGAGCATGGACTGCGTTTATACTTGCTTACTTCCTTGGAAGAAAATCAGGTATGTGGCTTGTAAAGAAGTTACATCAAGAAAAAAATGCTCGTTTTGCAAAACAAGTATTAAAAAATAATGGAGCAACCATATTAACAACTTCAATGATGGCCAACTTAACAAGGTTTTGGATTAGCTATATCGCAGGTGTTGAAAAATATAGTTTCTTAAAATTTAATATTTATTCATTTGTTGCATCTCTTAGTTGGGTATCATTAATGGTAATGCTGGGATATTTTGCTGGTTTTGAAAAACAAAATTTAAGAAATATTATGAGCAGTATTGGAGTCCTCGCTTGGATATTTCTAATTATTGCAGGAATAGTAATTTACCGATCAGTTAAGCATGAATATAAACATTTTAAAGAAGATGAACCACATAGTGAAAAAATATGAACTACCAAAAAGAGATAATGAGATACAACGACGACGTTATTAATTTTATTCAAAAGCTTGTTAAAGTTCCATCAGTAAACGGCGTAAACACAGAAGTTGAAATAATTAACTGTATAAAAGAAGAAGTAATAAAACTTGGTCTTCCCTATCAAATACTCTATAAAGATCCGACACACCCAAATATTTTTGTCGGTGAAAATTTTAACAAGAAGCAAGGTTTACTTCTTATTGCACACGTCGATACTGCAGGAATTGGTGACGAAACGAAGTGGACACGAAATCCTTTCAGTGGTGATGTTGTAGATAACAAACTTTTTGGCAGAGGAGCAATTGATAACAAAGCAGGAATAGCACTATCAGTTTACTCATTAAAAATATTACAAGACCAAGGCAAATTAGATTTAGCAAAATTTATAGGAGTATCCGATGAAGAATGTGGAGCTGATTCTATATTTGGTGCAAAATATCTATTAGAACTAGGTCTACAAGCAAAAGCTGCAATTTATACTTATGCTGGTAACGATACCATTACAATTGGTCACAGGGGTCAAGTAAAGCTCTGGATAAACGTTTCCGGGGAATCAACGCATTCAGGATCTGGTAGTTGGCAAAACGGAACTAAAGGTGCAAGTGCAATCGAGGCATTAAATAAAATATTGACAAAATTAAGTACATACAATTTAAAAGGAACAAATAAATATTTCCCTAATTACACCTTTAAACAAACTGTTTTATTAATTGAAGGTGGTTCGACAACAAGTCTTGTCCCCGACAAAGCAAAGGCGCTAATTGACGCAAGATTACTTCCAAATCATTTAAATGAGAAATATATCGATGATATTAAAAATATAGTAAAAAAATTCGAAACTGAAAAAATAAAGGCGGATGTTAAGGTTCAAACAAATTTACCAGCAGCATACATTAAACCCTCTGAAAATGTTGTAAAGATATTAACTAAATTATCCAAAAAAATATTAAACAATAATCCTGAAATAAGAGGTTGTGGACCAGCCAACGAAGGTTATATGTTTATCGGTAATAGGATTCCCACAATTTGTGGATTTGGTGTTAGTGGCGAAGGAGCTCATTCCAAAGATGAATATCTAGAAACTAATTCAATTCCTAAAATCTTAGAAATTTACGTAGAAACTGCACTTTTGATATAATTCACACATGCAAATAATTCCTGAGAATAAATTAGCTGTAAATATCGCTGTCGAAGCGCTCCAAAATGGCCAACTTGTTTTTATGGCAACAGAAACAGTATATATTGCAGCAGTTGACGCCACCAACGAAAAGGCTGTTAAAAAACTTGTTGCTTTTAAAAATAGACCTTTTGGAAAACCATTCTCAGTTGGTGTCACAAATATTGAAATGGCAGAAAAATATGTTGTAATAAATGAAACTGCTAAAAATTTATATAAAAGATTTCTTCCAGGGCCAGTAACTGTTGTTTCAACAGGAACACATAAAGTAGCACCAGGGGTAGAAGCAGAAAATGGAACATTAGGGATTAGAATTCCTGATTATAAATTTTTCCAAGATGTTTCAAAAATATTTAATAAGCCAATTACAGCAACCTCTGCAAATGCTAGTTACCAAAGAAGACCATATAAATTGTCTGACATTCTAGAAAATATTTCTGAGAAACAAAAAGATTTAATTGATTTAATGATAGATGCTGGCGAACTCCCACACAATGAACCTTCAACCGTAATAGATACAACTTTAGATGATGAACCGATAATATTAAGACAAGGAGAAATAAAGTTAAAAGATAAAAACGAAGTGCTTTCGAGAAGCGAAGAAAATACACAGAACATAGGAAAAGAACTTTGGCAAAAATACGAAAGTTATTCAAGTAAACGTGCAATAGTGTTTGCACTCGAAGGTCAAATGGGAGCTGGTAAAACACAATTTGTAAAAGGTCTTGCAAAGGCAATTGGGATTAAAGAAAATATCACTTCCCCATCTTATGATTTACTTAATTCATATGAAAATCTTACTCATATCGATATCTGGAGAATGATAGACGCAAGTCAAGAATTAGAAGATTTAGACATTAAAAATTTGCTACAAAGTAAAAATGTAATTGCAATTGAATGGGCAGATAGAGCTATTGATGTAATTAAAAATTATTTAGACGATGCAATAATCATTTGGGTAAAAATTGAGTATTCTAAAAACGAAAATGATAGATTAATTAGTTGGGGAAATATATGAATATCCTAGCGATAGACACTTCTTGTGATGAAACAGCTTGCGCTGCGACCAATGACACGCAAGTAACTTCGAGTGTCATTTGGTCGCAGGCAACATTGCATGCAAAGTTTGGTGGAGTAATGCCAAGTCTAGCAAAACGTCAACATGAGGAAAGAATTGATTTTGTAGTAGAGAAAGCCATTAAACAATCAGGAATAAAAATTAACGACTTTGATGCTATAGCAGTAACAATAGGTCCAGGTTTAGGAATTGCCTTAGGTGTTGGAATTCAAAAAGCAAAAGAACTTGCTATTAAATACAATAAGCCACTAATCCCAATAAATCACATCGAAGCACATTTACTTTCCCCTTTTGCTATTCCCAAATCTGTTATCTCAAATCCAAAATCTATATCATTTCCTTCATATGGATTAATTCTTTCAGGAGGAACAACTGTTTTATGTTTAGTTAAAAATATTGGAGAATATGAAGTCCTAGCAGAAACATCAGATGACGCACTTGGTGAAGCACTTGATAAAGGAGCAAGACTATTAGGTCTTGGATACCCAGGTGGCTCTATTTTAGAAAAATTAGCTAAAAGTGGTGATCCAAAAAAATACAAACTTCCTCTACCACTACAAAATGACAGAATTAGAAATAGATTCAGTTATTCAGGGCTAAAAACTGCGTTTGTCAGATTATTTAATGAAATTAAAGATCCAACCAAAGAAGATTTGGCAGATCTTGCAGCCAGTTTCCAATCAGTCGCTTTCGATCATGTCGTGAAAGTTCTTGAATATCAAATTATTAACAATAAAGGCACTAAACCCTCTACCCTTCTTTTCGGAGGTGGAGTTGCTAACAATATTGAAATTAAAAAAAGACTACGTAAACTATGCAAGAAATATAAAATTAAACTTTTAGTTCCTTATACAAAAAAATTAAATGGTGACAATGCAGGAATGATTGGTGTGTGTGCATATCTTAAATACAAAAATAATAACTTAAAGGATTTTCTTGATTATGATTCTATTGACAGAGACCCAAGATTAAGCTTAACTATCAGAAAATTTGGAAACCTCTGATGGCAACTTGGTATCTAATACTACAAAATTATTCTTGCATCGAGCAAGAGCACCGCATGTTATACAAATAAATCCTGGCGAAGCATTTACAATACAAGAATCTGCACCATCAACCGTGCCATATTCAACAGGTCTTGGTTGACACCCAGCAAACAAATCCTCTGGTCTAAAACGTATTATTAATCTTCTCTCCATTACAATATTATGGCTGATATTACTCTCGCTCTGACAAAAAATCAAATTTAAGGTACAATAATAGGCATGGATACGAATTACAACCACAAACTATACGAAGACAAAATATATGAAGAATGGGAAAGGTCTGGTAGTTTTAAACCAAACTCTTCTAAAAAAACTTTCTCAATCATTATGCCACCACCAAATGCAAATGATCCGTTGCATATTGGTCACGCCATGTTTATAACTGTTGAAGATATATTAATTCGATTCCACAGAATGTTAGGTGAATCAACTCTTTGGCTTCCCGGAACAGACCATGCAGGAATTGAGACACAATTTGTATTTGAAAAAAAATTAGCCAAAAACGGACAATCTCGTTTTGATTTTGACAGAGAAACTTTATATAAAATGATTTGGGATTATGTACAGGAAAATTCAGACATTGCAATTAACCAAATGAAAAAATTAGGAGCAAGTGCTGATTGGAGTAAATATAAATTTACTCTAGATCCTGACATCGTTAAATTAGTCAAAGATACATTTATAAAACTAAACAATGATGGATTAATTTATAGAGGTGAAAGACTTGTCAACTATTGTACAAAATGTGGAACAGGATACTCTGATTTAGAAGTTGTTCATGAAGAAAAATTAAGTCCACTTTACTATATTAAATATTATTTAGTAGATGATCCTTCTAAATTCGTAACTGTTGCAACAACTAGGCCTGAACCAATTTATATAGATACACACTTAGCAATCAATCCTAAAAACAAAAAAACTAAACATCTAAAAGGTAAGCAGTTAATTAATCCTTTGACAGGGGCGGTTATGAATATTATTGAAGATTCATTTGTAGATCCTGACTTTGGAACAGGAATTGTAAAACTTACTCCAGCACATGACCAAACGGATTTTGATGTAGCACAAAAATTTGGACTTCCAATAATTAAGGCAATAAATTTGCAAGGTAAAATGATTGGAGGACCTTGTGATGGAAAAAGAGTTTTTACTGCACGAGAAGAAACAATTAAAATTTTGACAGACTCTGGTCACATAGAAAAAATAGACCTAAGCTATAAAAATAATGTAGGGACTTGTTATAGATGCCATAGTACTCTTGAACCTCTTCTACTTGAACAGTTTTTCATCAAAGTTAAACCCTTAGCTGAAAAGGCTTTAAAGTCTTTAGACACAAAAGAAACCGTAGTATTAGGTGCCGGACAAGAAAAAATTTTAAGACATTGGTTAAAAAATCTTAAAGATTGGAACATTTCAAGAAACATTGTTTGGGGAATTCAAATTCCTGCTTGGTACTCTAAAAGTGGAAAATATGTAGTTAGCTTAGACAAACCTGTAGGAGATTGGACGCAAGAAACAGACACATTCGACACCTGGTTTTCTTCTGGTCAGTGGCCTGTTGTAACTTTAAAAACAAATGATATTTCTGATTATGATAAATTTTATCCCACAACTGTTATGGAAACTGGGCATGATATTCTCCCCTTCTGGGTTATGAGAATGATGCTTCTTGGAATTTACATGACAGGAAAGTCTCCATTTAAAACTGTGTACCTGCATGGTCTTGTACGCGATGAGCAAGGACGCAAGATGAGTAAGTCTATAGGTAATGTTATAAATCCATTAGAAGTAGTAGAAAAATATGGAACAGACGCCTTGCGTTTTGCACTAGTTATGAGTTCAACACCAGCAACTGATAAAAGTGTTGGTGAATCAACATTTAAAGGTATGAGAAATTTTTCAAATAAAATTTGGAATGCTACTAGATTTTCACTTGATTTTGCAAACGATGTAAAAGACAATGAAGAATTTAATAAATATTATTTTGAAGAATTACCTAAAAAAATTACAAATTTACTAGAAAAACAGAAGATTGGTTTAGCAGCCGAGGTACTTTATGACAGTTTCTGGCATAAGTTCTGTGATATTGAGATTGAAAGAGCAAAGAAAAATGAAATTAGTTCAGCACAACTTAAAAATGCATTACAGATACTATTAAAGCTTCTCCATCCGTTTATGCCATTTGTAACTGAAGCTTGCTGGAAAGAATTAAGAAACGATACTTTACTAATATCTAGTGTATGGCCTAATATTAGTAACGGTGTCAAAAAAGAAAAACTACGATAATGAACTAATTTACCTCTTAGGTATTACAGCTAGCGTTCTAATTTTATTATTATCTTTATTCAATCTTCAACACTCAAGCAAAAAAAATGTTGAAGTACTTGGAACTTCTATAGAAAGTACCTACTGGGAAGATTTACTTACAAAATATCCAACTTATATAGACGGTTGGGTTGAAATAGGTAGAATGGACAAAGTTAAAGAAATTGACCCCAACTGGTCAGATAAACCGGAATAATTCGGATAGATCGGAAGTTTAAGCTGTCTGGCTATCAGATTTATCTGTCTTTTCAGATTTATCTGATGTATCAGGTGTATCCGAAGTTACTGCTCCGTCAACTGGTACTTCAACAACAGGAGCTTCAACGACTTCTTCTTTGGTAGGTGGTTCTACTTTAACAACAATTAATTCAAGATCTGTTTTAATTTCAACTTTCTTGTCTACTTTAAGATCCTTTACATAAATTGCTTGATCAACCTGAACAAGCTCACTAATGTCTATAACAATCTTTTCAGGTAGGTCAGCAGGCAAAGCCTCAACTTCAATTTCATGAATTTGTTGCACTGCAAGTCCAAGATTCTGTTTTTCAGCAGGTGATTCTCCTTCAACTTCAACTGGAACTTTTGCTTCTATCTTCTCTGTTAAATCTACTTGTCTAAAATCAACATGGAGTGTTAAACCTGAAACTGGATCAGTTTGCATATTGCTCACAAGGACAGATTTACCATTTAAATCTATAATTTGAGTCTCTCCTGCTTTTTTAAATATATCTTCAAATTCTTTAGCGTTAACTGTAACAGCTTCAGACTTTATTTTTTTTCCAAAAATATTAGATGGAATAAGACCTTCTTTTCTAAGTCTATTAACTTTTCTTCCAAATATTTCTCTCTTCTCTGCTTTTAATTTATTTTTCATAATTTTATATTGAATCTCATATATGTAAAATACTCACTTAACAAATATTTTCTGGTTAAAATCTTTAACTAGAGTTGTATTATATACCGACAATGACTTCCCCGTCAATGAAAGGTCCCCTTCTACTATATTTACTTTAAGAATGTCAGAATCAGTTCCACTCTGTTTTCTTACTTTAAATATTATTTCTCCGCCTTGGTCTAGTGTATCTACAGGTAAACTCCAAGCAATTTGAATTTTTGATACAGAACCTGGATTAGTTTGAAACCAAAATCCCACCTCTCTTCCATTATCAGTATCATTAACATCCATCTCCAAATCCTTAAAGATACCACTCTCTTCATAATACCTAACACCTGAAACAATTGCATTTTTAGGAACTATAATTCGTGTATAAGTCTTATAAATTCCTGATGGTCCTACAGAAAAGCCAGCATTATTTTCATAAGTTACTAACAATTCATGATTTATTAATTTTCTATTAAGATTAATCTTTAATTCCTGAGACCTCTTAATAAACAAGTTTGATTTATTAACACCTAAATTAGCATCAATTAAAGCATAAGGGTCAACAACGCAGCGTAAATTACAACTTGTATTCATATCAATTTCACCTTTATAACCCATATTAGAAACAGCTTCATTAGCATTTAAATCATGTAAATAAACTTGAATATGTCTTTGCTCCAAACTGTTATATATCTCTCCAAAAAACTTTGCATACTTATCACTATTTAATTTTTCTACTTCAGTTATTAAATTTTTAGATAAGGCAGTCAAAAAACTTGCTTTTTTAATTGAACCTGGGAAAAACTGATTTTCTACTTCAGATTGAGTAGTTAAATATAAATTATTACTATCAATCGTCTTATTATAATCAGCAATTAATATAGGACCAGTTACTTTTAATAATCCTTGTATGAAAAATAGATCAATTGAGATTACTCCATCTACTTTCTGATCAACTTCTTTATCTAAAAACCACTCAGCTTTTAGAGCGCTTTTTTCAAAATCAGGATCCCAATTAGAATCCCTTAAAAACCATCCACCTTCACCTAAATATTTCTGAATAGGTGCGGGCGGATCAATATGACCCTTTAATTGTCCATCTGCGGTATATACGTCACTAACCACTATTTCCTTCATTCTTCCTTTATCAAAAGTAACAAGTGCATATGACCCTATAAAACCTCCAGTTGGTCTTAGCTCCATATTATTTTGAAACAAAATTAAATATTTTTTAGATGAATCCATTCCTAAAACATTAGACAACCTAGAAGTAAGATTCTTTAAATCATAAATTTTTTCTTTATATGTTTTAATGTCAATATTTTTTCTATGTAATAAGTATCTAATTTCATCACCTAAAAATCCTTCCTGGCCTTCAAGATCGCCTTGTAAAAAACTTATATCAGTATAAATTTTGTCTAAGCTTGCAGAAAGCAAATCAGAATATACCTGCACATCATAAACCTCATCGCCATTTATTTTATCAACTAAGTCCTTTGCAACCATAGACATATCAACCAATTCGTTTAAAATGGTAGAAAATTTCATGATCAGATTAGATGATTCGCCGTAAAAAGGTATTCCCACATTAATTTTGTTTGCAGTTGAAGCTAAACCATAAGAAACATTAATAAAATTTAAAGACAAACTACTATCTTTCTGTACAACTTTTGTTGCAAAAAACAACGACGATGCTGAAGCAAATAAAAGAATCGCTGGTAAAATTAAGGCAAAGATAAACAATAAAAACAAATAAGATAACTTCTTTATAGGTAAATTAATCTTCTTTTTACTTACATTCTTTTTAATAGATTCCACAGGTTTAAGAATTTCGATTTCGGGCTCAATTATTCTTGATTTTTTAAACTCGCTTTTAGATTTTGATATAAGTGAATACAAAGCAATAGTTACTTCTTTACTAGAGTTAGCTTTTATCTCAATAAATTCAATTTCGCTCTTTTTAGGAATGATATTAATTGAATCAACTTTTAGAAAATTAGTTAAAAAATTTCTAACAGATTTGTTAAATCCAGAAGCTAGTAATTTCTGACCAGATATGCCAAATGAAAAAGTTTGTTTTACAATTTCATCAGCTAATTTATTTGGAGAAATAAGTTTTAAAATTCTCTTAGGATCTGTTACTTTAATCCTATCAGTTAACAAAGACTGCATTATCAAATCGTGTGAAACAAAATAATCATTATATTTCACAGCTTCACCAATTATTTCAGGTACTAGCAACACACCTAAATTTGAATTTAGTTTTATCAAATTATCAAGGAATGCATCAATGTTTGAAAGTTCTTCACTTTTTACGACAAACGGAGCCAATACTATTATTTTACAAGTTACAGTCTCAACTATCTTAAGTATTTCGTTTTTATTGAAGTCGCTATCTATTAAATTAATAATTAAATAGCTTATCTTTGTTAGATCAATCTGAGAAAAATTATTAAACACTTCAACCTCAACATACTTGTTGTTAAATTTTTCTACTAACACTTCTGATAAATAGTTTTTACTGGAGTACAAGCCTAGTTTAGAATCATATTCTTCCATTCTATAATCGTACCATAATTTACAAATTAGGCACTAATATATTTTCCGTAAAAACTTAATTTAGGTATATGAAATGTTGTCTCGTTTTCCCGTTGAAGGACAATGGAATATTAAAAATGAAGGAGAGTAGATTACTCAAATTGTATCTCTGTGAGAATCCAATTCCTCATTAACTATATCATCGGCAAGTTCATTATCTTTTCTGTAATTCCAAATGAACTTTGGTTTATTTTTTAAAGATGCATATATTTCTTTTACTTTTTGATGAAGCTTTATTAATTTTGCATCCTTTACTTTATATTGACCGTTAATCTGTCTTTCAATAAGTTGAGAATCTAAATTAATTATTACTTCTCCTACAGGACTTGAGTCCTTTATCCAATTTAAAGCCATTAATACTGCGTTATATTCAGCCACATTATTTGTCTCTATTCCTAAATATTTTCCTTCTCTATAAACTACTTCATCATCAATAGTGGCAACAAAGCCACTTGCAGCATGTCCTGGATTACCCCTTGATCCACCATCACAATATATAACCATATTGTCATTATACAGTATGTTTAGATTTATTTAACTTAGAAGTAACCACAACAAAAACTAATAACAATATATTTTGCTGTAGAGTTAACCAATAATGGTCGCTTAAACCAGAAATCAAAACAGCTATTAGAGGAAAGCTATAAATACTTAGTACTGATAACAGCAAATAGCCAAAAGCCAATAATCCTATTATTCCTGTCTCAGAAAAAACTAATAAATAAATATTATGAACTGGCTGTAACTCCCAGACATTCAAAAATTTATTAGTAACTGTTGGTAAATTAATTATAAAATTATTAAGTCCTACTCCAGACCAAAAATTTTGTTTAATCATTAGAAAGGAAGCCTTAATTAATTCAATTCTATGAGTGATAAATCTTGCGCCCATATCTAAAGCAAATAATGAGAAAGCAGCAGTCTTACCATATCGAATAAATATTAGTAATACTATTGTTAAATATACATTTTGAGAATTAGTTAAAATTAAATTAATTATACTGAGACAAAACGACAACAAGAAATATTTAATATTAAATTTATTCCGATATTGAATTAAAAATATAACAAAAACTAATAAAAATCCTGCATATGAATTTGAGTGTGAAAAAGTTGAATAGGGAAATGGAGAGACATTAGGATCACTAAATCTATAAGCTCTTTCTCCAATCCAATAAAAAATGCCATTTATTGATCCTTTGTTAAAAAACTGTAAAACTCCTAAAATATTTACAAATATCATCGAAAGCGAAAGAGGGAATACAAAATTATTAAAAATATCAAACTTTTTAGTGTTAAAAATAATAGTTCCAAGA
>CAYSAY010000010.1:900-25183 GCA_964429215.1 uncultured Gammaproteobacteria bacterium | reverse complement strand
ACCCCGACAGGTCGGTCATCGGAGCCTGAAGAGAGAATCGAACTTTCGTCGCGTCATTACCAATGACGTGCTTTGCCACTAAGCTATTCAGGCGTGCTATACTATGATTATAACATCTAAGATGTTGCATATCATAACATCTTTGATGTTGAATCTCATACATTATGGATAAGCTAATTTCTTCAGCAATTGCATTTTTGATAGCTCTTGTTCCTTCCTTTCCGTCCCAAGTAACTAATCTTCCAACAAACCAAACCACTATATTGTTTTCAGGTGACATTATGTTAGGCCGCTCTGTTATGGGAGCAAGTTTAGATGCTAACGACCCTCTTTATGCCTTCAAGAATACTACAGAGTTTTTAAAAAATTCAGATATTACATTTGTAAATTTAGAAAATCCAATTGTTGATAATTGCCAAAGGCATGCTGGTGGGTTTAAGTTCTGTACAACTACAGAAATTGCAAAAGGATTAGTCGTTGCAGGAATTGATGTTGTAACACTTGCTAATAACCACACAAGTAACTATGGAAATCAGGGAATTATAGAAACTAAAAAAACGTTAGAAGGATTAGGTGTTAAATACGTGGGTTTGGAAAATCTTGAAATTATAGAAAAAAATGGAATTAAATTTGGTTTTTTAGGATTTAACTATACTTTTACAAAAGAAAATTTAGCTTCCGATTTGAAATTAATAGAAGAATCAAATTCAAAAGTAGATGTTTTAATAGTTGGAAATCATTGGGGAGAGGAATACAAAGATATAGCAAATAGTTTTCAAACATCAGCAGCAAAACAAATGGTTGAAAATGGAGCTGATGTAATAATTGGACATCATCCGCACTGGGTACAAAATAATGAAATGATTGGATCAGTCCCTGTTTACTATTCTTTGGGCAATTTTGTTTTTGATCAAACTTGGAGCGAAGAAACAAAAAAAGGATTGTTAGTTAAAATGACATTTGATCCGCCTTATGGCGAGACAGGTGCAAAGTTAGTTAAAACTGAAGAATTTAAAACTTATACTCCAAAAATTGGTCAACCAATAATCATTGACGAATCGCCAAAAGAATAAAATCTATATTTTTCCTTTATTGCAATTTCATACGCTTTTTTTATAAGGTCTGTGCCACCAAAAGCATAAACTAAAGCCATAAGTGTGGATTTAGGAAGATGAAAATTAGTAATCATGACGTCCACAAATTTGAATTTATAAGGTGGATAGATAAAAATATCAGTGGAATTTGTTTTGTTTCCATTTGCAATAGATTCCAACACTCTTGTGCTCGTTGATCCCACAGCAATAATTCGTTTACCTGCACGCTTTGCGTCATTCAAACTAGTAAGTGTCGCCTGATCAACAAAAAACTCCTCAGAATGCATCACATGCTCCTCCAAGGTGTCTGTCTTAACAGGTGCAAAAGTCCCCATACCAACATGCAATGTAATATATTCAATCTGCACACCTTTATTTTTTATTTTTTCTAATAATTCTTCCGTAAAATGAAATCCAGCAGTTGGAGCAGCTACTGATCCTAAATCCTTAGCATATATAGTTTGATATTCTTTTCTGATATTTTCTTCTTTCTCTGTTGAATGAATATAAGGAGGCAGGGGAGTTACTCCGACTTTTTGAAGCAAGTTGATTAATTCAACTTTTTCTAAATTAAATTTAATAATATGAAGTTCCTTGTCTCTATTAATAACTTCGCCATTGAAGCCATCAAAAATAATTTTAGTGCCGATTTTAATACCAGGCTTACAAAGAGCTTCCCACTCAAACTCAGTTATATTTTTGTGCAGAAGCACTTCAATTTTTCCACCTGTTTCCTTTTTGCCATAAATACGCGCAGGGAAAACTTTTGTATTGTTTAAAACCAAAACATCATTACTATCCAAGTAATCAATCAAGTTAAAAAAAAGCTTGTGAGTTATTTCTCCAGTATTTTTATTAATAACCATCAGTCTAGAGTGATCCCGAGGAAAAGCAGGGGAGTTTGCGATTAATTCAGGTGGCAAATAATAATCAAATAGTGAAGTTTTCATTTTTGATATTTTTATGTTTGTGATTACTAATATTAACTGCTAAAGGAAGTATAAAGATCAATGAAAATATTCCTAAATACGTGTAAAAAATACCAATACTTGCATTTATGATTACATAAGCGCCAATCCACTGGACAACAGCTCTCGCAAATGACGCGATCATTTTTTGAGCAGACAAAGCAGTACTTCTAGTTGATGATTTTATATTTTCGTTTATCTCTGGTGTAATATATAAATTAATATTTCCTGATACAAAGGCTATACCAACAACTGATAAATAAGCGATAGGTAAATATACAAAACCAGCTGGGATAAGTGATGCAATCATCAGTATTGGAATAATGAGTAAAAAGTATTTATTTTCATAAATTTTCTTAATATGAATGATTTTAGCTCCAATAATTGCTATCGAAATTTTAATTATCATTGCGACCCAGCTTCTTTCAATATCATTCATTCCAAGTTCTAACATGTAAGGTTGGGCAAAGAATTGTTGGCTTGCTTGACCAATACTTACCATCAAAGTAAATAAAATAGTAAGTTTAACCATGTAACTGTTTTTAAAAATTTCGACAAAACCATCTCGGTTTGTAATTAAGAAATCTTTAACTTTGAATTTTATTTTCTCCAGTTTAGGTTCTATAAAAAGAAATGATGTTGCAAGGCCTATAAGGGACGCAAAGCCCGAAATAAAATAGGGAAGACTTGGAGAGATTTGATACAGATAACCACCAGATGCAATAGATACAGCAGCACTTATTTGGAATGCTATAGTAGACCTGCTTAATATTTTAGGATATAAATTTACTTGTCCCTCACTTTTTAAAGTATCGTAAAGAATTGGTTTACTAGTTCCCATACAAAGAGCAGTTCCTAATCCCCACATTATTGAATATGCCCACATAATTTCAGGAATAGGGTAGATAGCAATTAAAAACATAGGCAACGCCATAAATAAATTACCTAAGGCCAGAGATAGACGTCTGCCGTATAAATCTGCAAATGCTCCAGTTGGAAGTTGCATTATTACTTCAACAATTAATGCAAGACCTGCAAAAAAAGCAATTTCTTTAAAACTTAAAAATTTAGATTGATAAACAATCCAGATTGGAAGCTGAAAATATGTACCCAAAACAATATCGCTTATGTAACAGGCAAGAATGTTACGTTTAAGAATATTTTTCATAAAATATATTGTGCCAAGTCTAGGATTCGCGGTGCACAGTATAAAATTCCCGAGCGCTATCGAATCATGGACGTGTGCACGAACGTCAGTGAGTGCCTTTGTTCAAAAAGGTTCGGACCTACTTTATCCAAAACTTCTAATTTCAAAACTTAGTTTACCAGATTCTTAAAGCATTCTCCAAGAAAAGGGGTTAAAGGGGAAATGAATTGGAGAAGGCTCGGGTTCTCTGCTCAGCTCCGCTTCGCGGAGCTTCGCAAACACAAACACCTCGGACCTTCCGCTCACCCCGCTCCGCGGGGTTCGCTAACCCAATTACCAAAGGAAAAGGGGATTATTTATAGTCCCGATATACATCGGGACGGTACTTAACGGTATACAGTAAGAAGGTCGGTGGATACCGTTAACTGGCCGTATTTACGGCCTTTTGTCCGTATTACCGTCCGCTGGACGGTTAACGGCTAGCCGTAGGGACAGAATTGAACAATTTATATGTTTAGTGTCTTTCCCACCCACCCAATCACAAGGAGAAGGCGACCCCACTTCGTTCGCCTGGGCCCGCTTGGGCGGGCCTTGCCGTGGGGTTTGTTTTGTTTAAAAACTCAGTACAGTCTTTTCCTCGCCTCGCACTTTGAAGCACTTAAAAGAAAGAAAAGTGTAGTGCTAACGCACAGTGCTCGGCTTATCTCACTACTAATTTAGAAACTATGGCTCACTACTTGGGGTATTCCTTTTATCCTGCCCCCGTCCTTAATTTATACCCTTATATCTGTACTAGTTGCTCAGTACTAATTCGGTTGGCGCGACGGCTAAAACACTAATAATTAAAGGAAACTTAAGCCGTCGCTATGTGGGTCGGAAAAAGCTAGACAAAAGTATGTGGTAAAGCGTTAGTTTTTCTTGCTTCGCTTTTTCACTCCTTTTTGGCTGGTACTCCTGAGGGGTTGGGAGCAGGAGGAATCCTTTCGCCGAAACGGCGAAAGGAAAACAACAAAACACATGAACTATTGCAGTTACTAATCCATGGGTTTAATATTAAATTACTGTCATGAGTAATGATGAAAACAGTCAAACTTCAGGGAGTAGTGTTGCGTTAAGTACTCCAACAAACCCTGTAATTAACATTGGCACCTCAGAAGCAACAGTTTCAGTTAGAAGTGTAACTGCCAAAAAACAAACGAGGGATTCAGAGGGAAGATTTATCAAAGAAGGAGAAGTTAAAATTCCTGCAATATCAATAACTACTTCACAAAATCAAAATGTAAAAACAGGAGATGTTCCAGATTTAGTTAACTTCAAAGTTACAAATCCTCTTGTTTATATCAAAGCATGGTGGAAAAGAATAATGGCAAACGAAGGACTGGAATTTAAATTTAAAGCCAAACCAATTACTGCAATTGCAATATCTATTGCAATATTTTCTTTAGTTTTTGGTCTAGGAGGTTTTGTTTTTCCTGTAGTTTTTCCATTTTTAAACATTAAGTCAGACACAACAACTACAACATCTCCAACACCAACTTCAGACTGGAGAGAAACTGCATTAAAGGGAACTTTGAAGAAAACAACATCTGTACCAATTAAATTCTTTTTATTAGCCTCTTCAGATGAAGCAGTAACTCTCCAAGCTCCTGATTATATTACTCTGGACAAATTAATTGGTAAAAGAATATTAGCAACAGGAAATTACAGCCAAAAACAAAAAATTTTAATTATCCAAGATGTACAAGACCTAGAGGTGTTATCCACCACTCCAATTCCAATACCAACAAGTACTCCTAGTCCAAAACCAACAGAAACTCCTATACCAACTGTTCAGCCAACAGTAGAACCAACAATAGAACCATCTACCATTCCAACTGGAGAATCTCTTCCTTAAATTATTTTCTTCTTCCCCACCAATCTTGATGATTTTTAAACCAATCAACTTTGTCCTTCACTCCCTCCTCAAAATTTATTTGAGGATTCCAACCTAATTCATGTTTAATTTTTGAAAAGTCTACTGCATACCTTAGATCATTTCCGGGACGATCCTTAACATGTTCGATTTCGGTTTCTGGTTTGCCAAAGATCGAAAGTAAAAGCCTTGCTACCTCCATGTTTGTTCTTTCGTTTTGTGATCCTAGAGCATAAGTTTCACTATCTCTCCCATTTTTTATAACACGTATAAGTCCATTTATACTATCTTCAACATGTAAGTAAGTTCTAATATTATTTCCTTCTCCATGAATCAATATTTTCTTGTTCTCTAAAAGTTTAACTATTGATATTGGGATTAATTTTTCCGGATACTGCCAAGGTCCATACAAATTAGTAAAATGAACAATATTAAACCGAATTCCATATGTTTCACCAAAGGCTTTAACCATATGATCTGCGGATGCTTTGCTCGCAGAGTATGGATTTCTGGGTGAATAGGGGGTGTTTTCATTAAAAAATTCACCCGTTTTCGCTTGGCCCCAAACTTCATCGGTTGAGGTTTGAATCAGTCTTTGTCTGCCGTTTACCCTCATACCTTCAAGTAAATTATGTGTACCTAAAACGTTAGTTTCAAAAAATATTCGACTGTTTGCTATTGAATTATCTACAAAAGTTTCAGCTGCTAAATTTATGATAAGATCATGGCCTAAAACTAATTGTCTTGTTAAACCAGCATCTCTGATATCACCCTCAATAAACTTAAATTTTGCACTTTTTTCAAAGTTAGGAATATTTTCTGGATTAGCTGTATGTCTTAAATTATCTAAGACAGTAATTTTCGAACAATCTGAATCTTGTAATAGATGAGGAAGCAAACTTGTTCCTATAAAACCAACCCCACCTGTCAAAAGTATTCTCATAACCTATCAACCTCCTGTTTCGTTAGTAATGTGACATTAAATGTTTCTCGGTCGAATAGGAAACCAAAATCCTTCTCTTTTCTTAATCTAAACCTGTCTGGGTTTGTTTCAATTGATTTTCTAATTGACTTAAATGTATCGGGAAGCGGTAGTAAAAAAATATCATCGTATTTATCTTCTTCAATTTGAATTTCTTTATCGGCTAATTCTGCATAAATTGGCTCAGTCAAACCATTTTCAACCGCCTGTACATCGGATCTATCACTTTCTATTGCAAGACTGTCAGGATTATCAAAATGGTATTTCCTTCTAAGTTCTTCATTGTGATCAAATTGAGATTTAACAACATCTTCCCTTTGAATCTTTGTACGTTCAACTAAATCAATCATTTTTTCTTCTTTTATATTTCCTAATGTTTCGTTTTCTCTCCAGCTTCTTCCCCATGCTTTAACTAAAACATCAACTTTTCCATTAGGCCGAATAGAAAAATGCCATCCTTTATATCTTTCAACAAATGCAGTTATTGAAAGCGAACGAACAGGTGGAAGATTTATCAAAATGTCATTAAATACCAATTTAAAATCGCTTGGAAGTGTGCCTGAAATACTGTCTACTTTTGATCTGACATCTTTAAATTGATCTTCTGACAAACCGTTATATTGACCCATGGCTCTGCCTGCGAAACAAACAGGGCAGAGATGATGTTGCTTAACACCCATTTTTATTAAACGAGATGTTAACTCTTGCCATTTATCAAAATTGGTTTTGTCCACTACTGAAATAACTGTTACATTATCCACAACTTCACGAAGTGCTTGTATTCCATCGATTGTTTTATCAAATGAACCTTTTCCACGATTCACGTCATGAATATCCGGTAAACCGTCCAAACTAACAAGAATTCTTTTTAGATTTCCAGTTTTTAAGACCTTTACTCTTTTTTCATTTATCAATGTTGCATTAGTAATAAGTTGTACAGAAGGAAAGTCTAGATCTTTTGATGCCGACATAGTTTCCTCAAGACCATTCCAAAGCATGGGTTCACCACCTGTCAATGTTATATCAAAAGTTTTCGATTTTTCTGCTCCCTCAAATATGTTTCTAAGATCGCTTCCTGCAAGCTCTGGTCCATCATAAGAGGCTCCTGAGGAAGAATGACAGTATCCACATTTTAAATTGCATTTTCTTGTGGTATCTACTGTCATTCTGACCGGTTCTGTAACACGTTCTAACATTTATTTAAACCTTTCTCTCTGGCTAAAATTGCAGCTTTAAGTAAAGTATCAAAAGAAACTCCCGCATCAAGCCACCTTCCTCTAATTAGTGCGTATTCTAACATATTTCTCCCCTGAGCAAATCTTATGGTATCCATCACGTCATATTCCCCTTTGTTGTTTGGTGTTATAGATTTCATTGTATCGATTGCTTCTGATTTAAACCCCATAAATCCTGTACATATTAAGTTTGATTTTGGATTTTTAGGTTTATCCAATATCTTAGTTATTTTTCCTTTTCTATTAATTTCCACTACACCAAAATCCTGAGGATTTTTCACTCTAGTTAAATGAATCCTACAAAGTCCGTTTAAGGGATTGGAAACCGACGTACTTAAATTAAATTCGAAAACATTATCTCCCCACAAGCTAAAAAAACTATTTTCGGTTAAATACTTCTCGGCAGACAGTAGGCCATTTGCAGTACCCAATGGTTTTTCCTGCACAGCATAATAAACCTCAGTGTTGGCTTTTTTATGAGTATCAATAACTTCAACAAATTTATCGGCCTCAGAAGGTTTAACAACGGCTATTATTTTCTTAATTCCTGATTTTTCTAAAAAGTCTAAAGATTGTAAAACGAGAGGCTTATCGTATATAGGTAATAAATTTTTATTTGTAGCATTCGTTAAAGGGGCAAGTCGAGTTCCATTACCTGCTAGTAACAAAATTGCTGGTGGAATATTTACTATATGCTCTATCATTCTCGTGAATTATACACCGTTTGTCAAAATATAGGGTATTATTGTCTATAATTTTGTTTTTGTACTTTTTATAATTTGAGCGTATTATATACTTAAATCAAAAGATGGAAAAAGTTATAAACAAAAACAAAGGTGTAATTAAAAATAAATACTTTCTTTTCTGGACCCGTTTTTTTGTTGAATTGAATGCTTTAAATGCAGTAGTCCAACTTTTTTACCTTAGGAGAGGGTTAACAAATTCCGATATTTTATATTTGGGAATTGTTTATTCAATTACCGCTCTTCTTTTTGAAATTCCTACGGGATATCTTGCAGATATGTTTGGCAGAAAAAAAGTAATTATCCTAGGAGTAATACTTAGTATAATTGTTAATCTTCTAATGTTCCAAGCCTCTGGTTTTTGGCAGTTTGCATTAATTACAGCTTTATATTCTTTGTCTTACTCTTGTTTTTCGGGCACGGATGATGCTTTAATTTACGATTCATTACGTCAAACAGGCGATACAAAAAGCTTACTTAGAATTTCGGGAAAGTATTTATCGGCAGCAAGATCTTCAAAGATAATTACGCCTTTTATCGGAGCTTTGATTGCAGGTAGTCTTGTGAATTGGCAATTTAATATCCTAATAGGCATAAATGCATTATCTTCTTTTGTTGCATTAATTTTCTCTGCTAAATTAGTCGAGCCAAATAGGTATGTAGATGTTTCCGAAAAAGAAATTGGTGTTTTTAAAGATAGTGTAGTTCTACTTAGCAAAAATCCAGATCTTACTAGAATTATTTTTAATAAAACTTTGGTTTTTATAGTAGACCTTATACTATGGAAAGTTTATCAGCCAATCCTTACAGGAATGGGTATAAGTGTTTTTATGCTAGGAGTACTTTACCTATTTTTTCAATCATTCTTGACCTTAATATACTGGTATCCTGAATATTTCAAAAATAAACTAGGGCATTACAATATTTTCAAATATGTTCCAATTTTTATGCTTTTATTGGCTATTTATATCTTTTTGGGAAATCAAAAATACTTAGTTTATATTGCTGTAACAATCTTTTTTGCAATAGCGACTGCAAGAGATCCTTACTTTACTGAACTATTACAACAAAAGTTAAAATCATATAATCGTGCAACTTCAACATCACTTTTAAATTTTTTCAAAAGCATACTTGACATACCACTACTGTTAATATCTGGATTACTTGCTTCGGGAAACATTAAAAATACCTTACTGATTCCTATCGTAATTTTAACTATTGTTGTTTTGTTTGTTCAAATTAAGAAGTCTGATCTTAGTAAATTACCAAATTAAAACATGAACAATTTAAAAAGAATTCCAATAAAAACAAGGTCGATTAAAACAATATATCAAAATCATTGGCTGTTGGTAGAGGAACACAAGGTTATTAATCTAGACAATAGTGAGGGAATTTACGGAGTTTTAAATTATGGAGATGGTGTATCAGTTTTGGCAATTGATGAAAAGAATAATGTTTATCTCATAAATGAATATAAATATGCAGTTAAAAAATTTATGTATCAACTCCCAAGCGGAGGTATAGGAAAAAATGAGAAACCATTACTGGCCGCCAAAAGAGAGCTTTTGGAGGAAACAGGTCTAAAGGCAAAGAATTGGAAACTTTTGGGTATAACCAATCCGTTTCCTACCACAGTAACAACTACAGTATATCTTTATTTGGCTACAAATTTAAAACAAATCAAAAAACAGGAAGAGGGTGTTAACTTATATAAGTTTCCGTTACTAAAAGTGTTAAAAATGATTTCAAAAAACACAATAACTCATTCTGGGTCAATTGTTTGTATTTTTAAATATTTACAATTAGTAAGAAATTAAATTAGCTTTCCATTTTCCCCACATATTCACCAGCATTGGGAAAATTGTTTTTATAATCTTCAAGCAATTTATTGCTTAGTGATTTGGGGAATAGATTGTCAGGCAAATTATTAATATCAAGCCATGTAAGCCACATAGAGCCGTCTGTGTGCTGTGGATCTAGTCTATGTTCCAGTTCCTTAAATTTATTTATATCCCCAAGAATAAATAATTCTAGGTTTTGTTCACCGTGATCAGTATCAAAAAAGTCTCTAATATATAGTACTTTCTTAAGCTCAAATTCTGTACCTGTTCCACATTCTTCAATTATTTCTCTTTTACATCCATCAAGTACTGTTTCTCCATATTCCATATGTCCACCAATGTAAAAATAAAAATCATGTTTTTTGGTATATGAAGTCAAAAGTTTCCCATCCATGATTATTATCAATCTTAATCTGATTTGAAGTTTATTAACGTAATCGTTCATAACCTAGCATGAATTATATCAGTTTTAGTAGTAAAATTGATCAAGGCTATGAAAGATATAATTTTAAAAACTAATTTAAACGGACTTAATGTTTTATTGCGTTACCCTAAACAAGGAGACGCAAAGCTAATGTGTGACTACATTAATATACTATCAAAAGAAAAAACTTATATAACATGGCAGGGAGAAGAAATAAAATTTACAGATGAACAAAAGTATTTGGATAAACAAATTAAAAGATTCAAATCTAAAGAATCTGTTCAGTTGCTTTTATTTGTAAACAACAATCTTTCTGGCATAAGTTCTATAGATCTAGGCGAGAGAGTTCAAGATCATATTGGTTCATTTGGCATATCAATTCTAAAAGAATTTAGAGGAATGGGATTGGGTAAGCTTTTAATGAAAAACATGTTGGAAGAAGCTATTAAAAACTTGCCAAGACTAAAAATAATTACACTCGAAGTTTTTGCAGAAAACAAAAAGGCAATATCAATGTATAGAATTTTTGGTTTTGAAGAATATGGAAAACTTCCAGATGG
Source organism: uncultured Gammaproteobacteria bacterium (assembly GCA_964429215.1). GTDB lineage: Bacteria > Patescibacteriota > Microgenomatia > UBA8517 > UBA8517 > JAUYMM01. The sequence continues at coordinate 14,277 of CAYSAY010000010.1, read as the reverse complement.
TAATAAATACAAAGGTAAATTTGTAGATGATATTTTGATGTATAAGGAAATTTAAATATGAATTTAAAAATATCAAAATCAACTAATAAAGAATTAAATCAATTTGAGTTAACAGAGTGGCCATATGCTGACATGGAACATTACGGTAAAAAAGTTAGCTACAACAATAAAAAATTTATATTTAAAGCCGTAGTTAATAACAAAATAGTCGGTTGTATTAAAGGTAAGCTAGAATCAGAAGTTTTAAACATTGATTATTTAATTATTGCCCATGACAAAAAGGGATTAGGAATAGGAAAAGAATTGACGTTAAAAGCAGAAAACTTTGGTAAAAAAGAGGGGGCACACAAAGTTCATCTATACACAGGAAAGGGCTGGGGAGCAGAAAAATTTTATCAAAAACTAGGCTACAAACAACTTGTTGCTATACCTAACCATAATTTTAAAAAAGATTTTATTATTTACGAAAAAGAAATATAAATGGTAAATTCATTTCTAGTCTTACTTCCCAAGTTAATTCTTGCCCTGTGGCCTATTTGGACAGTTTGTCTGTTTCTGTTAGTTTTTAAACTTTATCAATTTTATAGATTCAACAAGGCAGGGATGGGTGATATTGACAAAATGAATGGTAATGAGTTTGAAAGTTTTTTGGGATTAATATTTAAAAGAAATGGATATCAAGTAAAACAAACGGGATCTCCATCAGGTGATTATGGAGCTGATTTGATAATAACTAAAGATGGTATATCAGTAGCTGTTCAAGCAAAAAGGCATAATTCAGTAATTGGAGTTGATGCAGTTAGAGAAGTATTAGGATCTATCAAAATGTATAACTGCAGTACTGGAATTGTTGTAACAAACAACTACTTCACCAGTCAGTCAAAGATACTAGCCAAAATTAACAATATTGAGTTGTGGGATAGAAAAGTTTTAACTCAGATGATACTAGAACCTGTGAAAAAGTAGTAAAATAACAATGAATGTCATTAATTGATAACAAAAACCAAACATTACAAGATGCCTTGAAAAATGCTTTGGTAACTGCGGATAGTGTTGATATCGCTGTAGGCTTCTTTTATTTTTCGGGTTTTGAAGCCTTGGCAAAAGAATTTAAAGATAAAAAAATAAGAATTTTAGTAGGACTTGAGGTTGATCCAAAACTTATTTCAGAAATTTCTCAGAAAGCTAAAGATGGAGATGTTGATTTATCAAAATACCAAAGTAGAGATTCAGTAAATTCTAGAACAGTTAAAAAGCTAAATTACATTGACACTTTTGTTGGGTTTATGAACGACAGTGATGTCTTTGATTCAGATAAGGCAAATGAATTATATGAGTTATATATAAATAAAGTTAAAGATGGATCACTGGAAATTAGAAAAACAGTTGAGGACTATCATGGCAAGTTTTATTTAGTACATAACAAGAAAGAATCTTCTCAGGGTGGCGATTTTCCGGGAACAGTATTTTTTGGATCAAGCAATTTATCTTATAGAGGTTTGAGTGGGCAAGGTGAATTAAATCGTTCTAGTAGGGAAAAGAACGAATTTGGCGAATTCGTAGGCCAATTTTCTGAAATGTGGAATGATTCGAAGTCAATCTCAATTGCAGATATAAATACAAAAGATGATTTTATTAAAGCTATTACACCTCGTGTTTGGAAATATATTTCGCCACTACCTTATAATGTTTATATTCGAGTTTTGTACGAGTTATTTCATCAGGAAGAATTTAATTCTCTAAAGACTCCAAAAATAATCACGAACGGGCAATTTATTGACCTAGAATATCAGATTGATGCTATTAAAATAGTTATAGATAAACTTAATAGTTATGATGGAGCGATTCTAGCTGATGTTGTTGGTCTTGGGAAAAGCATTATATCGTCCGCAGTTGCTAGAAATATGGATATGAAGACAGTTATAATTTCTCCACCTCATCTTATTCCACAATGGGAAGAGTATAAAGAACAGTTTGGAATTAGAGGATCAAAAATATTTAGCTCAGGAAAAATACAGGAAGTTTATGAAAGATATCGTGAATCCAAAGAACCGATTCTATTTATACTTGATGAAGCTCACAGATACAGAAATGAGGATACAAATGACTACAAGTTGTTACATCAAGCCTGCCGAAGTCATCCAGAGAACAAAGTATTGTTGTTAACAGCTACTCCATTTAACAATGATCCAAAAGATGTTTTTGCATTAATTAAGTTGTTTCAAACTCCAGGACAATCAACTATTAGATCTGTTGATAATTTAAGTTTGAGGTATAGAGATCTCATTCAAAGATATAAAAATTTACGAAGAGAAATGACAAAGGGAAAAGATCAAGAATCAATAAATAGAGAGGCTTTAGAAATCGCCACAGAACAACGAAGATTAATCGAGCCTATTATAATTCGTAGATCACGTCTTGACCTTAATTATATAACCCGTTATAGAGAAGATTTGGTTAGACAAAATATTGCATTCGCAGAAGTTAAAGGACCTGATCCGCTTGAATATGAATTAGGCGAACTATATGGACCATACATAAAAACATTAGACTTGATTATCAAGCCTGATAATGCTGGTTTTATAGGTGCAAGATATAAACCAACTTCTGAAAACTATATGAACGATGAAAATCGTAGGAAATTTATTGATAAATATAAAAATGAATTTGATGACATTGAAGATGTTAGGATCGCTCAAACTAACTTGGCAAAGTTTATGAGAAGGCTTCTAGTTATGCGTTTTGAAAGTTCAAAGAACGCTTTTAAGTTGACGCTTGAAAAAATGATTGAATCAAACAAGTTAATTGAAAGATGGTGGAATCAATTGGGCATAGTTCCAATTATGAAGAAGGGCCATTTACCAGATCCACAGGAATATGAAGCGGAAGATGGTCAATTTGATTCTTTTGATGAGGAGTTAAAGCTATTAAGAAGTAAGGAAGGATTTTTAGAAATAAGTAAAGACATGCTAAATCCTCAATTTATTGAAGATGTAAAGCACGACACAGTTCTTTTACAATCAATTCACGCTGAATGGTATTCTGATCCTAAATATGCTGATTTAGATCCGAAGCTTGATAATGTCATTAAAGAAATCAAAAAATTACTTAATGAAAACAAAGATAGAAAAATAGTTATTTTTTCAAGTTATAAAGATACTGTAGATTACTTGTACGATATGATGATTAAATGCGGTTTTGATCGAGTTACAAAGTATACTGCCTCAGAGGGAACTGATGCGTATAAAAAGATAATACGTCAAGAATTTGACGCTTCTATTCCTGAGGGACAACAAACAAATGATTTTGATGTATTAATTGCCACAGATGCTTTAAGCGAAGGTTTCAACCTTCATCAAGCTGGAATTGTAATCAACTATGATATTCCATACAATCCTACAAGAGTTATACAGAGAGTAGGCCGTATTAATCGTATTAATAAAAAAGTATTTGACTTCTTAAATATTTATAACTGTTTTCCAACTGCAATTGGAGAAGAAGAAACAAAAGTAAAAAGCATCTCAACCTTAAAGATGAAGCTTATTAATGCAGTTGTTGGAAGCGATACTAAAACTTTAACTCAAGACGAAGAATTAGTCAGTTATTTTAAAGATGAATTTGATAAAGCAAAAAAAGAAGATGAAAGATTATCATGGGATACTAAGCACAGAGAAAATTTTGATATTGCATTAAAAGATGATGAATTAATTAAAAAAGTGTTAGAGTTACCTCGAAGAAGTCGTGTTAAAAGAAATAATAGTAAAAAGCTCGGTACGATAGTATTTGGCAAAAAGGGGCAAAATACTATCTTTACATACGGCCTTACTCCAGATGATATTAAAGTTACCTCTGCAGAAGACGCCCTACCAATATTTGAGGCAAAAATAAACGAAGAGGGCGTATCAGTCGATGATGATTTCACAAATGTTTTTAATCTAGCCAAAGATAAATTGTTTGCAAAGCATGAATTACCACAAATAAAAGGTAGAAGATCAAGTGCGATCAATGTGTTGAAAACAATTTCTGAAAAACTTCCAAATGCCAAAGATTATTGTGAAGATATTATATTAATAATAAAAACATTAGATGATCTACCAGACGGTGCATTAAAAGATATATCACAATTGAAGGTAAATAATATTGAAGAAGCTTATAAAAAATTACTATTAATAGAGCCAGAGGCTTCAGTTCGCAACAGCCTAGAAAAAGCTAAGAACACTGAGGATGCAAAAGAGTTACTATTATTTGCAGAACAATTAGCATGATAGAACTTAAGGGAAAATATCTAAGAGAGGAATTATTAAAATTTATTAATGATGAATTTTTAAGTGATTTTAATAGTGATGTAAGGCAAGTAAACACTTCAGGTTTAACTTCAATACAGAAAGCAAATTATTTAGGAGAAAGTAAAAATTTAGATTTGCAGGTCTTTGAATTTTTTTATGATGGCTCTTCAAATAAAAGAGTCGCATTAACAAAAGATGCTTTTTCAGTGATGAGATCAAGTGCGATATTTAGAGCTTTAGCAATTTTTAAATCAACCGACAGCGACGATTGGAGATTTTCATTATTAACTGCAACTCCAGAAGCAACAGAAAAAGGAAAGGTTGCTGTTTCATATTCAAATCCGAAAAGACTGTCATTTTTTCTAGGTCCAAATGCAAAAGTTAATACTCCAACAAAGTTTTTAATTAGTAAAGGAAAAGTTCTTGACTTTGAGGATCTTAAAAGTAGATTTTCAATTGAGGTTGTAAATAAAGAGTTTTATAAAGAAATTTCTTATGCTTTTACAAAACTTGTTAGTGGAATGCTTAAACTTCCTGATTCTACCGACAAGAGCCAAACAAATTTAGAATTTGCTGTCAGGTTAATTGGTAGAATAATATTCTGTTGGTTTTTGAAGGAGAAGAAAAATAAAGACGACGTAGCCTTAGTTCCACAAGAGTTGTTATCTCTTAATGCGATATCTAAAAACGAAGACTATTACCACAATGTTTTGGAACCAATATTCTTTGAAATACTTAACAAACCCATAAAAGAAAGAATTGAGAAGTTTACTTCAGAACCGTATTCAACAATTCCATATTTAAATGGAGGTTTGTTCTCACCTGAAAAAGATGATTTCTATAAAAGAGGTATTTATCAAAGTGATTTTTACAATAACTTAGTTATACCTGATGAATGGCTTAAAGGATTTTTTGCAATTTTAGAAACATATAATTTCACAATTGATGAAAATACAAGTTACGATGAAGAGCTTTCAATTGATCCTGAAATGTTAGGTCGAATTTTTGAAAATTTGCTTGCTGAAATTAATCCAGAAACAGGTGAGTCTGCGAGAAAAAGTACTGGAAGTTATTACACCCCAAGAATAATTGTTGATTATATGGTTGACGAGAGTTTGTTGTTATATCTAAAACAACAAACTGGGATCAAAGAAGAAAAATTAAAAGCAGTTATTAGCTATGAACTATCTGACGATATTGACAACCAGTTAACCTTAGAGGAAAGAGAGAAAATTGTTAATGCCCTAGAAAAAGTTAAGATTTTAGATCCTGCTTGTGGATCTGGTGCATTTCCAATTGGGGCATTACAAAAGATAGTATTTATATTACAACAGGTTGACCAAGACGGAAGTCTTTGGTTTAAAAAACAACTTGCCAAAGCATCTCCTGAATTTAGAAAAGATATTGAAAAAAAGTTTTCAAACAAAGAGTTTGACTTTTTAAGAAAACTTGGAGTAATTCGAGAATGTATCTATGGAGTGGACATACAACCAATAGCGACTGAAATATCAAGACTTAGATGCTTTCTTACTTTGATAGTTGACGAACATATCGATGATGACGAAGAAAATAGAGGCATAAAACCACTTCCAAATCTTGATTTTAAGTTTGTGACAGCAAACAGTTTGATTGGTCTACCAAAAATTGAGAGTAGCGAAGTACAACAACAATCTCTGTTGCCTGACAACAAAGAAGATATCGACGAACTAAAAAAAATTAGAGATGATTATTTTACCTCTTTTGGAGTTGAAAGAGTCCAACTAAAAGCTGATTTTGCTGATCAACAAAAGTTATTAACGAAACAACTGTTCCAGAATTATAAACATGCTGGTGCTACAAAAAATGATTTGATGCAAAAGTTAACTGATTGGGAACCATTTACACACAAACAAACCGATTGGTTTGACCCTGAATGGATGTTTGGAATAAAAGAAGGTTTTGATATTGTAATTGCAAACCCACCATATATACGACAAGAAAAACTTGGGGTTATTTATAAAGAATTGCTTAAAAAAGAATATCCAATTATTGCAAATGGTACTGCGGATATCTATGTTTATTTCTTCGGTTTGGGTCTAAAACTCATCAAGAATAAATCTGTTTTGATATTTATTTCACTGAACAAATATTTAAAAACTAAATATGGAATTGGTTTAAGGAATTTAATTTCTGAAAAATATAGTATTATTACAATAATTGATTTTTTTGAACTTCCCGTATTTGAAGCATCAACAGATACTGCAATTACTGTTATTTTGAATGAGGACAGCGATATTGAAACAAAATATTATCCAATAAAAACAATTGACAGTTTAAATTTGTCTAACTTGAAATCAACACCACATTTAAAAGTGATAAAGGATTTAGCTGAGTGGAAATTTATTGATCAGACACAAATAGGAATATTATCAAAAATATATAAAGACTCAATTAGTCTTAAAAGTTTTACTAATGATAAAATTTTCAGTGGTGTTAAAACCGCTTTTAACAAAGCTTTTGTATTAACAACACAAGCTGCTCAGAATCTTTTAAATACAGAAAGTAAGGATATTGTAAAAAAATATGCCAATTCAACAGACATAGAAAGATGGAACTTATTCAATAAAAATCGATTCATTTTAGCAACAGGATACGATGTCAATATTAAAGATGATTATCCAGCTGCATTTGATTACCTGTCTCAGTTTGAGACCCAGCTAAGAGATAGACTAGATAAAGGCAAGTATTGGTGGAACTTAAGGGCATGTAAATACTATCTAGAATTTGAAAAACCCAAAATAATTTATATGCATACCGCCAAAAATCATCAATTTTATTTTGACCAAGAAGGAAGGTATATTAATAATTCTTGTTACATGATAATTTCAGACAACAAGTACTTACTGTCTTTTTTAAACTCCAATCTCTTTAGGTGGTTTAAAAAAATAAAATTTGTCGCTTATGGCGATGCAGCAGGGAAAGGTCGAGTTAAATTAGACTATAACAAAATGACAACAGTTCCCATAAAAAATATTTCAGTCAATGAACAAAGGCCATTTCAGAAAATAGTCAATAAAATTTTGACAATAACTAAGTTTGACGACTTTTTGGAAAATCATGTCAAACAAGAAGAAATCAAAGAATATGAAAAACAAATTAATCAAATGATTTACAAATTATACGGATTGACTGAGGATGAGATTAAAATTGTAGAGGAAAATAATGAAAGTTGAAGATAAATCAAATTACATTACGGAAGCTAGAAATTTACTTAAATCTCTAGATATAGAAGCATTGATTTCCGATCCAAATAACTTGCTGGAAATAAAGAAGATAAATCGCCTAATCGCTATTTTTACGAATTTTTCCTATAACGATGGTGAAAAACTAGGAAATCTACTTTATGAGTTTCAAAAATGGGGTAGACGAAGTACACAGACTGGGACGATTAGAAATAGAGCCATAGATATTGTCCAATTTATAGACCAAAAAATTGAGGAAATGGATATCTATGTAATAGAACCCGAGAATAAGCCTCAAACAGCTTCAGATAATCCGTCTGTTACCGCTAGCAATCATATTCTTCCCTTTCAAAGGCTTTCGTCGGACGACTTCGTTCGACTCTCTTTTTGGATTTTAAAAAGGTCTTCTAAATATCTTAAAATTGAATATTACGAAGGGATGGGAGATAGGCAAAGAGATATTGTCGCGTATACTACTAATAATAAAAAACATTACTATCAATGTAAAAAATATCAACAAATTTCTGCCACAACACTTAAACAAGAGCTTGATTTATTGAAAGCTCATTGTGATAAAAATCCAGAATTTAAACCTGATGAAATAACCTTTATCGTGGGTTGCAGAATATCCGCACAGGCAAGAGACGAGGTTAACGATCATGGAGTAAGTAATAGCTTTGACAACATAACAATTTGGTCAGAAGTTGAATTAGATGAAAGAGCAAAGGCTACTGATGGCGTGTTGGAAGAATTCTTTGGATTTAATACAGACTTAGTACGTAATGTCGTGCAAGAAGTTTTAAGTGCAGAAGGAAATAAAAAAACTACTAAAGATCATCAAGACATTCCTGTATTAGATTTAGAGGGTTTACGTAGAAGTGGGGGTCCAACTGGTCAATTTATCCTTTTTAACATAACTAATCTCAGCCAAACGCAAAAAGCCATAGACTGTCAGTGGGAGATTCGAGGTTTTGACTATTCTTTCAGGTCATCAGATAATGACAGATTTAGCTTGCAGCCAAATTTTTCTAAAGAAGTGGCATATCGATTAAATGGAGAAAAACCTTATCAGAATGAAGTTAATGAGTTGAGTTTAGTAATGGAATATAAGGACATAAACGGAACTTCGTATTTTACTAGACGAGAAATTAAACAAGTTCAAGTTCCGTCTGAAGCGTTTTATGAAATAGTGCGTGGTGGACAATTTTACCCTGCTGAGCAAATGACTGATATTGGTATTGCAAGCATATCGAATATTGGCCTGAATGGTGATAGATACCAAAGTGAGTTTGAAATCAAAACTGGAGGCAAAACTCAAATTGTAACGATTAGCATTAGTAGAACTTTCCTTGCTGTCTGGGGAATTTCTGAGGATAAGGACAAAATTGAATCCGCTATAGCTGAGTTAGGTTCAAGAGTTATTCGTAAAATGTTACTAAAAAATGAACTAAGGGATTATCTGTTCGTTACTAAAGATTTCCCACAAGAATATCAAGATGGTTTTAATGGATATCAGATATTACGAGATTCTTTATAAGATATATATATATATATATAATATGTCTCAATATTACAAGCCAAAAAGAATTAGAAATTTGTGAAAAATAACTTTACATATAAATTACGACCAAACCATGAATTGATAAATTTAATTGGTATTGGTGAAATAGAGTCATCTAGACGAAATGATGTTATGAAGTTGTGGAATATGTACAAAAAATCCGTACTTCAAAGTTTTAAATATATTCGTGAGAAGTATCCAACGAAATATAAAAATGGTCTTCATGTTTACATTGGTGAATATAATAACTGTTTGTGGTTAGGTTTTAATAATACTGGTGCGTTCTTGGTAGATATTTTTATGGATAGACTTGAAGAAAATCTACCTGATGAGCTCTTTACAATTGAACAGACAACTCAACCACCTATCCCTATGATTTATTCATATTATCCCGATAAAATTCTCGCTTTTAATACAGATTATGAAAATAGCAAAAAATTTAAAGATAATGAATATGGAACACTGCTTGAAATTACATCTTCTCAATTATTTCCAGAAGGTATGAAAAATTTACAATAAATATGAAAACTTTACAAAGTAAAATTATTATATTGATTATATTGGTACTTTTTATTGGAGCTTTAATATGTATTTATTTCTACGGGAATACCTTAGGTATTCCTCAAGTGGATATACCTCTAACAGTTACAAACGCTATTTTAATGCTTCTTGCAACGTTTATAGCGGTCTCATTACCACTTTACGCAAGCACTGAGGCAGAAAGACAGAAGAAAAATGAGGAATTAAAAGCAAGCTACATTTCAATTGCTAGATATGTAGGTGAAGAATTGACCGACAATATTGTAAGAATCGAAGATTTAATGTCGAACAATAAGATTACATTTGAGGAACTTAATAAAAAGTTCTCCAATATCATCGAAAGGGATAAAGTATATCAACAAGTGGGTATTTGGAAAGCCGTGGCAGAAGATTTGTTAATTGGATTAGAAGATACAAATCATCGTTCGCTAATAATATCAGGTATTCTCACCAAAGTTCCTGATAATGAGATGAATTATAAAATTAAAAACGCTTACTCTAAAATGACAAACCTTAAACAAAGGTTAAAAAGGTTATCTGTTTTCTTTGAAATGATACTTACGCCACCACCTAATTTTCCGCCTCAGGTTATCTCTGACGTGTTAAAAACAAAAGTTCCTGCATCCATAAAAACATCACAAGAAGATATAAACATTTTTCTTAAGAATTCAAAAGAAGCAATAAAACAGATCAATAAAATGATTAAGCCATATGAAAAGGAAGTAAAAATAGTAGATTATCAATCTAAGGCAAAACCAGACAATGAATATATTTGAGGAAGCAAAGATACAAGCGAAGAAATTACTTTCTCTGTTGAAAGAAGGAAATGAATTATTACCCAAAAGAATAGTTCCTCGTGATCTACTAGAACAAGGTTTCACTTTATATAAAGGAATTGTTGCACCTATTAAATTAATATCACATAAATATCTTTTTGATGATTTCGAAGCACCGTTTTTGGAAGCATACATATCATTATTTGAAAAACTAATAGAGGAAAATTCAAGTGTTCTTAATGAATTTTCCTTCAGAACTTTATTAGAAATGGGGGTAGAAGATAGCTTTATTATTCTGGATAAAAGAGTAGAAAAAGATGATAAAAAGATTTTTGTCCTTGTCTCGCTATTGGCGGATTACTGTTCAATTGAAACAAGTATGAAAAGCATGTTTAATGCTTGGCTAACTAAACTTTTTGATGAACATAAGGAGTTTATACAACAGGCAATTTCAGAAAAAGATTTTGGCTTGCTCAAAGAATTAAAAGACTTATTGAGTACAAGCAGTATTAATTTGGAGAAATTCACAGTTTTGTTAAAAGATGTAAGAGAGATTCGTAGCAAGACAAAAGCAATTATTTTGAATAAATACAAACAGAAAAAAATTTTTGTTCTAAACGACATGTACAGACGGATGAAGTCGGGAGAATCTCATATGCTACACGGGAATGCATTTTTGATAATAAACAGAATGAACCATCAATCTGCTGAAAATCATTTATTTCGTGTCTTTGCCTACCTTACCATTTCAGGAGTTGACATGCTCAATTATTTATCTGGATTTTTAGTCAACAAAAATTATTCCCAAAAAATAAATGAATTTAACAAAGAGCTTAGTGATTTTAAAAAAAAATTTAAAACAGCTTGGGAGAATATATGAAAAACAAAATTAAAACTATTCTCAAAAAATTTGAAGCTTACATCAAAAAACTTCTTTTCCCTCTTTATTTATTCCCAGTTAAACTTTTAACTTATTCTACTTACTATATTTTGAAATTCATTTGGAAAGTTGTTTCTTGGCCTTTTAGAAAATGGTCGAATTTTGGAAAAACGATTTTGTGGTCATTTATTCTAACCTACTTTCTTTTTTCACTTCTTGTTATTTTTGATTATTTAAGTAGAGAATACGGTAACTTTGACAAAATATTTTGTGGTGCAGGAGTTAATGAGAAATTAAAAAGTTCTGTTGTTAGAATTATTGGGGGATTGGGTGAAGGTTCTGGATTTTTCATAAGTCCAACTGAAGTTGTTACCAATTTCCATGTAATTTCTGATGAACCTAGTCCGAAAGTTGTTTTTCCTGATGGTCATTTTGAAACTCCTGAAAGGATAGTTGGGGACATGAAGATGGATATAGCAGTTTTAACTTTAAAAAAATCATATCCTGATTTTGTATATCAATTACCTGAAGAATTTAGCCTTGTAGGTAATGAACCATTACTTTCTGCAGGATATCCACTAGGCTCTGAAATAACAGGAAACGTAACAATTGTTAAAGGAAACTTTATAGACTTTAGAAAAAGTAGAAAAGACGTTGTTGGATATTTACAAACTAACATTAGTTTAGTTAAGGGAATGAGTGGAGGACCACTTGTAGACCAATGTGGTGCAGTTGTAGGGGTTAATACTCAAAGTCTTGCTGGTATATCATTTTTTATAACTGCTTCAGATGTACGTGACAGTTTAGTTAATTTGACTGACCAAGAAATAGAAAAAATTGATGTTGATCCTTCAAAATCTCCAGAAGAAGCAGTCTATGCATTTTACACCTATCTTAAAGCTAGGCAAATGGAAAAAGGCTATGCACTATTAAGTTCTAAATATCTTGAAAAAACAAACTATACAGAATGGACAAACAGATTCATGGATATTTTAGATGTATATGTTTATAAATCTGAAATGTTTGACAATGCGAATGTATTGGGTATAGATTCCAAAGACATAGTTTTTATTAAATTTCAAACAACAAATTGGGTAGACGGAGAAGCAGAATATCATTATTATGAAGGAACATGGGAAACTGTTTTAGAAGATGGAATTTACAAAATGAACAAAAGTAAAATAATTGAAATAGAAAATCCTGATTATGATTGGTTTTATGAATAACTTTATGACTACTTTTTATTTAATAAGACATGGACAAAAGGAAAAAATAAAAGGAGATCCATTTTTAACCGATTTAGGAAAAGAACAAGCAGAAAAAACTGGCGTGTACTTAGAAGATAAAAATATAAAAGCAGTTTATTCAAGTAATTACAATCGTACTAAGGAAACATCTCAAATTATTAATAAGTTTCTAAAGTTGAAATTATTTTTGATGAAAAGTTAAGAGAACGTGCAAACTGGGGAGATGTAGAAAATCAATCTTTTGACGTGTTTTTAACAGAATGGTATGAAGCAAGTAAAAACAGGTGGCTTTCAAAATATGGAAGAACTACGTCGCATCTTGCAGGAGAGAATTTAAGAAATTTAATGATTAGTCTAAGTAAAAAATATAATGATTCTGACATTGTTATTGTAACCCATGGTGGAGTAATTGCTGATTTTTTAAGAAATGTTCTCTCTCCCAAGTTTATCCAAAATTTAATTAAAGACGATCCTTACTTACTTGATTCATATATCAAAGAATGTTCTGTTACAAAAGTTTTATCTAACAAAAATAAATTTGAACTTATAGATTTTGCAAATCAAAAACACCTTTTGTAAAAAAGTGTATTATTAAATTATGATAACTGAAAAGATTATCAGCAAAGCTTCAAAAATGGCTTCTGAATACGACAGGATTTCTGTCAGCCTTTTTCAAGAAAAATTTCTTTTGTCTTACAGTGAAGCAGATAAATTAATGAATATTCTTGAATCAAAAGGAGTTGTTGGCCTTGCAAATGGAGCTTACCCAAGAGAAGTCTTAAAGAAAAATAAATTAAAACAAGTTAAACTTAATGACTTTTGGAGTTTTGTTGTTTTGATGATTTTTGCAATTGGTGCTGGAATTC
>CAYSAY010000010.1:0-890 GCA_964429215.1 uncultured Gammaproteobacteria bacterium | reverse complement strand
TTATTATTTTACTCAAGAAATGAACAATAAGTTTGTTTTAGTACCAGTTGATCTTCTTAATAATTTAAATGAATTAGCCAAAGGCACAGAATATGAAGATGAAGTAAGAAAAGTTTTAGATTCTCGAGAAGCCATAGAAAATCATGACATTACAAAACTTCCAAAGTCAGCAGTTGTTAAAAGAGTGATAGACGGAGACACTGTAGAGTTATTTAACGGTACTGTATTGCGTTACACAGCAATTACAGCTCCAGAGGAGGGAGAATCGTTAGCAGAAGAAGCTACTAAATTAAATCGTGATCTTGTTGAAGGAAAAGAAATAAAACTTGAATATGATAACTACACCTCAGACAAATTTGGAAGAATCCTTGCATATCCAACTATAAATGGAGTTAACATTTGTATTGAACTTGTTTCCAAAGGTCTTGCAGAAATTGTAATTTACCAAAAAAGAAAACCATTCATATATCAACCCCAGCTTCTTGAAGCACAAGAACAAGCAAAACAAAAGAAATTAGGAATTTGGAGCAAAAACAACTAGCTACAGTTGTATAACTTATTTATTCAGTATTAAAAATGTATAAGTTATGTATTCATGTGATCTTAGGACAAGAACATAATTGGGTTAGCGAACCCCGCGGAGCGGGGTGAGCGGAAGGTCCGAGGTGTTTGTGTTTGCGAAGCTCCGCGAAGCGGAGCTGAGCAGAGAACCCGAGCCTTCTCCAATTCATTTCCCCTTTAACCCCTTTTCTTGGAGAATGCTTTAAGAATCTGGTAAACTAAGTTTTGAAATTAGAAGTTTTGGATAAAGTAGGTCCGAACCTTTTTGAACAAAGGCACAATACAGCGACCTGTCGGGTCGGCGCCGAGCGCCGACCAAGCGTTTATCC
>CAYSAY010000009.1:0-25940 GCA_964429215.1 uncultured Gammaproteobacteria bacterium | reverse complement strand
ATGTAAAAATTGAAGTTTTATTCCGTTAATTGAGCAATTTAAAGTTCCTTTTGCCATCGTTAAATCTTCAATTTTAAAATCACTGCCTAATGTTTTTAAGATATCGTTAGGATCAAATAAGTTCTCACTAAAGAAATCAAAGTCTACTGATTCTCTATATCCTAATTGTAGAGCTAGTGATGTACCGCCTGCGAGGTAAAAGTTTTTAATAAATGAGTATGAAGAAATCTTTTTTATTACTTCTTCATGGCCAACTGGTAATACATTTAAAAACATTTTTTATGAATAATAAAGTCTCCAAAAGTTTCTAGATTTGTCATCTATTCTATTGGATTCTAAAATACTTTTTAAAAAAGTTCTGTCAAATTTACTGTTCAACCATTTTATGGCTTCTATATCTCCAATTGAAAGAATTGTTTTTGCGATGTAATTTTTATGGTCTTTGAGGTTGATTTCATTTAAGTTGTCACCCCAAAAATATTTATTTAGGAAGCTTGGAAGCTTATACATAAGTATTAATATTATACCATAATCATGGGGCAACTTCTGTCCATCTGGTTCTTCTATAGCCTAGCTTCTCTGGGAATAATGCGATTTGATCAGGGGCAAATGTAAATATTTCCGCAGGAAGTTGATCACTTGCCAAGTCTCTTTGCAAATTGCTAGCAGTAAAACCGGTGTAAGAAGCAACAGAACCTCGTACATTTAATTGAGTAGCTCCTATTCCCGTACTAAATGTTCCATCTGCTAAATATATTCCTTCTAAATTAGTTACACTTGGGTCAACTGTAATATTTCCCGATACAAATACAGCGAAAAACCCTACTCCATCATCAAGTGTAATATTTCCTGTGATGTTTAAATTTCCATCTACAAATAGAACATTTTTGGTATTTGAAAAATTTGTTGTGGGTAGTGTATGCGTAGCAGTAGGAGCTTTTGTCCAGACATAATTACCTTTTGGGTCAGTATAAGTAGTAGGAGAAATAAAACCGCTTGGAATCAAATTTTCAAAAAATGAGTAGTTAAATATTCTTGATTCAATAATAGTAGTATTAGCTTCCCATGATTTCGAAGAAAGGCCACCATTATATGTCGCAAGTGATCCAGAGTAGACAGGAACACCAGGGAAACCACCTACCCCATCTGCATCAAGAAAATCATTTATATATACATCAGATGAAATACTACCTGTCACAGCTGTAATATCACCATCTTGAACCTGCCACCATGCTCCATTTGGAGGAAGTGGCGTGGTAAAGGCAACAGAACCTGATGATGAAACTAAACATTGATTACCAAAATCCTTCCAAGCAGTAGTGCTTTGATATTCAACAACTCTCCAGAAGTAAGTTTTGTTAAATTCAAGTCCAGTTACATCAAATGTGGCCCGTCCTGTTAGAATATCTACGCACCACGGAGCAGAACATGTGCCATTTTCGACTGCTGCTTCAGATTGGTCAAATCTTATTTTTTGGGTTACTCCACCTGTCCCTGGAGTCCATCTAAGAGTTGCGTCAACTGCGGACCCATTAATTGTTGCTGTTGGAGTAAGGGCTACTGGTGCTGTTACTCCACCACAAGCAGGAATTGAAAAGCTCCAGACAGCACTATCAGTTTGAAGTGCTCCGTTTTTAGCTCTAACTCTCCAATAATATGTATTTCCCCACGAACCAGTATAGGAAACACTTGTAGTGCCTGCACCAACACTTGTATAAAGTCCCAAGTTATTGATATCAGTTCCTACAAAAACATCATAAGCTAAGACATTTCCTGAACATGAATTCCCCCATGACGAAACTGCATTCCAAATTAAATTTGTAGTTGCTACATTAGGTAATGTAGAGCCATTGGAAGGAGAACTTAAAAGTGGCGCACTTGGAGCAGTATTGGTACATACTGGAGTACAATTATTTGGCTTACAACAGATTTTTCGCACACCAAATTGGTCCAGTGGACAAGTTCCGCAACCAGTACCAGGGGAAAATCCAGCACCACAACCATCACCATCATTTCTTTTACATTCTGATGGACAGTCACCAGGTACTGCTCCACCACAAGGAATTGAAATAAAAGTTCCTTGTACAAGATGACAGGTTGGTGAAGTACTGCAATAGTTGTCTGATACAAAACCTGTGCAACTACTTCCAAAACATGTGTAATTCATTGTACCAACTATAGGATCGCAATTCGAATCACATCCTTGAACAAATGAGGTACTACCCGATCCGCAAGATTGTGCTATTGCTGGTTTTGGAAGTACTAAGAATGGCAAAATAAAAGTTAATAGTATATATATTTTATAAAGATTACTCAGCATATATTTAAAGAATAGCAGATTTTGTCAAAATATGTAATAATAAATAATGAAGAAAGTTGGTGTACTTATTTTAATAATTTTATTAATATCGGTTTTGGTATTTTTTACTATTAAATATTCTACCCAGATAAGTTTAGTAATTCAAACACCAAAGCAATTATTAACTGAAACAGAGGAATTTGAGAATGCTGTAATAACAGGAATCCCAACATCTTGTATTTTTTCCAAAAGAGATTCACTGATTGAATATTCAATCAGCGGTAAAAAGACATTTACTAAAACTGCGTCATTTGGTAAAACTTCATACTTTTTAGGAGATGGAACAGCAATATATATGTGGGGAGAGAATCAGAATACTGGTAACAAAGTATTATTGACGAACATACAAGACGAGAATAATTCCATAGATCCTGCTGTTATTAAAAATAATTATAAATCTTTGACGGCAAATAACTATAAAATTATTTGTAACAAATTAATCAAAATTGAAGAAACTTTTACACTTCCGTTAAAGATAAATTTTCAGTAATTAATTAGAAGATTGTTTAATGCGTATTCCGTCATATCCAGCTTTGATGATGTCGTCTATCCAATATTTATCTGATGCTAAATTTTCTAACGATTGATGTTCGTTTGTGACATCTTCATTAGAAATAAATAATGAGTAGTCAGATTTTGGAGCATTTATAATTGGGGATATAAACCTTCCATCAATTGTCTTTTCAATTAAAAAATATTTGTCGTCAGTTTTGATATTAAACATAATAAATCTAGGTGGATATCCAATAGATTTATTAAATGTTAATGACAAATTTGTTCGTCCTGATTTGTACTGGCTATTTAAAGCAAGTAAAATAATCCTTGTTTCTAAATCTGGAAGCACGCTATTTGAAACCAATACAATTCCTCCTTTTTTTACCAATTCGACTACAGTTTCATTATTTTTACCCCATATCATTACCTCACCTGTAGGATTAAGTATAGTAATTGCTGAATTTTCAGGTAGCACCATAACATCTTCTGGGTTTGAAATAATTTTTTTAGTTGCGTCTTCATAGAGGTATTGATATGGATATTCTTTACCGTCATCTCCAATAAATTTACCTCCAAATATTTCGTCATGCCACTCTTCTGCGGTTACATATTCTGCTTCTTTTGGTAATTTCCATTCTTTTGTGGCAAGATCATATAACTGCTGTACTTTTCCGTCAGAATCTTTATAAACAACAAAACTTGATTTAAAAGTGTGGTCTGGTTTATATCCATGCTCGTTTTCAGGGGCAAGGGCAAGTTTTTGCTCTGGGGACATTTGGTCAAAAGGAACATGATTAATCTTAATTCTTTCCCTTTTAATTAATGAGTTTCTTGCCTTCTCTGGTAAATCTTGGTTCAATGCTATGGGATAAGCTATATAAGGATCTCTTTCAAGGCCCCAATTTGTAAGAGCACCGACTGACTCAGGTGGGGCAAATCCTAGGTATTCTAGATCATCCACATTATTGTTTTGTGAGGCTTCTATCCATTCTTCTTCGCTACGAATTGGAAACCATAAAATTGGTTGGTAAACTACATCATTTTGATCTTTGTCTGGTCTTGGTTCTCTTTTAACCATGGACCAAGTAACTATTTGAGTAACACCGTCTGCTGCAACTTGTCTATAAGGATCTGGATCAACTGCAAGTTCAACATATCTTGATGAAAACATTTCAACACCACCTCTTGGGTTAAAAACAATATCTCTAAAAAACAATCTCTCTCCCGTTTCAATAATTTGCCCATTTGAATCAGTAGTTTCAGTTGGTGCTATTGTAAAGAAGTCCCATTCTGCAAAACCTAATCTTACCGTAAAAGCACTTATAGCTTCGGGGGGAATATTTTTTTGGCTTGCTATTTTTTTGAAAGATTCAATATTTTTTTCACTAGTTTCAACAATCGAAGTTGGTATTCCTTGTGCTGATGCCTCTTTAACGACTCTAGTTCCAGCGGCAACAGCAATTCCAACTGCTGACAGTTTCAAAAAATCTCTTCTACTAAATTGTTTTGGAATATCTTTCATATTGTTGTTCATCTTGGCATGATGATAGCATACCTAAAGACATTTATCTAATATCCCATAATATACACTTTTAAATACATTTGTCAACTCCGATTTAATCGGAGTCAAGTTTTGGTCTCGTTTTATACCTCAACTAAAAGAACTATACTTTACATTTTAAAAATATGATATATTTATTTTAGTATGGTAAAAAATAACAAAAATATCAAAGGCCAAGCCGTTTTGATAGTTTTGCTTTCACTTTCAGTTGTTTTGGTTGTAGTAATGTTTATTCTTTCTCGTTCAATCACTGATATTTCACTATCAAGCAAGGAAGAAGACTCAATGAGAGCTTTTTCTGCAGCTGAAGCAGGTATTGAAAGAGCTTTGGTCATCGGTTCAGACACTGGTAACCAAACAATTGGTGATGCTACTTTTAACGCAGACGTTTCTTCATTTGCTCAAGCTACAAATAATGTTGTCTACCCTATTAGTTTAAAGTCAGGTGAAATTGCATCGTTTTGGTTTACAATAGCAGGTGACCCAACAGTTTTTAGTGGAAATCAAATGAAAATTTGTTGGGCTGATGATAATGCAACAGATAATCCTGCGATTGAAGTTACTGTCTATTATAAAACTGGAGCTGGAGCATATCAATTATACAGAAAGATGTTAGATCCAGTAGCCGCAAGAACTCAAAATAATGTAGTACCAGGCAATAATTGTACAATTGGTGCCGATACATTTGAATATTTCAATGTTGTTGACTTAACAGGACTAACTAATTTGCAGTTTGCAACAACAAAGATTCTCTACAATACAACTACTGCTCATAAAATAGGTATTGATGTAAGCGCGACGGCTTCTCTTTTACCATCCCAAGGATCAAAGATATTATCAGATGGACAATTTGGAAGTGCAAATAGAAGAGTTGAAGTTTTTCAACTTCATCCAGTAGCTCCTCCAATTTTTGCCAATGCATTATTTAGCGCATCTGGTATTATTAAATAATTAACAACTTGGTAATCAAGTAATAGACTGCCCATATGATAGGAATAGATATAGGATCAAAAAGTATAAAAATAATAGAACTTGCAAAATCAGGCACAAAATGGCTGATGAAATCTTCAGGTGCTGTGGGTTATTCTGGAACTGCACCAGATAAAATGATTGAAGAAAAAGACTTTCAAGCATTAGCGGATGTATTAAAAAAAATAGTTGCACAAACAGCGATTAAAAACAAAGAAGTAAATTTGGCACTTCCTGAGAGTTTAGTGTTTACGAGAGTAGTTAAATTTCCCCTTCTCTCTGATGAAGAGATATCGGCAGCTGTTAAATGGGAAGCAGAGCAATATATCCCTATTCCAGCAAATGAAGCAGTAATTCAATATACAGTTTTAGATAGAAACCAAACTTCTTCAAGTACTTCGGTTTTACTAGTAGCTGCTCCTAAAAACGTTGTTGAACGCTATGTCAAGGTTGTAAGGCTTGCAGGATTAACACCTTTGTCTGCTGAAACTGAGTTAACAGCACTTGCAAGGTCACTATCAGCAGATACTGGTGTATCGCTTTTGCTTGATTTGGGTTCATCTGCAACTGACATGTCTATAATAAAAGATACTCAAGTAGTATTTACTCGTTCAATCCCAGTTGCCGGTGAAGCTTTCACTCGTTCTGTCGCTCAAGGGTTAAATATTACACCTGTACAAGCAGAAGAGTATAAAAAAACCTATGGATTATCCAAAGACCAACTAGAAGGAAAAGTTAGATTAGCACTTGAGCCTGTATTTAGAATGGTCATAGATGAAATTAAAAAGGCAATTCATTTTTATCAAACAGACGAAAAAGGTGATGCACCAACATCCATAGTTATAACAGGAGGTGCTTCCACAATGCCAAACATTGTCCCCTATTTAACAGAATCTTTAGGTATTGAAACAGTTGTCGGCAATCCTTTTGCAAAAATAGAATTAGATCCAGAGACACAAAAAGCACTCATGCCATACACATCAATTTATGGTACGGCAATAGGTCTTGCTATGAGGGAGGAATAAATAGAGTTTGTAAAATCTAAGTTATGCAAAAAAAAATAAATCTAATTCCACTAGATTTGGCTGTTCCAGCAAGTTCAGTACGATTAGCCAAATTATTGAATAAAATTTCATTGATTGGAATTATATTGTTTATTGCCTCAACTATTTTTATGATATCACTCTTAGTTTTTTATTCGTTTAATCTTAAAGATAGTAACGCAAAAGTAGCAAGTTTAAAAAGTAAAGTAGCTTCATTGGAAAAAAATGAACAAAAGTTATATTTAGCAAAAGATAGAATTGCAAAAATTGCTGAAGTCAAAAAGCTTGATTTACTAAGAGACGATATCGCAAAATTTGAAGGATTTACAAATGGAATGGCAGCAATTACTGAATCTAGATTTTCAGAAATTTCTATAAATTCAAAAAAGGTAGAAGTTTCTGTATATTCG
Source organism: uncultured Gammaproteobacteria bacterium (assembly GCA_964429215.1). GTDB lineage: Bacteria > Patescibacteriota > Microgenomatia > UBA8517 > UBA8517 > JAUYMM01. Next base: position 19,103 of record CAYSAY010000009.1, on the reverse strand, counting down.
ACAACAACACAATCATTGTCTGATGTTTTTAAATTAGTTACAGACATAAACGGTTATAAAAATATTATCTTGTCATCACTTGGTTACGCACCAGTTAGTGGTTATATATCAAGTTTAATATTTAATACAGAATAAAATATGAATTTAACATCAAACAATCAAAGTTTAACATCAAAAAGTGAAATAAAATTCATGTTGAAACCAATTTTAATGCTTACATCATTAATAATTTTATTTTTAATATTAATTATATTTGGTACAAAAAAAATAACAGAGATTAGAACTCAAATTACAGAATCAAAGAGGCTCGAGACAGTTTTAGGCCAAAAAGTATCGGTACTTGAATCAATTCCAGAAGTTCTTGCCGGAGACACAACTTTCCTAGACGTTGCTTTACCTAGCCGAGGAGCAGTCTTGTATGGTTTGAGCCAAGTAAAAAACCTTGCTTCAACTAACTCTTTATTAATATCAAACTTAAAAACAAGCTCACAAATTCCAGAAAAAGATGAAATATCAAAAATTGCCATAACTTTTGATGTGGAAGGTGAAGAAAAATCCGTTTATGCATTTTTAAATTCGTTTTCCAAAGTGCTTCCGTTAATGAATCTTGAAAAGGTTAAGATAGATAGAGCTGTCGAAGGATTAAAAGCAAGTGCAACAGTTAATGTCTACACAGCGGCGTTACCTAAGAAAATTCAAACAGTTTCTGAAAAGACTGCAGAATTAACAAAAGCAGACATAGACACAATTAAAGAAATATCAAATTATGGAATTCCACAATTTATTGAACCAAAACCTTTTGAAGGTGAAATAAAACCAGACCCCTTTAACTAACTGGGTTTACAAGTAAAATAATCTTCTTTTTATCAAGTGTGGCCTTTATTCTTAATATGTTTCTAATTGCTTTAATGACTTTACCTTGTTTTCCAATTACCATACCACCTTCATCATCAGCTGTTTTAACAGTTAACTTAACTATTGAACCGTCATCTTCTTCGGTAATTTCGTATTTGGAATTTTTACCTAAAATACTTCTAAGAATAAAATCTAATAATTCTTTCATAAGTTGATATTACTTTTTAGCCCCCTCAAATACTTTTCTGAAGCCCTCAGTCAAAATTGCACCATTTTTTATCCAGGCATTCAATTTTTCATTGTCTACAGTCAACTCTTTCTTCTTTGGATCGTAACTACCTAGAATCTCTAAATTTTTGCCATCTCTCTTGCTTCTGGTAGGTGAAGCTACTACCCTATAAAAAGGACTATTCTTAGCACCATATCTTGATAGCTTAATTGATACTGACATGGCCTTATTCTAACGTATTTAATTCAATTCCACAATAAGATGATAGTGCGTTAATAGCTGCCGACTGTTCTGCCTCTGATTTGCTCTTTCCAGTCCCCTGTGCCTCTTCTTTTCCGTTAATAATAACTTGTATCGTAAATTTCTTATCATGATCTGGGCCTGCTTCTTCAACAACTTGATATTTTGGAGCTGCCAACCCTTTTGCTTGAACTGTTTCTTGGAGCAAGCTTTTAGCATCTTTAAGAGGTGATTTCGCTTTTTTGTCTACATCTATCAATATATTATCTTTAATAAATTTTTCAGATGCTTCAATTCCCTGATCTCTAAATAATGCACCTATAATCGCTTCGACTGTATCAGCCAATAGTGAAGAGTTTGACTTCCCTCCTCCCTCTATTTCTCCTTTTGAAAGTAAAATCATTTCACCGATTCCTAATTTAGTAGCAACTGATGATAAATTCTTAGTGTTTACCAGATTTGCACGTAATGAAGTTAAATATCCTTCTTCTTCACTTGGATACCTCTCGTAAATTTCTTTTGAAACGATAAATTCCAAAATAGCATCACCCAAAAATTCCAGTCTTTCGTTTGTTCCGTGGTTTTCACTATTTTCATTCACCCATGATCTGTGAGTTAACGCCTGTTTTAATAAATCCTGGTTTTTGAATAAGTTCTTCATATTATTTGTCCTTTTTTAATTGTTCAAAATTTTCATAAATAGTGCCCAATACACCATTAATAAATGATCCAGATGATTCAGATCCAAACTCTTTTGCAAGTTCAACTGCTTCATCTATGACCACTTTTGGTGGTGTGTCTTCGTTTAACAGCTCATATATTGATAAATGTAATACCGAAAGATCTATTTTGTTAATTTTATCAATTGGCCAAGTAGGAGCTGAGTCGACAATTATTTTATTTAGCTTTTCTGTTTGCTCTTGAATTTTCAAAACCAACTCAGGAAGTTCGCCTTGATGTGTAAAACTCTCAGCAAATAATGACTTTACAGCATTTCTTCTTCTTAAGTGCCTTGGGTCTGTCGCAGTCTTCATAGTATGAAGTCTACCAAAATTTCTACTATAATTATATATATGAAATTAAGAATACGCTATGAAATTTGAAGTTGACCAGTCGGGAAGAATTGAAGAAACAAAGAGTTATACAATTATTGCTATTGCATGTAAGGATTATTCGTATACTGTTAAAATCGATTCTAATACCAAAAGAAGACTGCAAACCTATTTTCATAAAATAGGCAAACCAAAAATGTTTGGTGTTTATGGTTTTGTATCGGGACTAATTTTGTTAATTAAAAGATCGAAAGTTATAAATTCTGTGGTTATTATTGATATTGAATATAAGGGATACAATAAAGTTATTCTTAACGAGTTGATGAAAAACACAGATCAGAATTTAGAATTTAGATTTACAAATATTGGTAAAAATTCACCAGCACATCATTCGGCATACGCTGTTTTTAGCAAATACAATAAAACCGATTACAATATCAAATCTGAAGAGTTTGAGAAGCTAATAACGAAAATGATAAGGCTCAGAAACAAATGAGGAGCTGTTACACCTCGGAGTGGATACCGTGGATTCGCAACCCCCTCAATTGATAAGTGCATTATACTGTCGAATTGTATAGAATGTCAAGTATTTGAGGCTATATTTTGTAAGTTCCACAATGAGGACAAGCTTTATGTGGCTCTCTTAGTTTTCCACAAGATGGACATTTAGAAATTGCAGTCAACCCTGCAACAAATGTACTTCTCCTTCGAGCAGTTCTTCCGTGACTATGCTTTTTCTTTGGTAGTGGTGCCATATATACGTAATTTTAATCTAAAATCAGAAAAATTACAAATGCCAAATTAACTTTGTTCATTAGAAATTATTGCAAGCCCTGAAGCTACTCCTGTAAAAGCATCTGATTTTTGAATCTTTTCAGCTCCAAACATTTTAACTAGTAAATTATGAACAGACGGTACTAATGATGATCCCCCAGTTGTTGCTACTATATCTATATCACTAATTGATAACTTTGCAGATTTTAATGATTTTTCAATTAATTCTTTAATATCAACAATATCAAAAGCAATAATATCTTCAAATTCTTCCCTTTTGATTCCAGTTTCAATATTTATATGTTTTGTTTCAAATTTATACAATTCTTCATTGTTTGTGGTTAAATTCTTTTTAACTCTTTCGATTTCTTCGTACATTGTAAATCCAAGATTGTCTGCAACTAGCGACCCTAGTCTGTCTAACGATTTTGGATCGGAGCACATAAAACTAAAATGTTGAAGATTATCTACAAACGATTTGGTTTTTAAAAGTGATATTTCATACCAATTTTGAAGTGCATTAAATATATAAATTGGTAATTTTAAATGCGCCAAACCATAAGTTGCCTCACTTCCAAAATATTTGGCAAGTTTATTCATGAATATCTCCGCATTAAAATGATCCCCGCCAATAGCCAAGCCAATATTGGTTAAAACTCTTTTTTCTGGAAACTTGAAAATAGACAAATCAAGAGTTCCTCCACCAAAATCAAAAATTAGTACATTTTGGTTTCTGCTGACATTAACTCCATAGTCATAAGCAGCGCCTACAGGTTCATATTCTAATCTGATGTCGTTAAACCCTGCAAGTTTGCAAGCTTTTGTCATCCTAACAATAGCTAGTTTGTTGTTACCTCCTACATATTCAACAGGTCTACCAATTACTGCTGTGGTAACATTTTGCCCCACAATTTTATCTGCTCTTTTTTTGAGCTCGCTTAAGTACATGCTAACGATTTCCTCAATTAAATATGTTTTCCCAAATAAATTTATTTCTTTAATTGAATTGCTGGATAACACACTTTTTAAAGATTGAAGCAGTCTACCTCCGTTAAATACATCAATGTCGATTATTTCTTGGATAGTTTCTCTTTTTCCATTATCAGAAATGATATCAATGTAGTTTCCTGTAAAAATTGTTTTTTTAGTTGTAGCTTTGTTTGTAGCAACGCTAGCTAAATAGGCATTCATTGCAGACTTGCCAAACAAAAACTTACCGTCAGGGCTTGCATAAATTACTGACCGCATAACTGTAGGATTATCTGCTTCTGGATCGATTGGGAGCTTAATTACCTTATTGTTTTCATTTACATATGCAATAGTTGAATTTGTTGTTCCAAAGTCAATTCCGTAAGATATTTTTTTATTTTTCATAATTTAATGCGCTTCATTATATCAGGTTGACAGCCTCGCTAGCCAACTTAATTAATTTTGTATCAGACCAGTCGGCGATTTTTAAGTTACCAAAGCCACTTTGCTTTGTTCCAAGTACGTCCCCTGCTCCTCTTAATTGCAAATCTAACTCTGCCAACTCAAATCCTGAAGTAGTTTTAGTAAGCGCTGTCAGTCTGTTTATGGATTTTTCTGAATCATTTTCTGTAAATAATAGACAGTATGATTCCTTTGTACCTCTTCCAATTCTACCCCTTAACTGATGCAAACCAGCAAGTCCAAATCTGTCTGCCCCTTCAATTAGCATAATTGTTGCGTTTGGTATGTCAATTCCGACTTCAACAACTGGAGTGGATACTAATATATCAACCTCTCCATTTTTGAAATCAGTTAACACTTTATTTTTTTCAGCTTCTTTCATTTTTCCATGAAGCAATCCTAATTGCAGATTTAAAAATGTAGCTTGGAGATTTGTAAACTCTTTTTTAACTGATTTGACATCTTTAAGCGTTTCGCTATCTGATTCTTCTACAAGTGGACAAACTACAAACGCTTGTGAACTATGAGTTTTAATCTGTGTTTTTATCCAATCATATGCTTTATCTCTTTTTTCGCTAGGTACTAGCCAAGTTTTTATCTTCTGTCTGTCTTTAGGTAGTTCATCGATTATTGAAAGATCCATATCAGAAAACAATGTTTGTGCGATTGTTCTTGGTATTGGAGTTGCTGTCATTGTAAGTTTATTTGGGTTTTTTTTCTTTAAAAACTCAATTTGTTTTACTCCAAATTTATGTTGCTCATCTATTATTAAGAGCCCAATATTGTTGAATTCATCCATTCTATTTAACAACGAATGTGTACCTATAAATATATCTGTTTGACCCAGATCTCTTTTTATTGATGAGCCCGTAATTAATGCTATTCTAATTTGTAAATTGCTAAATAGTTTTTTAAATGTTTCATAATGTTGATTGGCCAGAATTTGAGTTGGAGCAAGTAAAATTGTTTGGTATCCATTAAGAAAGGATACAAATGATGCAATGGTGGCCACAACTGTCTTTCCGCTTCCCACGTCTCCTTGTAACAGTCTATTTAACGGTTCGTCCTTACCCATATCGTTTAAAATTTCTGATGTTACTTTAATTTGGGAATTAGTTAATTTAAAAGGAAGTTTGTCGATAAAATCGTCAACAACTTTTTGGTCAACAGCAAGTTTAATACTTTTCTTTTTTTGTACTTTTATCTTTCTTTCCTTTGCTTCTATTAGTAAATTATAGAATTCATTAAACGCCAATCTTTCCTTCGCCTTAACCGCATCTTCAAGTGTACCCGGAAAATGAGCAAGTTTGATTGCTTCGCTAAATTCTAATAACCCTTTTGCATCTTGAACAAATTCGTTAATTTCAATTCTATCTAGTGCATATTTAATCCTTGCCTTTAACCATTTTGAAGTTAGACCTGCTGTAGCTGGATAAACTCCAACAATTTTTCCTGTATGAACTGTTTCATGATCCTCATCTATTTTTTCATATTGGGGTGAGAAAAATGCAGGCTTTCCTGCAAACCATGATAACTCTCCAGAAACTGCAATTTTCGTTCCAGGAAATAACATACGAGGTAAAAATGGTTGAGAAAACCAAGCAAGAGATATCTTTCCTGTTTCATCTTCAATCTGACCAATTTGCATGAGTCTTCCAGTTTTTGTTTGTTGGTTGCGGAGTGATATGATTGTCCCAATTGTTGTTACTACCTCACCAATCTTTAAGTCTCTAATCTTTGTGATTTTACTAAAATCTAGATATCTATGAGGAATGTGATGAAGTAGGTCAGATATAGTTATAATTCCTAGCTTAGCTAACTTTTTTTCATATGTTGGTCCAACAAATGGTAAGTCAGATATTGAGTCAGTAAGTTCCATATTGAAAGATATGCTTCTTAAAAGTATACAAGGAATGGTAGCACCGAACTAACTAAAAGTGCTAGTCCTGCAACTATTGCTAGAATTTTAAATATTTTTTTGTGTGTTTTTGAACTCATTTAGAAATTATTTGGGGCTTCAATTGACATAACTGGTATATCTAAGTGCTTTTGAATTTGTTGTACATTTTTGATTACATATCTATTTTGAGTTTCATGAAAGCTAAAATCTCTCTCCATGTTTTTATTTATCTTTTTAATATCTTTTTTAATACCATTGATATCTTTTTTGATTGGGGCGAGTTTTGAATCTAATTTTTCATCGAGTTTTGAATCTAATTTCTCTTCAAGTTTGGATTCAAGCTTTTCTTCCAATTTAGATTCTAATTTCTCTTCAAGTTTGGATTCAATAAGATTTCCTATATTTTTTAAATCTTGATTTGTCAACATATACTTATATTAAATCGTGTAATTAAAAAGTCAATTATATTAACCTTCCAAACACTTTCTTCCCAATCTTTATTTTGTCACCTTTTTTTATTTTGTAATTTAAATCAGAAACAACATCGCCATTTATTGTAAGTCCTCCCTGTTGTATAAGTCTTTTTGCATCCCCTGCTGATTTTAAATTAGTAAAAGGTGCTACAGTATCAGCCAATGATTTCTGAATTTTAATTTCTAAAGTATATTCTGGTTCATGTTTTTGAAACGATTTTTCAAATTTAATTTTTGCTGAAATTGCAGCCTTTTTGTTTATAAGTTCAGTAGCTATCGTCAAAGCTAGTTCCTTTTTAATTTGAACAGGATTAACTCCGCTACTTAAAGCCTTCTTTATAATTTTTATTTTGTCATTATTTACAGAAGTAGCATTTTCAAAATATTCAACAATTAAATCATCTGACAAAGACATAATTTTGCCGTATATCTCATCTTCATTATCATTAAGCCAGATTGCATTTCCCCAACTTTTGCTCATCTTTCTTCCGTCGGTGCCAGTTAAATATCCAGTCACTACAACACAAGATTCTTTATTTCTTAATTTGCTTTGCAACTCTCTCCCTGCCTGCATATTAAAAGTCTGATCAGCTCCACCTATTTGAATATCAGTATCCATAAAATAACTATCATAACCTTGCATAACTGGATACAACGCTTCGTGAAGACCAACCCTCTTCTTATCTAGCAATCTCTTTTTAATAAGTTCTCTACCAGCAAATTCTCCAAATGAAAACTCTTGACAAAGTTTTATAATTTCTGCAAATTTTAATTTTGAAAGCCAACTACTATTAAACTTAACAGTCACTTTTTTAAAATCTACTATTTTACTTGCCTGTTTTTTATAAGTTAAAAAATTTTTCTTAATTTGTTTGTATGTTAAAACAGGTCTTTCAGTATCCTTATCAGATGTGTCGCCTATAAGTGCTGTAAAATCACCAATTAAAAAAGTTACATTGTGTCCAAGCTCTACAAATTCTTGCAATTTACGCAGTGCCACGGCGTGTCCAATATGAATTCTTGTTGCAGTAGGATCTATTCCTAAATATACATTTAATTTTTTTCCAGACTTAAGCATTTCCTCAAGTTTTACCTTGTTAGGAATTACGTTTGTGACTCTTCTTGTAATTACTTCATTAATATTTATCATAAATTAATTATATACTAGATTTTGGTTAGATATTTTTTAAAAAAATCTACTGAAGTTTCATTAATTTCCTCAATAAATTTAAGTTGCTCGTTATATTCATGTGGCATATTAGATATTTCAAGTAATTTTTTAGTCCCTGTGGCAGATTCAAATATCCCTTTTGTAATACTAGGAGCTACTGTTTTATCAGCCGTACCCACTATAAATAGTTTTGGCGATTTTATATGTTTTACTGATTTCTGCGCATTCCAATTCCTTGCATCTTCAACAAATTTGTATGTGACCTTAATTAGGTCACCATTTGAATTAAATCTTTCAAGAAATCCAAGTTTTTTCCATTCCACAATTTTCTTTTCTAAATCGTCGTTTAATGTAATGGTTGATGGGCTAGACACAGTGCAAATAGCTTTTATTTCAGGATGTAATGACGTTGCAATGATGGCTATCATCCCTCCCATACTCTGTCCCCAGAAACCGATATTAGAAGTATCAAATTTATCCAGGCTTTTAATATAATCCAAAACAAAATCTACATCGTTTATAATTTTTGAAATTAAGTATTCTTTTTGGGTATCTCCTTCACTTTTCCCATATCCTGCGTAATCAAATCTAATAGTTGCAAATCCATTGGCTACCAGTTTTTCACTTAGAGAATTGAGCTTTACTCCGTCTTTTTTGCCAAGAAATCCTTGGAGAAGTAAAATAATTGGAAATTTATCAATATTTTGAGGGGTTGATAAAATAACCGACAGTTTTAATCCTCGAGTGTTTGTTATTTTTTGTTCTTCAATCATGTAGACTATTGTATATTATCAACTTAAAGAAAACTATAATGTAGGCAACAATATCAAAGTATGTTAATATGATTCATATGTGGAGGGAAAGACTTAAGAGAAGAAATTTAAATAGAACATCAGGTCTAAACACTTCAAGAAATATTGTTAAATTTGCTAAATTTGGGTTTTTAGGTATTGTTGGTTTTTTTGTAGTTCTAACCATAGTTCTTCCGTTAATATCATTTGGGTTACCATCTCCAGATAAAGTTGTAAGGCGTGAAGGATTTTCTACTAAGATATTAGACCGAAACGGGGCATCAGTTTATGATATTTTTGAAAGTGAACGTAGTACTCCAATAAACATTGCAGATATGCCTGATTATCTAAAAAAGGCTACGGTGGCCATAGAAGATAAAAATTTTTACAAGCACAGCGGCTTCGATGTGCTTGGAACAATCCGAGGCCTTTCGAGGATTTTCACACGCGGTTATGCTCAAGGAGGCTCAACACTAACTCAACAATTAGTTAAAAATGTACTTCTAACTTCAGAAAGATCAGTCTGGAGAAAAGTAAAAGAATTTATATTAGCAGTACAAATAGAAAGAAAATATAGTAAAGACCAGATACTTCAAATGTACTTGAACGAAGCACCATATGGTGGAAACTCAAGAGGAGTAGAAACAGCAGCAGAAATATATTTTGGTAAAAGTGCTAAAGACCTAAACTTGGTTGAAAGCGCAATACTAGCAGGTATGCCACAATTACCTTCAAGATATTCCCCATATTCGTCTACTCCAAAAGCTTATGTAGACCGAACAACTAATGTTTTAAGAAGAATGAGAGAAGATGGGTATATTACAAAAGATCAAGAAGAAGCTGCGCTAAGCGAACTTCCAGATATTAAATTCCAGGCAAAAGGTTCATCTTTTAAAGCACCTCACTTTGTTCAATACATTCAAAAAATTCTTGAAGATAGATATGGTGAAAAAGTAATCGAACAAGGTGGACTAAAGGTAACAACAACACTTGATTTAAGCTTGCAAGAAAAAGCACAAGAAATAGTTACAGATGAAATATCAAAAGTGGAAAAGCAACGGATCACAAATGGTGGTGCAGTAGTTCTTGATCCAAATACTGGTGAAATTTTAGCCATGGTCGGATCAAAAAGATTCGATGATCCCGATTACGATGGTCAAGTAAATGTTACTGTTGCACTGAGGCAACCAGGATCATCATTTAAGCCTTTTACATATGTAACAGCTCTTAAAGAGGGTTATACAGCTTCTACAATGGTAATGGATGTTCCAACAACATTCCCAGGAGGTGAAGGCCAGCCAGATTATAATCCTGTAAATTATGATGGTAAATATAGAGGTCCTGTACAAATGCGTTACGCTTTGGCAAACTCTTTAAATATTCCAGCAGTAAAGTTTATTGCCATGGTAGGAATTCAAGATGTTTTAGAGACAGCCTATGATATGGGTCTTAATTCTCTACCTCCTACAAAAGAAACACTTTCAAGAGTTGGACTTTCCTTAACTTTAGGTGGTGGTGAGGTTAAATTATTAGAATTAACTGGAGCTTATTCTTCATTTTTTAACGGTGGTACAAAGGCCGAACCAATTTCGATTCTTAAAGTAGAAGATAGTAATGGAAAAGTTTTAGAAGAAGTAACGCCTAAGAAAGGTAAGAAGGTAATTAGTCCGGAAGAAGCATTTTTAATATCAAATATGTTGTCTGACAACAATGCTAGGTCTGAAGTTTTTGGTACTAATTCATTATTAAATATTCCTGGACGTCAAATTGCAGTTAAAACAGGAACTACAAACGATAAAAGAGATAACTGGACAATTGGAGGAAATCCTCAAAGAGCCGTTGGCGTCTGGGTAGGTAATAATGATAATTCCCCAATGTTAAATGTAGCTTCTGGTGTTTCTGGAGCATCTCCTATATGGCGACGTGTACTTTTAGAATCACTTACTGGTCTTGATCCTGTTAACTTTGAAGCCCCTGAGGGGATTGTGACAGCAGAAGTTGATACTGTGTCTGGTAAATTAGCGCATGATGGTTTTCCATCCCGTTCAGAGTTTTTTGCAAAAGGAGCAACTCCATCAAACGATGACATCCATGTTAATTTAAAAGTATGTAAAGGTGATGGAAGATTAGCTACCCCAGCCGATATTACAGGCCAAAATTATGAAAATAAAGAGTATTTTGTATTAAAGGAAGAAGATCCAGTGTCAACTGATGGCAAAAATAGGTGGCAGGAATCAATATTAAATTGGATTAACGGCCAAAGTGATAGTAAGTATCATCCTCCAACTGAATATTGTGGAACTACAAACCCCTTAAGTGTGGAATGGGCCAATCCAATTGATAGAGTTGGTAATTTAGCAAACACATTTAATATTAAAATAAAGTCTACTTCAACATCTGAAATAACTATGATTGAAATTTTTGCAGATGGTCTTAAAATTAGATCATTTGACAGTCTTCCTTATGAAGGTGAAATAAGTTTAGCTAATGGCGTACACAAACTCCAGGTTAAGGCAAAAGATAAAGATAATCACGAATCTGAACATACAATAACAGTTGGCGTTAATACCACATGGGATGCAACTCCTTCTCCAACACCTTAAGATAAAAAATTATATTTGAATTGCTCCAAATTTTGAATTGACAGAGGATAGAATTTTGGTTCTTATTTCTTCAACCTCATGGTCAGTTAGAGTATGGTCTTCAGATTGGAATTCTATATTAAAAGTAAAATTATTTTTGTAGATATCGGTTAGTTCAACTTTACTGATTAATTGATTCAATGATTTAATTGCCTCAATAACTTCACCGATGTAAGTCTTTTCAGGTAATTGCAGTGTTATGTCTTCAACTTGAGGTGGGTATTTTGCAACATTTTGATATTTCTTAATTAACTTCTTTGAAGCAATTAAATTTTGAATATCAAATTCGTAATAAAATAAACCATTTTCTAAATTGCCGTATACACCAATCTTTTCTTTTTCCGAATAAACTTCTAATCTTTGGTTTGGCAAGTATCCCTCCCCGTCAATTATTTTCGTAGTGTAAGTTATATTCAAATTATTTAATATTGTTTCAACAATGCCCTTATTATCTCGATATTCCCCCGATTTAACTACACCTGCCAGAGTGAGTTTTTCTTCTGGCAACTGGTTTTTCCTTGGAACATATACATTGGATAACTCAAACATATGAACATATCTCCTTTCGTGAGGGTTATTTTTAATATCTTCAATTAATGAAGGTCTAAGTGATGTCCTTAAATACTCTGTGTCAGTACCTAGTGGATTTTTAAGCCTTAGTGAATGATCCCCTGCCATATCTCTATTTACTAAAGATAGATTGTAAATTTCAGTCGCACCAAGAGCTTGTAACACAGTTTTAATTTTCTTCTCGATTTCAAATTCTGGATTTGATCTAGGAGCTGGAAGAGACCCTCCCATTAATATGCATGGCAAGTTATGATATCCGTAAATTCTTGCAATTTCTTCAGTAATATCCTCTTTAATACTTATATCATTCGCTCTCCAAGAAGGTACCTTAAATTGAAAAGTTTTTCCTTGTAATTTAGGTTCAAATCCTAAATCATTCATATATTTAAACATATCTTTTTGAGGAATATTAATTCCTATTATTTTATCAATTTCATCTTTGTTAGTAGTAACAATCTTTGTTTTGTAAGGTTTTGGATAGATATCGAGTATTTCATTTTCACTAACCCCACCAGATAACTTTTCAATTAATTCAATTGCAGATAGAATTGCTGGCTTAACACCCTCACTGTCAATCCCTTTTTCAAAAAGAACAGCAGCTTCAGTTCTCTGCTCTACATTTAATGAAGTTTTTCTTATTTTATGTTGATCATAATTCTGAACAAAAAGTAGGACATTTTTTGTAGAAGCATTAATTGCTGAGTTCTTTCCTCCCATAATTCCGCAAAGATCTATTAAATTTCCGTTTGCTCCCTCAATTACAATATCTCCCCCATCTAACTTAAACTCCTTGTCGTCTAAAGTAATTAACGACTCACCCTTTTTAGACTCTCTGAGAATCATCTTTCCATTTTCAATTTTGTCGTAATCAAAAGTATGAACAGGTTGCCCTAGTTCGTGCATTATATAATTACTAACATCTACAATGTTGTTTATCGGACGAACACCAACCTTTTCTAAAAGAGTTTTTATTTCTAGTGGAGATTCTTTGACGATGACGTCAGTAATTAAAACCGCTGTAAATCTTGGACATAGTTTAGTATCAACAATTGCCTCTAAATATTTAACCTTTTTAACAAATTTGTATTTCTTTGTAAGCTTAGAATCTACATTTTTAAGCTTTGCAGGTATGCCGAATCTAGGTAATATCACAGATGCTTCCCTAGCTATTCCTATGACACTTGCAGTATCGACCCTGTTTGTTGTTACTTCAATCGAATAAATTGAGTCACCATCGGTATATTTATTAGTTCGTTCGATTGAAGGCCCACATAAAGTCAGATACTTTGCAATCTCAACTGGAGTTGCTTTAGTATCTAAATATTTTTTTAACCAACTATTAGGTATTAATAAATCCATATTATAATTATAATTGTTCCAAAACTCTTAAATCAGAACTGTAAAGTAATCGTATATCAGGAACTGCAAGTCCAGACTTCATCATGTATGTTCTTTCAACTCCCCATCCAAACGCAAAACCTGAGTATTTTTTAGTATCAACCCCACATTCTTTTAAAACATTTGGATGAACCATTCCAGCTCCTCCAATTTCTAGCCAACCCTCTTTGCATAACTTACAACGTTCACCCTTTGAAATTATGCCAGTACCGTTGCAGACATTGCAAGAGATATCAACTTCAAAAGATGGTTCTGTAAATTGAAAATGATATGGCCTAAGACGAGTTGTTCTGTTTGGCCCAAAAAAACTTTTAGCAAAATGGTCAATTGTTCCACGAAGGTGGGTTATAGAAATATTTTCATCAACTACCAACCCTTCAAATTGATGAAACATGGGATAGTGGCTAACATCAATTTGTCTCCTGTAACATTTTGCAATGTTGATCATTCTGATAGGAGGTTTATTTGAAAGCATTTCTCTAATTTGTCCACTTGATGTATGCGGAGTTAAAACAATTGGTCCAAATTTATCAGATTCTGGCTGGTCGACAAAAAATGTTTCCCAATCGTCTCTTGCCGGATGATTTTCAGGAAAGTTTAATGCACCAAATGCATAGTAATCATATTCCACCTCAGGATATTTCATTCTAGTAAACCCTATTTTCTCAAATACTTCTGCAATCTCATTAATAGCATGTGTCACCATATGAAGTTTACCTACCTTTTGTTCTTTAGCAGGCATCGTAGGATCAAACCAAACTCGTGTATTATTATTTAACTCGTTCTTCTTGGCAGCTAATTGTTCTTCAAGCGTATTTTTGACCTCGTTAAGTGTGATTCCAAACTGTTTTCTTTCGTCATTTGGAACCTTAGATATTTCTTTAGAACTTAATGTAAACTTTCCACTTTTTCCAAACAAATCAATTCTAATTTCTTCAAGTTCAGCTAAATCCTTGACATCACTGATTTGTGCAATCGCCTGATTTTTTATGTTTATTATATCTTCTCTCATTATTATTGTTTCTATATCATTATATTACACTTTAATCCAAAAAAATAACCTCCTTGTGGGAGGTTGATAATAAAATATAAACCTCCTATTACTTAGTAGGTTTAAAGCTTGCAACTATTTTTTCAAATACTGTTGGATTCTTTGCAGCAATATCAGAAAGTATCTTTCTGTCAAGTTCAATCTTCTCTTTCTTTAAGTTGTTAATTAGTCTTGAATATGAAGATCCAAGCAACTTTGCAGCAGCTGAAAGTCTTACAATCCAAAGAGATCTTAAATCTCTCTTTTTAAGTTTTCTTCCGTGGAATGCGTATGCACCTGCATGCATTACTGCCTCGTGAGCAACTTTGTACCTATTGCTTCTTGCAGCATGGAAACCTTTTGCCTGTTTTAAGACTTTCCTGTGTTTAATTGCTGCTTTTGATTTTACTCTTGCCATATTTTTATGCCTTTACTTCCTTTTTAACTCCAACAGTTCTTTTATCACCTTTTGGTGTCTTCATCACTTTTCCTAAGAACTTCCTAAGCCTTCTAGATAAAACTTTCTTGACTTCTGTAACTCTTGAAAGTCTATTTAGTCTATTCTTACTCTTTCCAGAATTCAAATGCCTTTTAAAAGCTTTTCTTCTTAAAACTTTGCCACTATTAGTAACCCTAATTCTATTAGTTACAAATCTTTTAGTTTTTATCTTATTTTTCATAAGTCACTCCTTTTGTCTTTGCCATATGTATTTTTTGGTGAAATAATCATTATTAAGTTGCGACCGAGAAATTTCGGTTTCATATCAATATTGATTGCTTCTCCTAACTCCTTTAATAATCTATTTAACATGTCATACCCAAACTGTTTTGACCCCAGCTGCTTCACTTTAAAGTAAATAACTATCTTTACTTTATCTTTACCTGTCAAAAACTCATCAATCCTTTTAAATCTGGTCTGATAATCTCCCTCTCCAATAAATGGAGTGAATCTTATCTCTTTAAGATCAGAAGGCTTACTTTTCTTCTGCATCTCCTTAATCTTTTTCTCTTCTTGGTACTTAAATTTACCAAATTCAATTATCTTTGCAACTGGTGGGACCGCCGCTGGTGCGATCTCAATCAAGTCTTGTCCTTTTTCTTTAGCAATTGCTAAAGCTTCAATCTTTGAAATAACTCCTAGCTGTTTGCCCTCAGAGTCTAATACTCTTAAGGTTGTGGCAGGGATTCTTTCGTTTAAACGCCAATTGTTACTGATACTTTTCAATTTCGTCTTTGATTATACCAATAAAATTAGATAATTGCATCGTGGAGTTTTCACCAGCTCTGTTTCTTACTGAAACTTCTTTATTTTCAATTTCTTTATCTCCCAAAACTAACATGTATGGAACTTTCTCGTTTTGTGCATTTCTTATCTTATTTCCCAAAGTTTCTGCCCTTTCATCAAGCTCTACACGAATTCCAGATTCTTTCAATGAAGCTAGCACCTCTTTTGCATAATCAAGATGCTTCTCAGAAATAGGCAAAATCTTTGCTTGAACTGGAGATAACCAGGTTGGAAACGCACCGCCATAGTGTTCTATTAGAAATCCAATAAATCTCTCATGCGATCCTAATGGTGCGCGATGTATTATTACAGGAGTTTTTTCAGTTCCATCTTTATCGGTGTATTTTAGTCCAAATCTGTCCCCCATAAATAAATCTATTTGATTTGTGGAAATTGCAAATTCTCGACCAATTTTTGAGTGAATAATAAAGTCAATTTTAGGTCCATAAAAAGCAGCACTTCCAATCTCTTCAACCATTGGGATATCAACTTGTTTTACAGCTTCTCTCATTAATTTTTCTGCCTTTACCCACATTTCATCATTTCCATGATATTTATCTGTGTTTTTTGGATCACGCAAAGCAAGTTCTAGATGGTAATCGTTAATTCCTAACGTTTTGTAATAGTATTCATGCAATTTCATAACCTTTACAAATTCCTCTACTGCTTGATCTTCAGTACAATAGATATGAGAATCATTCTGAGCAAACCCTCTAACTCTCATTAGTCCAAATAGCTCACCAGAAGATTCATAGCGGTAACAAGTTCCATATTCAGCAAGTCTTAGTGGTAAATCTCTGTAACTATGTTGTGTTGCGTCAAAAATCATATGATGATGAGGACAGTTCATAGGTTTTAAGAAGTATTCTTCTTCGCTGTCGTCAAGCTTCATTGGTGGATACATATCATCTTTGTAATAAGGAAGATGTCCTGATGTGTGATATAACCCAGATTTTGTAATGTTTGGTGTTGTTACTCTTTTGTATCCCCACTCATCTTCTGTTTTTTTAGCCCAATTTTCAATTTGTTCTTTAATAACATTACCTTTTGGCATCCACAGGACAAGCCCTTGGCCAACTTTTTCGGAAATTGTAAATAGTTCTAATTCTTGGCCTAATTTTCTATGGTCGTATTTTTTTGCGAGTTCTAAATTCTCAAGATATTTATCAAGTTCTACTTTTGTGGAAAATGCAGTTCCATAAATTCTAGTTAACATCTTATTCTTTTCAGATCCTCTCCAGTAAGCACCAGCTACTGAGAGAAGCTTAAAATGTTTTATTTCTGACTCTGGATGACCTACGTGTCCACCTCTACACAAATCAGAATAATCTCCAGAATTGTAAAATGTTAAATCTTTTCCTTCACCTGAAAATTCCTCTATTAACTCAATTTTATATTCATTGTCTTTATAAAATTCCTTTGCTTCGTCAGTTGTTACATCTTTCTTTTCAAAACCTTTCCAAGTTTTTATAATTTCCTTCATTTTAGCCTCAATTTTCTCAAAGTCAGATTCTGCAATTTTGACTTCTCCAAAGTCGAAATCATAATAAAAACCATTCTCAATTGAAGGACCGATTGTTCTCTTTGCTGTAGGGTAAAGTTCTAAAATAGCAGCCGCTAGAAGATGAGCAGTAGAATGCCTTAAATTATCTAAATATTCTTTTGATTGTTTGTCAGTAGCCATATGAGAATGATATCACTTTCTTAATGTTTCGTGAAGAATTATAATCACAAAGTTGCATTTTATGATTACCATTGATATTTAAATATTTAAGAGTTAATATAATTACAAATGTGTGAATTTGTATGTCTTAATCGAGGTGAAGATGGTCATTGCAAAGCAGAACCTGCTGGATCGATGGCTATAGATTATGCTGGACAGTATTATTGTAAACCTAATGCTGAAGTAGATATGGAAAAGGGAGTTGATCCTGGATGTTCCGGTTCAGAAATAGTTAAAAAAAGTTCTGAAACTTCAAGCTAAAGTTAATTTATTTAATCCCCATTGATTTCTTGCGCCGAGCTTCAGTTGACCAATTATATAGATATTCCAGCAATTTTCGTTGAGGTATCCATTAAAATATTGTTATTGAATTTTATATGTGGATATTTACCCTTGATATAATAAAAAAGACTTCTGATGTCCGAAATGCTCCATCCATTAATTAAAATTTCTTGTTTAATGCCCTTCGTGTTTTGAAAAACAATCCAATACATTACTAGTGGGATCATTCCGTTCCCTGTTGAAATAACTCTTGTTTTTTGTTTATCTATAATAATGTCAATCTCTTTTGGATTTATGACATTTTTTATTGTCCAGCTTCCAAATCCTAGATTTGTTTTCTGTTTAAAATAAATTAAATCATTTTCAACAACTATTTTTCTATTTAGCACAATTTTTGCAAATATAATGAAAATTGACCAAATAACGATAATTGCAAATAGTGTAAATAATAAAACTTGGAGAAAAATAGGTTCAACCGGGAATTCTATATAGTTACTATATGCTTTTATGGACACAAAAAACAATGGAACTGATCCTGCTAAACAAAATAATGCCATTAGGTTAGTTGAGGTGTTAAAAAACTTTGGCTTAAGCTCAAATTTATCCATACAATTTAGTATAGCATTATTAATATTATCTTGACCCCATGCTTTTTTTACGTCTTGCTTCTGCTTCATCAAGAACAATCTTTCTTATTCTTATTGTTTTTGGAGTTACTTCAACAAGCTCAGTGTCATCAATATATTCCAATGCATCATCCAATAACATTATTTTTGGAGTGTCAAAGTGTTCTGCTCCTCCATCTCCTTTTGATCTCATGTTTGATAATTGTTTTTCTTTACAAACATTGACATTCATATCCCCAGCCCTTGAGCTTTGTCCAACAACCTGACCTTTATATACTTTTGTTGCTGGTCCAATAAACAATTGTCCTTGATCTTGTACGTTTACTAATCCATAAAGTCTGGTTTCACCAGTTTCAAAGGCAACCATTGATCCTCTATCTCTTTTTCTAGTAAATCCATCATCTGGTAAAAAGTCATAGAATGAAGTGTTCATGACCCCCATTCCTTTGGTGTCTGTTATAAGTTCTCCTCTAAATCCAATAAGTTCCTTTGTTGATACTGTAAATTCTAAGGTAACCATTCCATCTTCATTTTTAAACATATCATCCATTTTGGCATGTCTTACTCCCATATGTTGTATTACAACGCCTGAATGTTCCTCTGGTACGTCTATATAGACCTTTTCAAATGG
>CAYSAY010000008.1:0-34123 GCA_964429215.1 uncultured Gammaproteobacteria bacterium | reverse complement strand
ATCTTAAAGCCATATACTGTGGTAGAAAGATTATTAAGATGTAAGCCTAATTGAGTGGGTAAAAAAAAAGATAATAATGAAATTAAAAAAAGCACTTATTTTTTAAGTTTTGGTGAAACTACAAGGTATCTTTCTGGTTCTACTCCTTGAGACTCTGTTAAAATATCATCTCTTTTAGACAAAAACATATGAATTGTCCTTCTTTGTCCTGCTGTTAAATTATAAATCGGTTGTGCTTCATTTGTTTCAATTGCACGATCTGCAGACTGATTTGCTAATTCTTCTAATTTTTGTTCTTGTTTCTGTCTATAATCTCCAACATTTACAATAATTCTAACCCACTCACCTGTCTTACCTTTAACCATAATTCCAAGTACTGTTTGAATAGAATTTATATTTTCTCCTCTAAAACCAATAAGAAGTCCAGTTTCGTCGGGAGTATCTAAATTGACTGTGTATGAATCGTCTTCGTTCTCTTCGACACTAACGTTTACGCTAACTCCTGTTAAAGCAAACAGGTCTTCAGCAAGTTTTTTAATGAGTTCTAATGTATTTTCTTTCTCGGCCATATTGTTTAAAAAGTTATTTGGATTGTACCAAACCTAATCGATTAAGAAAAGGGGTAAGTCCACCCCAGCCTGTGGATTTATACTGTTGATACATTTGGAAGACAGAAAAAAGTAACCAGTACAAAGCAAGTCCAGATGGAAATTTAACACCAAAAAAGATAGTCATTAATGGAAATGTATATATCATAGAAGATTGCATAGCTACCGCCATGTCATCAGCCTCACCTTTAGTTTTCTTAGCAATTTGTTCTTCTTTTTTAACCATTGGTGCCATCATCTTTGCTGATAAAAACTGCAACAATCCTGCAAGGATTATAAATGGTCCAGGAATAGGAAATGGAATACCGCTGAAGTTAAAGACATCAGGCTTTCGTACATCTAAATATAAAAACCCTGTATTTAAACTACTTTCTGCAGACATTTTAAGTGGGGTGTACAAAAGATTGTTTAATTTTGACATTGCATCTCCATTTACAGACAATACTTGAGTAAATACATTAAACAAAGCAATCATTATCACTATATTTAAAATATATGGCAAACATCCAGCTGAAGGATTAATTCCTTTTTGTTTATACAGTTCTGTTTGAGCTGCCATTAAACCTTTTTGATCATTTTTGTATTTTAATTTTAATTTCTTGATTAATGGTTCAACTTCTTTAATTTTCTTCATCGAAGCCATATAAGGAAGGGTAAGAGGATTTGTAGCAAATCTTAAAAACAAACTAAATCCTATTATGGCTAATCCCATATTTTGCCAGAGCAAATTATAAAAAAGAATAAGTCCATTTGTTAAAGGTTGAATCAGAGCAATCGTAAAAATATTCATAATGTTAATTGAATCTCATATTATTATTAATTTATTATTTAGACCATGAGTTACATGAGGCAATTCTTTTAATTGCTAATACTCCGCCCTTCATAATACCATATTTTTCAATTACTTCCACACTATACTCAGAACATGTTGGTATATACCTGCAACCACCACCAAACATAAATTTAAGAATTGGAGATAATGTTGCTTTGTAAATTTTTAGTAATAATCGCATATACTTCACTTTCTAACTCTTCTCTTGTAATTTTAACAGCTAATGGCTTAATCAAAAAAACAACATCCAACTCATTATTAAGTTTATCCAAGTTTTTTCTTACAATTTCTGACATTACTCTTTTAATTCTATTTCTCACAACTGCCTTCTTTGAAATCTTTGTAGAAATAATAAATCCAAAATGAGAAAGTCCACCATCAGCTCTGTTATATACACCCATTCCAAAAGATTTTGACTGGTACATGGAGCCATCTATTTCGATTCGAGCAAAGTTTATTTTTTTCTTTAATCTATATTTAGAAGACAGCATCTTTATCTATTACCTTGAGGCATTAACAAGCTTAGCTCTGCCCTTAAGCATTCTTCTCTTTAATACTTTTCGTCCATCAGTAGAAGCATTTCTGGACATAAATCCAAATTTTTTAATTCTCTTTAATTTGTGTGGTTGATAGGTTCTTTTAGTTGCCATGGATGAAGTATAACAGAAAAGATTTAAATTCGAAATACTTATTACTAATTGCCACTTGTATATTGTGGATAACTTTCATAATATGAGCAGTACAAAGTACCAAGTACATAGTACTTAGATCAAAACAAACTGCCCCAGTTTTTCTTCTTTACTTCTGTGTACTTTGTACTCTGTACTGTGTACTAATTTATATGAAACAAGACTTTGAAAAAATTTGGAAAGAAACATTAAACATATTACAGATTACTGTTTCTGATGCTGCATATAAAACTTATCTCTCCCACACACATCTTATTGATTTAAAGGAGATAGGGGACAGAATAATTGCAGAAGTAGGATGTGAATCAATTTTTATAAAACAACAGATAGAACAAAGATATTCAGGTCTTTTTCAAGATACACTTACAAAACAATTAGAAAAAAATGTTGACGTCACCTTTATAGTAAAATCTTCATCACAAAAGTCAACTTCAAATCCTCAATCTTTAATTCCACTCTTTGAACAACCCAAGATTAATCAAGACGAAGTTAACGATGCAATTAAAAGAGCAAACATTAGAACTTTCTTTACCTTTGACAAGTTCGCAGTATCAGGGAGTAATCAAATGGCTCATGCTGCAGCACAAGCAGTAGCAGAAAATCCGGGAACTTCGTATAACCCTTTATTTATCTGGGGTGGGGTAGGGGTTGGAAAAACTCACTTAATGCACGCAGTTGGACATAACATGATCCTTAAAAACACTAATTCAAAGATACTAGCATGCACAGCAGAAGATTTTACAAATGATATAGTAGATGGAATTAGAAACAAAACTACAGCAGAAGTTAGAAAAAAATACAGAAAACTTGATGCATTATTCATTGACGACATACAGTTTATTGCAGGTAAAGACACTGCCCAAGAAGAATTCTTTCATACATTCAATGCAGTGACATCAGCTGGAGGACAAGTCATTTTAACTTCAGATAGACCACCAACTGAAATATCAAAATTAGAAGATAGGTTGAAAACAAGATTCCAAGCAGGGTTAATAACAGATGTATCTCCACCTGATTTTGAGCTAAGATCAGCCATAGTTCAAATTAAATCTGAAGAGAGGGGAATTAATCTTTCTAACGAAATGGTAGCTTTAATTGCAGGTAATATAGATTCTGCAAGGGGAATACAAGGTTTTTTAGTTAAACTATTCACAGAAGTAAATTTTAACAAAAAGGTTGTAACTCCAGACTTAATTGAGTCCCTACTAGGTAAATCAAGTGAATCAGATGAAGTAAGGATAAAAATTAATCCAGAAGACTTGATAAATAAAATTGCAAAGTATTATTCATTGGGAAAAAGACAATTACTAGGGGATTCCCGAGCTCTTCCAGTAGTAAGACCAAGACAAATACTTATGTATTTATTAAGGAAACAGGTAGGTCTTCCATTGCAAGAAGTAGGCAGGGTAGTGGGAAGAGATCATTCAACCGTAATGAATGCTGTGGAAAAGATTACACAATTACTCTCAACTAATGTGGATATCCAAGAGGACATCATGGGGATAAAAAAATCTCTTTGAGGTTAACTTTTTGAAACTATGCACTTATCCCCAATTTATCCACAGTTATCCACATATTTATCCACTATTTATCCCCCGCCTAGCTTATATTCGTTATCATCTTATCCACCGTCACTACTACTAGTACTACTATTTAAAATATGTTAAAACACATATATGAAAATAGTCGTTCTTCAAGAAAACTTAAAAAACGCAGTTAGTCTAACATCACACTTTACTTCTCCTAAAGCACAGCTCCCAATCCTCGGAAACATCCTATTAAGAGCTGATAAAACAAAATTAACTCTATCCTCAACTAATTTAGAGATTTCAATTACTACTTCAATCGGAGCAAAAGTAGAACAAGAAGGTGAAATAACAGTAAGTGGTAAAACTTTTAATGATGTTGTTTCTAATTTATCAGCTGGCCAAATAACAATTGAGTCGGAACTGGAAAACATAAAAATAACTTCAGGAAAGTTTAAATCAAATATCTTAGGTTCAAACTCTGCAGACTTCCCTTCTCTACCTGAAAAAGTAGGAAAAAATCCTATTACTATCAAAACAAACGATTTGCTAAATTCACTCACCAAAGTACTCTTTGCAGTGTCAACTGACGAAACAAGACCTATTCTAACTGGAGTTTTGTTTGTATTTGATAAGAAGTCACTAAAACTTGTAGCAACTGATGGTTTTAGACTTTCAGAGGTTAAACTAAAAAGTGAAGTGGATATCGAAGATATGAAGATTATCGTTCCTCGGGCGGTGCTCTATGAACTTACAAAAATAGGAGAATCTGTTGAAGAAATACAATTATCATACGAAAAAGAAAGTAATCAGATAATATTTACTATTGGAGACACTACCCTTTCCTCGAGAGTAATTGAAGGAGAGTTCCCAGATTATGAAAAAATTATACCCACCTCTTCCCTTTCCTCAATATCTGTTGATAAATCAGAACTTGAAAAATCAATTAAACTGGCCTCAGTTTTTGCCAGAGATAGTGGAAAAATAGTTAAATTAAAAGTACTAGAAGATCAACTAATAATTACTGCAGAAAGTAGCGCTTCTGGCAATCAAGAAATGAGTCTGGAAATAAGAAGTGAGGACGATTCTGCATTACAGAATGAAATTAATATAATGTTTAACTACTCTTTTTTGGAAGATATTTTAAAAGCCATATCAGATGATGAGGTAAGAATTGTTTTTGCTCCTGATAATAAAGCAAGTAAGTTTATAGATTCCAAATCCCCTAATTTCCTACACATAATCATGCCAATAAAGAGTAATTAGTGACCAGTTTGACCTGTAAATGGCTTATTTGAATAATTTGAAGCCCATTTTGACAAAAAGGTTTCAATTTCTGTAGGTTCGAAATACCAAATCTCAAGAATTGTTCCATCATCATGTCCTAAATAGGCAATTCCATTTTTTGGATATACATATAGATTAAAATAACTATCGGAAGTATTTTCGTATAAAACATATTCTGAAACTCCGTAAATTTTTCGAATATCTTCAGCACTTTTACCATCGTCTAAATTCACAACTTCTCTGATCAAATCAACCTTTCCACTCTTTATCTCAATATCGTTAGTCCTGTATTCATTAGAAGATTTGTAATTAATAATTCTTAATTCACCGCTTAGAGTTGATGAAACAGGTATTCCTAACATTTTAATTACTTCATCTTCTCTATAGTTTTGGCCAGGAATTATTTCTTTGAACGCTGCAACTTGATCAGAGGTTTTTATTTGAGATTGACTATTTCTTACAATCTTCTTGCTTGAATTAATCTTAGTGAGTATAAAAAGTGTTGAAACTATTGAAACTAAAACAAGAAGAATAATTTTCTTGTTTTTTATAAAACTAAATAATTTATTCATAATTATATTTTACTCCTACTGCGTCATAAACTTTTGAGCCCAGTTAAAATTCTTTGGATATTTACTACTATAATTTCCAGCACAAGCGGACCAAGAAGGAGTGCTGTTTACATACAATGCGGCTGCTTCGGCCATTGCTTCTGTTGAACTTCCTTTTGTTGCAGAATATGTACAGAAACCATTACCTGCAAGTTCATAGAAACCTCCTGAAGCAATATATTTAATGGTTTCTATTCCCTTTATTGATTGTATGTGATGTGTTAATTCGTGTGTAACTATAAACGATGCATCACTTGAGCTACCAACACCTTTACTATTGAAATATACATCGCAATTGTCTCCATATGAATTATGTACATGCCAAGCATAGAATCCTTCACCTATTTTTGAAGGTCTATAGCATAAATTGACCGTTTCGTTTTTTGGACATAATTTTGCTGTAAATCCTTGATATTTGGAGATATTACCTAAAGCAATTGTTACATTTTGTCCTAATCCTGAAGGCCAACTGTCTGCATTGTTTGATACTTTTGCGCAGTTTTGTGGACAATCTCCAAAACAAACAGAAGCACTCCCCTCAGTTACAATGTTAGTCTGCTCGACAGTATCTGCTGCAATTGTTATAGAGTCGTAAACTAAAGCGTCATTATACCCAGAATCGTAATTGCCAAAAAAAGTAAAAGAATAAGGACTCGTTGGTGATATGGACAAATCTTGGGGGAACGCAGGTATTTCTTCAGGAGGACAATTGATTTTAGCGTTATTATTTTTAATAACATTACATTCAGAAGATACTAATCTGACATTAGTTAATGTACTTTTTAATGCCCTAATCTCAACAGTATATGCAATAGTAGTTTTACTGTTTGTTGGGTTTGGGGATATGGACGGATTTGCTGTTTTTGTAACTAAAATATATGGATTATCAGCTCCAGTTGAAGAAGACAGAGAACTTGGAGGCACGACATAGGCGCTGTTGTTGATTACAAGCATAATAAAAGCTACAAGTGGAGGAATAACTAAAATTGTAATAATTACAGGTGTGGCAATAGCAATTCCAATAGATCTACCTATAAAACCAAATGCTCCCATTGCTCCAGTTGCAAAAGAAGCTACTAAACCAGTAGCCACAAGCCCTCCAAGTAATACGATTCCACCAACTGCTGGACCTCCTAAAGCTAATGCCCCACCTGTTGCAATTCCAACTAAAACCCCTTTGTTTTCTCTTAACCATTGTTTGACTTTTGGCCAATTGATCATCTTTCCAACCGCATAAAAAACTGCGGTGACGGCAGTTGAAAGACCTAATGTAAATACTCCTAAACTAACTCCAATTGCTGCTGCCCCCTTAGCAAGTAGTGATCCTGCAGTTGCTAAAAGCCCTGTCTTGACTGCTGTTTGCTCTACAACTTTTTTTCCTGCACCAAAGGCAACTTTTTTGCCAACTGCAAAGCCGTATGTATACGGCGGACCCGCCCATTTTATTTGTTGAATTGTTCCAAATTTTGAATAGGCTTTCCATTCAACTGGATTTGCCATGCCATATTTAGATAGAATTCCCCTTACTGCTGGGTTACTGTAAACTGATTTTAATTTTGAACCTGTTGGAAGTGATGCAATCTTCGATTCTACAAACGTTGAAGTATTTGAGTAAACATATTTACTAGCTTCACTTACAGTAATATTTTTAGCTTCTGAAATAATTTGATTTTGTCTTTCTTGAACTGCAGTAGCATCACTATTAATATGTCCTAAACTTACAGGTACTGAATTTTCTGACTGAATCGTAGAAAAAGTAACACTAACATCTTCTACTCCTGGACCAGATATTAGTAATTTAAACTTTTTTCCTAAAATATTCTCTGTAATTTCTTGGGAAAATAATTCTTTTGATGCCTCGTTGTATAAAATTTTTGATGAGTGAATTACCGCTTCTAAGCTTTCATTAGTATTTACAACTGTCGGTAAAATTGTTGTGTCTGTAATTACAGAATCTAGAATTGCAAGCTGTACAATTTTTGGTAATTCCTTTTGGACAACTTCTATATTCTGAATTTTTTCAACAATTATTTCTGCCTGATCTCTGGCCAGTAACTTTATTTGTTCTGCTGCAATTTCATTTTTACCTTTTGAAAGCTTTACCTCAATTTCTTGTGCTAAGTCTTCAATTAGCTCCTCTTTGTTGTTTTCTGCATAGTTTCGAAGTGTTTCAAAATCAGCCTGTTCTTTTTCGTCAAGAAAAGGGGGCTCGGGAACGGTTATGTTTGCATAGATTTTTGTATTATCTAATTTAGGTTGTGCAAGCTTAGACTTTGCAATTTCTGCCTGAATTTTTTGTTGCTCTTTAATTATTGCTTCAGTTCTTACTCTTGCCCTCTCAACTTCTGTCTCTGCATTTTTTCTAGTTTCTCTTATATCTTCTTCTCTTTGTTTAGCATATTCAATTTTTTCATCAAGTCCTTGAGATACTGTCGAAGTTTGTTCTTTATATTCAGGCATTTGAGTTGTTGTTTCTGATGTATTACTTTTAAGCTCTTCAAGAATAAATGCTGCTTTTTTGATTTCTTTTAAATTTTGAATTCCTGTTGCTTCAGAAAGTGTGGTGAAATAATCATCTCTTCCTGTCCATTTGTACTCACCGTTTAAATCTGACCATGTATCGTTCATAAAAACTGTTCTTGATGCTTCGCCTGCCTCAAATGGAAAATAATGTGTCAGACCTTCTTCAATGGCCTTTATTTTTTGTGGTGTAAGTGTATTTATCATGCTTCTCTGTTCCATGCCTTTACATTTGGCATTGTCGCTGTAGGTGTGTCTTGTGGCCTAGTGTTTATTAATTTATGTTCTGCATCTGATGCTACAACTCTAATTGGTGCATGATGTGGTCCTGCAAAGAATATCCCCTCCCCAACATTTGCTGCCATTAATAATTGTTTCTCTCCTTGTGACAGATAAAATATTTCTCCAAGCTTGTCTATTGCAGTTGGTGACTGCTTAAGTAGGAGCCTTAAAGCACTGTTTGTAACAATTGCCTTACCAATGTCTTGATTTAGGAAGTCCTCCACATCCTGAGTGATTGTAGTGAGTCCTAGATAGTATTTTCTAGCCCTCTTAACAACAGACCATAAAAATTGTGCAGTGTCAGGATACCTCATCATGTGCCATGCCTCGTCAACAATTAATACTCTTCTCTTAATATCCTTTTTAACCCTGGTCCAAATGTAATCAAGAATCATAAACATAACAATAGGGCGGAGAGAATCCTGTAAATCTTTAACAGAAAAAACAGTAAATGGATTATTAAGATTAATATTTGTCTGTTTATCAAAAATACCTTGGAAAGAACCTCTTACAAATTTTTCCATTCTTGCTGCAAGGTCAAGAGCTTCTGGAACTTCCATACCAATTAATGTTTTGTATAAATCTTCAATTAATGGTGGTTCTTTAGTCTGTGTTACAGGGTCATTTGTAATTCCCTTTGCTTTGTAAGTCATGATTAAAGCCCGATCAAGCATAGCTTCCTGAGTAGGAGTAATTTGTCCCATGATGATTTTAAATAACGAGTGAAGTGATAGTATTTTAAGACCCAATTGGTTCTCCCCTTCTTCAATAATTTGGGTTAAATCAAAAGGATTAATCTTTGCAGGTGAATTAAATGAAAACGCAATATATTCTCCACCAACAGCTTCACAAAGTGCTTTATATTCAGCTTCAGGGTCAAGAATAATTGCCTCTGCTCCAATCATAAGAGACCTTACAGCCTCCAATTTAACAAAATAGGACTTCCCTGCTCCTGACGTCGCAAAGATTGTCATGTTTCCATTTTCTAGACTAAATCTGTCAAAAATAATAAACGATTCGTTTTGGGAATTTATTCCGTAGAGTATTCCTTTGTCCGAGCTAAGTTCGGCAGAAGTAAATGGAAAAGTTGTAGCCACCGAGGTGGTATCCATATTTCTTGTGATAGCTAACCTATCTTGTCCATAAGGTGCCGTTGATAAAAATCCTTCTTTCTGGTCTAACATTGCATGCTTTGCAACTATTAATAACGAACCTAATAAAGATTCTATCTGGCGGCTTATGTTGTTAAGTTCGTCCAATGAATTAGCAGGAATAGTAATATAAAAAGAAAACTCATAATATCTTTCAATTCCTTTAACAAGTTGTTCCTGAAGAGCTCTTGCATCCTCAAGTTTTGCAGTGGTTGAAGGATCAACAATTTTACCTCTTTGCATATCAGTTGAAAGTTCTGCCTCCATTTCTGCAATCTTTCGACGAAGATCATCAAGAACTGATTTCCCAGCAACAGGATAAATATAAAATGAAATATCAAGAGAACTGTTAAAATTGACAACAGGTTCCAGCCAACCAGGAGCAACAAACCTAGGATATCCTGCCACAAATAAAGTTCTGTAATAAACGTTATTCACTTTTACATGGTCAAAATCGACTTCAACATGGTCAGAAGCTATTGCATCATGCAAAGACATCTCACCACTTTCAATAGTCAAATTAGGGTTGGTTACTTTTGGTTTTAGACGAGGTTCAACAACAGGTTTATTAACTGCCGTTTGTGTTTCCTCTTTTTTTACAGTAACACTAGCTTTATCATCCGAATTTGTTTGTTGATTCATTGTATTATTCATATTTTTTATATATCCTTCTTTACTGCTGGTGGCTCAGGATTATTAATTTGATAGTAAAGATCAATTAATTCTTGTGTGTTCAACTGTTTTAATTTTAAACCAAGTCTCCCCGCCTGTCTTATCAAATGATCTTTCTTAGGAAAAAGAACAACCTTAGCCTTTTTAAGTACATAATCTCTAGGAAATGGTAGTGGGCCACGAGCTAGTACTGATTGTGCTGACTTTGCTACTCCCAGCTCAAGTGGTGAAAAAGGTATAACAACAAAAAATCTCTTTCCAAGAACTGTCTTTTTCTTAATAGACTCAGTTATAAACCTTCTGTAATCAGCAGTAATTGCAGCAAGTTTAGGGTTGGTAATCTTTGCAGACTGGTCATCAAAATATTTGATATAGCCTGAAATATCTTTTCTTTGTGTTCTGACCATAATTTGTAATGCAAAAGAAAGTGAATTAATTAAGGCTGCAAATGCAGCAACTACTGCCCCCTGCTCTTTTTCAGACAATAATCCAAAGTTAAGTGATGATGTTTCAAGGACAATTGATGCTGCTCCATCTTTAAATAAAACAATATCGTCAACAATATCTGCAATTGGTAAATTATCCTGTGTTGTTCCTGTTAGTGGTACATCAGGTGTTCCAAAATATGGAATTTTGGATACTATTTCTTTAGCCTTATCTTTAAAACTTTTAACAGGCACTTTAACTGCTGGCTGTGTTGGCTGTTGTATTGGTGTTGTTTTGTTGTTATCTTCCATATTAAAAATTGTAAATTGTTAATTAAAAATTAGCCAATCCGTGTTCCACGGATGGCTATAGGTGGTATCATCTCACCTTTTGTTTCAAACGACACTGGAAGAAAGGTAAATCCATCTTTTTCAGTTGTAATTTCGTACTTACCATTTGCAAGGGGAGTAACAATTATAAAATGCCCTGCTTTATTGCTCCGTAGCGCACGAACAGGTCTTCCTGCAGAATCTTTAATTTCCATTATCGCACCTTCGATTATTTTTCTGTCTTGATCCATTACTTGCCCAACAACAGTGTTAATTACAATTGGAGGTGATGGAGGAGCAGCATCAACAGAAAATTCAACAGAATTTGAAGTTATCTGTTTTTCTTCAACTTTCATTAAAAGGTCTTCAACTTTTGTTTCCTCTACTACATTTTGCTTTATACCACTTTCTTCAACAACTAATTTGGGAGCAGATTTGGTAATTACAGTTGGTACTTGCTGAGGAACGCTAATAGGAGCGTTTATGGTAGAGGGTGCAGGGTTTAGTTTTGGATCAACACTTGGAACAATGGGTTGATTAAATGAAACAGGTGCTACTGCTGGACTTTGCATGGGTGCAACTTGTGTTGTCTGTGTACTTGCAACAGGAGCAACATTATTAACACTAAACAACCCTCCTATTTTTGATAAAAATGATTTTTCAGCATCCTCAAGTTTTTTACTGTTTACTTCTGTCGTTACTCCAGATGGAACGTTATTAACTGCTGGAACAACAGCAGTCTCAGTAAAATATACAGGAGGTTTAATTGATTTTTTCCAAGAAAATAAAGTAGGGGAATAAATGCTTCTAAAAAAGGCAAAGATCCATCTTTCCAGCGGTCTTTCTTGAAAAGGTAAAAAAGCCATAGCAGCCCCAAGCCCTGCAGATAATAATATAAAAGGCCATTTAATAAATGGATGTAGAGGAGTGGAATAAAAAATCAAAGAAATAATGACTCCACCAGCAACTTGAAAAAATTGCTTTAAAGTCATATCTCCGACCAATTTGAATTGGTATGAGCTTATCTGTTGTGGTATTGGATGTTGTTCCATGCGCCGAAGGCGCAGTACAAAGTACTTAGTACACAGTACTTAGATCTGCTTTTCTCCTTTCATATTTTTCATTAATCCTGTTAACATTTTATTTACTACGAAGTAGCAAGCTTCGCTTATTTCACCTTTCATTATTATTTTTTCTTTAAACTTCATTTTTATTTAATATTTCAAGCCAATATTCAGTTTCAAAAGAAGAACCTCTGGCAATTCCTACAAATTGTTTAAAACTTTGACTGTAATTTCTTCCAAAGCCTTCAGCTATATTTGCGCCAACTGAACTAATTGATCTAAATATCTGATTAAATAAAAAGTCATTTGATCTGTCAGTTTTGTTCCCTTTAAAATATTTGATTACATCAATAGTTAGACTTTTTGACTTTTGATAAACAATTAAATCTTTATAACTATTAACCATGTTGTTTTGAGCGTGTTTTTATCTTTGTACTAAGTACTATGTGCTCTGTACTATTTAAAGCTTACTATGTGAAGCATTTGTTGCAATACTAGTGATGTTTCACGAAGTTGATTACAATCTATGCACTAAGTACTATGTACTAAGTACTTATCAATTCACAGGTCAAAAACACTGAGTATCTTAGAAGTGGAATGAGATTTGTATTTCTTTATAATTTTAAGTTTTGCACCAACTGATTTTGACTGTAATAACTTTATATCTTTAATAGGATCGTCTTCGTTAATTGTAATAATATCTGGTTTTATTTTTAAAACCAATTTATTATAAATTTCATTGTCAGTTATTTTAGGTACAGCAATTACTTTATCTACAAATTTAAGTGATTCCAAAATCATTTTTCTTTCAGTAAAAGTATGAATTGGGCGACTTTCTCCCTTTAATCTTTTAATATTTTCATCTGATTCCAAAAGTACAATTAAACAATCACCAAAACTTTTAGCCCTTTTTAAAAACTGAATATGACCAATGTGAATTACGTCAAAACATCCCCCAACAAGTACTTTTCCTTTAGTCATAATTTGAATTATACCAATTTTAATAAAAATTGATGTTTTTGTGGTACAATTTGGGTATGGCAAGCGAAAGTATCAATGGCCCAGTTCATCCTTCAGACCCTAGTTCTATTGGTAGAGGACCAGGAATGTTTGACATGAATAAAAATGTAAACTTTGCGATAAACGATGCAGACGCTGATCAAGATAGAAGTAGTGAAATGGAGGCCATGTACGCTAATTATCAAATGAGTGAAGAGAGAGATAAAATGGATGCTGAATCAGGAAGAATGATGAATGCTGAATTCCCCAGAGATATACAGCCATTTTTAGATTCTTTAAGGATGAAGATGGATACCGATCTTGAGCCAGCCGTAGACAGATATGGTAATTCAAGAGCATTATCTGTTGCTTTAAATAGGCATACAGTTTTTAGCAAAGACCATTCTTATCTGACAAGTCCAGATGAATTAATAGTTGTTAAACGTAACAACAGAAGAAAGGCTGGTACTATAAATGAAGATGGAACATTAGGGGAAGACAGTGTCCCACGTGTTGGAGGTTATTCGTTGTATGTTGAAACTCGTATTAAAGATATCCCACAAGTAGAAATAATGAAGAGTAGAGCTGGCGATGTTGAAAGAACTCGTTATGTCCAAGTGAGAACAGAGGAAGTTAATTATGGAACAGAAAAAGAACGTAGAGATATGGCCAGGGCATATATGGATATGGTACGTCAAGCCATAGTAGTAGAAAAAGTTTATAACAATGCAAATACACAATGGATGATGAGGGATGCCCTTGAATTAATGGTAAAAACCATTTCAGGAAAAGATATTGTTAAATCAAACACAGATATAGGAGTTTTTTTTGGAGCTGAGAGAATTGGGGAAATAGGCACTTCTAAAGAGGGTGAAAAAGCAATTGGTAGGGAAAGAGACAAAGCAACAAGACTACTTGAATTAGTTGGTCTTTGTGAAACTAAAGAAAAACTGGAGGAAGTTTTAAACGGAACATTTATTCTAGAGACAATACTCGATGCAAAAACGCAAAAACGAGTGATCGGTTTTATGAAAGAAAAAGGTGTTATAACAGGGGATCAAATCGTAGCATTAGAAAAGGAAACACCAGGTCCAGGAAATCAAAATGAAGTTGTTGGTGTGTATAAAAAAATTGTAGAATTTTTAATTGGAAAAGATATAACAATAACTACAGACGCAAATGGAATTTATACATACACATTAGGTGATAAATGGCTAACTGCAGAACAAAGAGATCCTTCAAAAAATATACCACTACCAGCAACTTACGAACCAAAACTTTTTAAGGAAGATGGAACAACAAGAAAGACTGATGCTGAAATTCAAAAAGAAAGAAAAAGTAAAAAAGGTAAAAATGGAGTTAAAACAGAGGGTGATGTAAGAGGGTGGCTAACAAAAGGTGGTAATGTCTACATAGGAAAAAGAGATGAAATGACTGCAATGTTAAACAAAATATCAATAATTGTTGGTAGTAGTTTATCAACAACCGAGGCCTTCAGAAACTTTTATGCTTGGGGTGAATGTGATTGGTTAGCTGCTGAAGTTTATGCGCCTGGCTCAATACCCGACGGTGCAACAGTTGCTGAGATGAAAAGCAAATTAAAAGGTAGCCAAGAATGGTTAAACTGGGCAAAAGACGTTTCATCGTATTTTCAAAAAGGAGGTTCACCAAACGGAACTGATTTAGGAAAAATAATGTGGCCAGACTTATGGAGACTATCTGACATGCTTGCAAAACAAGGCCGACCTACCGGTCAATACGTAACAGTGGGAGGTATGCCAAACTTAGCCCAAGGTTTTATGGGACTAGTTCGTTCCGAAGTGTATTTAAATGGTAAAGAAAGGATTCGTACCGTCAGAGAACAAATGTTAGGTTCTAAAGATAAAACGTTAGGAATTGAACCTCCTAAAATGTTAGGAGATATCGAATGGGCAAAAGTAGGTGGTCCAACTGAAGTACTTAACGAATTGTTTACAGAAAGAATTGGTGAAATTAAATGGGATAAAGTAGAATTGCCAGAACAAGTGAAGCAAATTGCTACAGAGTACAAAACAGGTTCGAAAGCTAAATTAATAGAACAAGTTGATAAATTAACAAACGCGTCACCGGATGGAATAGGTGCTGGTGCAGAATCTTTTTATTGGCTGATGAACTTTTTAGTTGCAGACGATAACGAAGTAAAAAGAATGTGGGCTGCACTTAATGCAGATCTAAAACCAGATACAATGTTGGTAACAAGCGGATTTACAGGTAAGGTCAAATTCATGGATATAACATGTGGAGCACAAGGCTCATATGATGGATACAGGGCAGTTGAAAGAAGAGCTATTGAAAATAAAGTTAGCTTTGAAGATCAACTTTCTAAAGAAACCAATGAAAGATCTAAAAACTATTTAAGACAATGGTATAAAGGGGTAAAAGGCGATCCTAATTATGGGACTTGGGCGTTAAAACCAGTTAAATTAATGAATCCAGGTGGAGGCACAGAAATTGAGATGAATATGGGAGAATATGTTGATAAATTAGCTGTAATGTACGATTTTATGGACAGTGCTGAAGAACGTAGAGCCTTAAACTTAGTGCCAAGATTAAAAGTAATTAAATAATAAAAATGTTGCTATGGCTTAAAGTTTTTTAGGAATGCTTCTAAAGCTGTACCAAGTCCTCTAAGTGATGCTGAACTTGATGGTGCTGTTCTTCCTGTAAGTCTTGTATACAAACCACCAACTGGACCCGGTAATGTACCTGAATGTGACATCGAAGATGCAGTGTAAAGACCAGCTGCTGTAAATGGTGCGGCAGCTTCACCCATTGCAGTACCAAAGTCAAATTTAGCATTCATAATGGCAAATTTCAAAATATCAACAACTTTTGGTATAGCAACAATTAAACCAAAACTAGCAATCATAAAAAAGAAAGGGATGATTTTGTCAGCACTCCCTATTATAGAAGGTACCCATGCAATTCCTGATCCAAATGATCCTCCAAAAGGTGTCAATATTGCATCAATCAAGTCCTTAATCCCTAAAATGTTTTTTATATTC
The DNA here is from genome assembly GCA_964429215.1 of uncultured Gammaproteobacteria bacterium. Taxonomy (GTDB): domain Bacteria; phylum Patescibacteriota; class Microgenomatia; order UBA8517; family UBA8517; genus JAUYMM01. Next base: position 18,083 of record CAYSAY010000008.1, on the reverse strand, counting down.
ATTATACTGAACATCATCGATGAACCTAAGAGCTTCATTGCCAAGTAAAAGAATAGTCCTGTGACTGGATATACCAAAACTTCAGCCACAAGTTTTCTTAACCAAAGTCCAAATCCAATTTGAGGAGCTATCACACCAGCCATAATTTGAATGGGGGCAGTAATAATCGAAACATAAATACTAATCAAATTTTTTATCAAAATCCATGGTATTTTAAAGGCATACCAGAACATTAAAATAAAAATCCAAATTAACATCCCTATCATTAAAATTGACCATAATACACCTGGAATTATCCCTGTAATCGAGACAATGGAAGTAATTGCAGCAAATAAAAATGCAAATAAAAATAATACAAAATATATAAACATGTAAACAAATATTGTTAATCCCCATTCTGTATTAGTTGCTGGCATTATCCAAGTGTATGTATCCTGCCAATTTGTTGTAAATTTTGCAGTTACAAGCATTGATGCAAAAAGTCCCGAAACAACATACATTAAGTCAATGACAAACCCTGCAATTGCAAAAGAAAATGTTACTAAAATAAGTGCAACTATTACTTTAGGAAGGGCAGACTGAACAGAAATAACAAGTTGAGGAGAAATTTTAACCCTAAACATGATCATAAATGAAAAAATAATTATTGCTAAAACTGATAATGCATACGCAATATCTCGCATACCCGCCCAGTAATCAGAAAAATTTTCACTTAAAGCAAAATAACCATAACCCGTAGATTGAGCTTGTGCAGAGGGAATTATTCCAAATTTGTTTAATCTGCTTGTGACATATGCAACACCCGAAAAAGATCTACTGTCAAAGTCAGTCATTATAGCCATTGGGGTCTTGTCGGCGTTAGTAGCAACAATACTTGTAAAAAAGTCAACAATTGGTTTAAATACTGCTTCAAGTGCGGGTACACAAGCAGCCATATCGCTATTCCCATCTGTAGTAAAACCTAATAAACAAATTACTGCTTTTCTGTTTGTGTCACCCAGAAACACAAAGGGTAAGGTCATCAATCCCCAAACAATCCACTGTGTTTGAGCTGCAGTATATCGTTCACCAAAAATTTCAGACGGATTTGTGTCATCATAAACTTTTACCATCCAATCTACTGGGTTTTGGGCATACCATGTAGCTGGCGGTTCATCTTGTGCATTTGCTACAGCAAAAGGCATGACCATTGAGTTCAGAAAAAGAACTGAGGAGAGGAAAATTAGTGTTAGTTTCTTAAATACGTTAGGCATTACCATATATTACAATATTTTTGTATTAATTTATACTTTCAAAAAGAAGATACTTTTTTATAAATCCTCAATTTTTAAACCAGATTGGGTTAATATTTTTCTCAAAGTTCCTTGTGGAATTGGCTTTGTGTGAATGGCAATTTGTGTCCACCTACCGTTTGGATGTTTAAGCCTAATATGTGATCCTTTTCCTCCAACCTCAACAAAGCCCTTTGATTTTAAAAGTTGTAGTAATATTTTAGGTTTAATATTCCTTGGCAGTTTGGGCATTTTATGAAAAAACAATTGGAAACTCTACCTGTGTTTGTGTAACAATCTGGTCAGATAAATTATCTGAAGGAATTTCTTGGCTTTCTTTTGCTAAAGTTTCAACAGCCAATTCGATACCATCTTTTAAACTAGTTATAGCTTCTTCGATAGTATCTCCATAATCTGTTACACCTAATGTCGGACAATAGGCATTATAAACCTTATCACCATTTGGATAGGTTTCAGGTTCAACAATCACTCTATAATTTAATAATTTTGTTTGCATGTGTAAATTATATCAGATTAAAGCAATTTTAACCTCAATTATTCTTTGCTTGTCCACCCGCCTGCAACGCTTTTGCGTAGCAATACGGGCAGGAAGCAAGAAATTGAAAAGAAGAAAAGACACCTAAACTTATTGCAAGGTCAGACCTTAACACAAAAACAATTTTTTTTGGGTGGGTAGTTCCTAGTTTACTGTAAATTAGGAACTTTTTAGTTTGTTGCTTACGAATTTGGACACTTCCACTGCCACCATATACGCGTCTTCTGCATTTTGTTTTGAATAAGTCATAAAATCTCCTGCATCTGGGTATCTTGAATTTATATAATAATCGGAAATTGAGATAACTCCATCAACCAGTGCTTCAAAGCTAACATCTATTTCTTTACATCTCTCAACTAGAGCACTTAAGTCGTGAATTTTGGCAACAGGTTTGCCTTCTGAAAGTAAAAATGATTTTAAGGATTTTTCAACTGATTGGTGGGCAGTAAAACATGCACCATACCATACTTTTTCCTTTAAATTTGATTTTGTCCATTTTAAGTCGTCCTCCGCTTTATTTAGCCACGAAATGACTATGTCATTGTTCATATAGAACCTTTCCTTTTGTCATAATTTCGTGAATCATTGGATTATTATTTATATATTTATCAATTTCATCTTGATTAAATACAAAAAAATCAATTGGTGTAGTCATCCTGACCAAACTTCTAACCTCAATTAACCTCTCTCTGTATGATTTGTTTGTCTCCTTAATAATAGCAATGTCGTAGTCGCTATCTTTGTTTGGAGTACCGTACGCTTGTGATCCGAACAAAATAACCTTTTTGGGTTCGTAACTCTTTATTTTTTCTAATATTTGTTCAGTCACAGAAATATTATTTTTTTGAGTTGTGTAATAAACAATAGGGGGTTTTCCGTTCTTGTAAATAAGTTTTTCTTTTTGGAGGTTTACTAAATGTTTGTGAATCATGACACGACTAATATCAAATTCTTGTCTTATATCTTCTACTCGAACCTTATTTTTAGCCTTAATAAATTTAAGTATTTTTAGTTTTGTATTCATATTGTTTACAGTACACAGTTTACTGTAAACTGTGTATGTTTGTCAATACTTGTAATCAAAAAATCTTTGTATCATACTTTTAATTAAGGTGTTAACCAAAATACTTTCTGCCTCCCATTTTGGTTTAGAAGCAAAACTTATTGAAGTTGAAGTTAATGTCTTTAAAAAAGGATTTCCAGGGTTTTCTATAATTGGTCTACCTAATAAATCAATAGAAGAGGCAAAGGAAAGAGTAAAAACTGCATTAATAAATTCTGAAATAGATATCCCAAACTCAAAAATTGTAGTTAATCTTGCACCGGCTGATATTCCAAAGGAAGGTTCGCTTTATGATTTACCAATCGCAATCGGCGTATTAGCCTCCCTTGGAAATGTAAAATTACCAACTGAAAAATCATTCTTTTATGGTGAACTATCACTGGATGGAAGCCTTCGTCACACCAAAGGAGTTTTTCTTTTAGGCCTTGCTGCAAAAGCTCTTAAAATTAAAAATTTATTTGTTCCATTTGATTCTGCCAATGAAGCAGCCGTATTGTCTGGTATTGATGTTTATCCAGTTAAATCATTGTTGGAATTAATTGCTCACTTAAATGGGATAAAGAAGATTGAAAAATTATCTCGTGCCGTAGACCGTAGACAAATTGCTGAAGACAATCCCGTGGAATTTGATTTTGCAGAAATCATTGGTCAAGAATCAGCAAAAAGAGCCATGACAATTGCAGCTGCAGGTGGGCACAATATTTTCATGATGGGTTCCCCAGGCGCTGGCAAAACAATGCTTGCAAGGGCTTCTGCTGGCATTTTACCGCCATTAAATGAAGAAGAAGCCTTAGAAGTAACCAAAATATTTTCATTGGCCGGTTTAATTCCTGCAGGGGAAGGTTTGGTTAGAATTAGACCATTTAGAACTGCCCATCACACAACAAGTAGAATTGGGTTAATTGGAGGAGGGACAAATCCTCATCCAGGAGAAATATCCCTCGCTCATAATGGAGTTTTGTTTTTAGATGAATTTCCAGAATTTTCAAGAAGTACACTTGAAGCACTAAGGCAACCAATGGAGGATGGGGAAGTAAGTATTACAAGAATAGCAGGAAGTGTAAATTTTCCTGCTAGTTTTATGTTAATTGCAGCAGCAAACCCTTGTCCATGTGGGTATTTAGGGGATCCTAAAAAGGAGTGCAAATGCACTCCTCGTATGATTATGAAATATCAGAGTAAATTATCAGGCCCCCTAATGGACCGAATTGATTTGCATATAAATGTTCCAGCCGTGGATATAAACAAGTTAATGTCAAACAACCCATCGCTCGTCACTCGTAACTCTAAAATTATTCGTGAAGAGGTTATAAAAGCAAGAGAAATCCAAAATAAAAGATTTAAAAATCTAAAAGTTTACACAAATGCCAACATGAAAAATAAACATATCAAAGAATTTGTAGATATTACTCCCGAAGCATTAGTTTTACTTAAAAAAGCAGTCAATACTTATAATTTGTCAGCCAGAACCTATTTTAGATTAATCAAGGTTAGTCAAACTATTGCAGACCTTGCCGATTCAAAGAAAATTTTACCAAATCATGTTGCCGAGGCTTTGCAATATCGTGTTAGAACTAATGATTGACATGTAACTTAAAAGTTACTAGAATATGAAGAAGATAATTAATTTTGACAAAAATGCACAAAAGGAACTAAACAAATTTGATATTGTTGTCCAGCGAGAATTTGCAGGTTTAATTAAAAAGCTGGAAGCTGATGGTAAATTAAATTTTCCAGAAGCAAAGAAATTAAAAAATAATTTATTTGAAATAAGAATCAAAATAAACGGTGCATATAGAGGGTTTTATGGATATATAAAGGGAACAACTATAATAATATTACATTTTTTCCATAAAAAATCGCAGAAAACACCGACCAAAAATTTAAAATTGGCTGAAAATAGACTGAAACAATATAAGTGAAACTTGTTAGAATATCATGAATAATAAAATTAAAGAAGCAATTAAAAACGGTAAATTAATACCTTTTGAAGACATTTTAAAAAGGTATTCTGAAGCTGATAGAAAAGAAATTGATGTCCGTGCACGTTACTATATGGCAAGATCAAAAGTTCGTAAATTAAGAAGAACTGTCAATTTAACTCAAGCTGAACTTGCTAAAAAAATGAACGTTAAAAGAGAATTTGTTTCAAGAATCGAGAGTGGAAATCAAAACATAACTCTCGAAACATTAATAAGGATTGCAAGAGCAGTAGATAAAGAATTTAAATTCAGCTTTGAGTAACTTCAATGACTAAGCAATATAATAGAATCAAAGGAAAAGATGGGGAGGAAATGGCTGCCAATTTATTAAGACAAAAAGGATACCAAATACTTGATCAAAACAATTCTACAAAGTGGGGAGAATTAGATATTATTGCCACAAAAAATGACATTTTAATTTTTGTGGAGGTAAAGTTTAAAACCACAGAGGATTACGGAACCCCAGAGGAAATGATAGGAAAAAATAAGTTAATGCAAGTTAGACGAACCGCAGAAATGTATCTGTTAAACAATGCCGATATCACAAATCAATTTAAAAGTTATCAAATTGATGCAATCTGTATTGTTGAAGAGTCAGATAGGATATCACACCATGAAAACCTTACATTTTAGAGGGTCTGACCCATACAAGTTAGCTAAAAAATCAATTGCCATTGTTGGTAGCCGTCAAATGACAAGGTACGGTAGAGAAGTTATAGATAAATTTGTGGCAGATTTTGTAGTAAACGGAATAACAACAATTTCAGGTTTTATGTATGGAGTGGACACTGAAGTTCATCAAAAAACTGTTGATTATAGAGGAAAAACTATTGCAGTATTCGGCTGTGGGCTTGATGTAATTTATCCTCCAGAGAACAAAAAATTATATGATCAAATAATAAAATCTGGGGGATCAGTAGTTTCTGAATATGAAGATTCAGCCAAGCCTCATCTTTGGAAGTTTCCACAAAGAAATAAAATCGTAGTCAGCCTCGCCTCGATTGGTGTGTTGGTTGTCGAGGCGGGTAATAATAGTGGTAGCCTGATCACTGCAGGACTAGCAAAAAAAGCAGGTAAAAAAGTTTGGGCTGTTCCAGGACCAATAAACTCAAAAGTTTCTGCAGGATGTAATGAACTAATTAAAAGTGGTGACGCGATAATGGCAACATGTGCCTCGGATATCCTAGGCAAGAGATTAGTGAGTAGTTCAGAGAGAATAATTAAAACCCCCACGCTTCTTAAACAAGAACAGGAAATATATGAATTACTTCAAATCGAACCATTAGAAATTGATGAAATTGCACAAAAACTAGGTGAGAGTGTCGTAGAAATCGGCTCCACACTTTCAATTATGGGGATAAAAGGACTTGTTACTGAAAGTGGTGGAAAATATTTTTTAAATAGGTAGTTATCTGCCGTGAGACACATCAAAAACGCATCTCATGTGTGAATTTGCAGCAGCACTATTATCACAATTATCATACTGGCCACTATTTGGTCCAGTATCTTTATCACATTGGGCAGCAATTCCACCACCAGTTGCACAGCTGTTTGCTTTGGTTGCACAAGTTAAGAAACCGTTTGATGTATTTCCCCAGCCTGTACCAAATTCCCAGACACGAATTGCAGTGGCGTATTGGTCATCGGTCCATGTGCAACTAGTTGGAATTGTAGATGAAAAGTTGATTCCGAGACAACTTTTCCCAGCAAATTCTGGGCTACCTCCAGCATTTCCTTTTAAATCTAAGGTAATTGCATATATAGAATCTATTAAATTACATGGATCAGGAACTAATTTATTTGGATCGAGTTTTTTTAGATCTGGAGCAATTCTTTGGGACAGTGTGTCCCAGGTGCCAGATAAATCAATTATTGAGCTTTCTGGACCTGAACAATTTGGAAGAGGTTCACAGCTTGCCCAAGCAATAACATTGTCTTCTCTCCATTCAAATTTTTGAAACGTTCCCCCAATATCGTTGTTTCTATTAAAAACGCCTTCTCCAAATAATGCTCCGAGTACTAAATTTGGTGGTACTTTATATGTTTCTGCTGCTGCAGAGACAATATCTTTTAAAGATTGCGGTATTGGTCCAACTCTTGAGCTTGTTCCACCTATACTACAAGACCCTTTAGCAATTGGTAAGTCAGGAAGAACTCCACATTTTATGTTATTTTTGCATAATGTTCCATCAGTAATTGGTTCGCCGTAGCCTTTAGGTCGGAGAGCCGTCTGAATTCCTTTTAACATGTATTCATAGACTGTCCCTAAATGAGGAAAATATATTTCAGGTGAACTAGAAGTTGTGTCTCCAGGATTAACAATTCTTGTTATCCCAACGCTGTTGCTACTCTCTCCGTTTAATGTGTATGTTGCACTTGATGCCCCTGGGATATCTGCAATACAAGAAACAGGGGCACCCTCCTCAACTTTTGGAAATATTCTTCTAAAGGTTGACCCCGATCCTGCAACTGAATCTTTCCATATTTCATTTAAGTATGGTGCTTTGGTAGTTAAATTTATTGAGGCGTAAATGTCTGATGAACATTCAAATACAGGCTCCCATTCTAGACACCGGTTAGGATTAAAAGGATCGTACCTGACACATTTTTGATCCTTTGTTTCTTTACATCTTACTTGGTCTACATCGTAAGTAGCTGTAAATTTAATTTGGTGATCTGATGTTGTGTTTGAAAAAGTTAAGCTGTCACCTTCGTTAGTTCTTACATTTAATGTTTTGCAATTTCCTGCAGTATTTTCTGCAGAGCCAGGAACAATTTTTACTTCAACACCATCTTCTGGCAAAAAAGTACTATTTAAATTCTTTATCGCATCGGAAGTTTCTTTTGTGTGTGGATAGAATAATTTTGGCCATTTCACTATTTCGTAATCGCTTGATGAAAGTGTTGCATCTTGGCTTGCTCTAACTACCACACCAGAATAAACCTCTGCTCCTTTTTTGTCTACTGTGTTTGAGAGAGGAATGTATTGATAAAGATCTGCCATTACATTTGAATGCCATTCCAAAACTCCTGGAATTTTGATATCTAGACAAGCAAGTTTTCCAAAAACAATCAAACACTCTTTTCCTCTCCATTCTTGATATGATTTTTTATAATGTATGTCTTTTTCAAATTGCCATGGGAACGGTGGAATTGTTGAATCCCATCTTTTTAAATCGTTCCAATCAAGCTTGGTCCTTAAAGATTCAAGATAGTCTGACTCCTTACCTTCCCACCACTTAAGCATTCTGTAAGCATTTCCATTTGTTCTGTCACCCTTACCATCATAACAAGGTACTGGTTTTTCTGGTCCAAACCAAAGATTAATTTTAAGCCCTAAAATATCAAATGAATTATGTTCTGTACATACAACAATTTGGTTGTGTTGGAAAGTTTCTTCAGTTTCTATTAATGTATCTTCGTCAGTGATTTCCTCTTTTACCCCAGCGTCATGGAGAACCTTAAATCTAATTAATTCTTGTATTGTTGAAGGCAGCAATTTCTTTGCAGGACCTGAAAAGTTTATTGTTTTATCTGGGTCGTCAGCTCCATATTCTGCTTTTTGATTTGTTCCTGCAAGATACCACGATAAATATTCATTCATTTTAGTAGCATCATCAATTATGTCAGAAGCATTTTCACTATTTGCAGTGAGTTCGGTATTTCCAAGAATTGGGAGGTCCACCCCGCTTAGATCAATAACAACATTTTTAGTTTCCATCTTTCCTTCATAGTCACACCATTCGTCGCCACAATAATCAGTTTTAACATTGTCAAGTTTTACAGTAATCAAATTTCCACACATGTAGGCTTTTGGCGCATCTTGACATGGTGAGGCTTGATATGGTCTAAGTGAATTAAATTCAGGGTCTTCCCAACCCTTTGAGCTTTCATCCCAACAGGGAACCTTTGGTTCTGGGATTGCATTAACATCCCCACCTACTCCGAATTGACTCGAAATTTCATCTTGTACAATTCCTTTTTCAATATCGCAACTATTTTGTGTATCACAACACCATCTTTTAATTCCACCAGCAACAGGTAAATTTTGGCTACACGCTATCGGTTCGGGATCATTACAAACCGTTTGGTTTGATGCAACTTGTGTGCACCCAGCTGAAGAAATTTTTGGAAAGACAAAAAATAAAATTAAAATTAGAAAAGATGATGTTAGCTTAAGAAGATTTTTGGTAGTCATTGGACTTTAGTATAGCAAAGCGAGGTCTTATTTAAAAATTTTAAAGTTAGTTACATCAGCTCCCGTAAATTGTGCAATTATATTAAGTAACATATAAGATCCTGCAAGAAGTACAAGTCCTCCAATTGCATAGGTTAATGTTTTTTGTGCAGACTCAACTGCCTTTGGGTCCCCTCCAGATGTTAAATATTTAAATCCACCAGAAAGTAACATTAAAAATAATACAATTCCTCCAAGAGCCAAGAGGGAAGTAACTACACTTTCAAAAACTGTTTCTAAACCTTGTAATGTTGCTGGTGCTGGACCCATATAGTAAGAGTTTAACAGCTAAAAACTATTTTGCCAATCTTTTTTTTGAAGATGATCCTTTGAAGAAAGCTATATAAACCAATAGTCCAGCGATTAAAGTTAATGAAAAAGCGATTATTGCTCTGGCGTTGGCGTCTGCGAAATTCATTATTATTTTTTTATTTTCTAAATACTTTTGCAAGTATTAAAGATAATATACCTAAAATTATATCCCCGGTCAATATCCTGAAGTCAATTCTAGCTATATTTTCTGATACTGAAGGTAAAATAAAAGCAGCACCGAACCATCCAGCTGACAAATTAACAAACAAATCGGAAACGATATTGGACCACGATGAACTTACTTTTGAAGCCATACAAAAATATTAACACAAAAAAAGAAAATTGAGCAAGAGAGGATTAATTAGAATCCTTGTGGAATATCTAGTTGAAGGATGTTTATTCCAAAGAATGCTTGAAGTAATTTTGCAATTGCCCAAGCTGAGAATACTATAACTAAACCTACAAGAGCTGCAGTAATTTGATTTCTTGCACCTTCAGTATGAGCTTTGTCTCCACCTGAAAGAATCCATTTAATACCACCTATAACTAATATAAAGAAAAAGACCAAACCAGCTAAAACCAAAATAAGACTAAGAAATCCAGAGATTAACTTAGGTAGTTCAAGATTGTTAGCATTGATAACCATATCTGAACCTGTGCCTAGATTGATATCTGCTGCGATAATTGCGTTCGTAAGTAAAGTATTCATGTGTATGTGTATATTATTGAATGACTAGTGGCCCTATGTCAATAAGCAAAATATTAATATTAAAAAAGGCTTCAATTAGTTTAACAATAGCAAAAGTCGACACCATCAAAACAAGCCCTATTAAAGCATTTGTTATCCTGCCTTTGGCATTTTCTACATGTGCTTTGTCTCCACCTGAAAGAATCCAGCTAATTGCTCCCCAGAGGAACATAAAAAAGAAAGCAAGCGAGCCAAAAACAAAAAGTAAACCAATTGTCTTTGGTAATAGTTGACCGAGAAAATTTTCACCAGAAAGAGCACTCAAATTATCACCTAATAAAGGATTTTTAACTTTAGTAAAACCACTGTAAGTTCCTGGTCCGTTTGGATTCATATTAAATATTCCATAATTTCATAAACAACCCTTGTATGTCTAAGAAGTCTATTCCTATTAAAGTCCCAAATATTCCAATTACAAATATTATTGAAATCAATATAACAACTCCGATAACCGACGAAGTTAATTTTTTACGTGACGATTCAAGGCTTGCTTTATCTCCACCTGAAGTAATCATTCCAACAGCTGCTAAAAACATACTGATTACAAACCATATGATTCCAATTAATGTAATTAATCCTATTGCGGAAGAAATGAATGATGTAAATACTGCTAATCCAGTTTCTCCGTTCTCTAACCCCAATGGACCAAAACCTTTATATCCTTCAGCTGGTGCAAGTTCAATTTGTGCAAGTGTGTTTTTCATGGTGTTGGTATTACTGGTTTTAGTAAAAACATTGGATCTCTGAAAATAAGTTGTCCAAATAAGGCTGCCAAGACAAAAGCTCCCGCGGAGAATGCAAGTCCAATAAGAGTTTGGCTAATTTGTGACCATGCGCTTGCAACTTTTTTTGAGTCATCACCAGCGCTCATAAAAGAGTAACCTGCAAGGACAAGATTAAATAGGGCGTATATACCAGCCCCAACTACCAACGCTCGAAGTCCAAATTGAATTAATTTTCCAAAAGCAACACCTGGATCAGATCCAAAGCCAGCAGATAGTCCATCTGGTAATGCCACTGTCCCAAATTTGTTGTCTTGTGCTAATAAATTTTGCATATTTAAATTCCTAAAAGATTAAGTCCAGTAATTAACTCAATCAATTTTACTATCCAATAAGCAGAAAATACAACTATGAAGCCAATTAAGGCGGAAGTTGCTGCCTTTTTACCTTGCTCAACTGTTTTTGGGTCTGATTTTCCAGCTCCAGAAATCATTGCAATACCTCCACCTATTAATAAAAATAATAAAATTATACCTGCAATAGAAATTGCACCAGTTATTACCCTTGATACTATATTACCTACACCAGTAGCGTCGCCCAGGGTTCCTAAAGAATTTCCTAAAAAAATTTCTCCTATTTTTACTTCAGCTAATTTGTTCATTATTGAATTATATTACCTCCACCACCAAAGCTAATTCCAAAAAACTTCATAATTAAATTAACTATCCAAAAAGATGCAAATAATATTAATATTCCAATTAGGGAGGTAGTAAGTTTTGCTTGAGCACCTTGTAATGCTTTTGGGTCTCCTTGAGAAGTCATCATTTTCATTCCTGATGAGACAATATTAAGCAGTAATATAATTCCTGCAATACCAAAAACATATGGTAACGATAGTTGAATAAGTCCGCCAAGATTTGAGCCTGGTGTTTGATAACCAGCTCCGCTTTGTATTGATCCAAAATCTTGTGCCAAGTTATTCATATTGTTTATTGTCCAAATCCAAAACTGTCTAATCCTAGTATATCAACTCCTATAAACTTTAGTATAAACACAGAGAATATTAACATAATCAAACCTGAAATTGCTGAAGTCAATAATTCCTGCCCAGCTTTAAGCCGAGTAGGATCTCCTTGAGAAGTCATTACCATAAAACTTGCATAGACAATTAATAAAAATGCAATTCCACCACCAACTCCAACAGCCCATCCTAATATCCAGCCCATGAAAGAGTTAGTATCTCCTACAGGAATACACCCGATTGCTGTCTCTATTGAATCTCCGCTACAAGAACCCGTATTTAATTGAGCTGAGACTTTAGTAACAGATGTAGAAATTAAAGCTAAAAATAAAAATAAACTCAAAATTATTTTTTGCATCATATTTTTGTTTGGTTATGTAACAAGTTTAACATATAATGAGTTATGAATCAGTACACAGTACACAGTACAAAGTACAAAGTAGGAAAGTGGGCACTTATGTTGTTTGTGTTTCTAAGTACAATGTACTTTGTACTAAGTACTAGCCTTGCCCAGGACTGTGGTGCCGATCTTGATTGCCAAATTAAACAAATACAAGGAGAAATCGATGCATTAAGTCCGGCCCATGAAAAAAACAAAACTGAGCTTGGAGCACTTAGAAATCAAATTGTATCTTTAAATAAAAAAATTGACACATTTTCTGGACAAATCAAAAAGAATGAAATTGATATAAAAAATAGGGAAGAGGACTTAGCAATATCAAAAGTACTTTTTGAGGAAAAAACACAGAATCATTACAGATTTTTAAGGCTATATGATCCTATTATGCCATTTTTGGCCTCATCCGATGCAACGGCAGCTTTTCGTGAAGTTAACTTTAGACAAAAAGCAGCAGATGGTGATAGAAAGCAGATGGAAAAATATGCAGAAGATTTAAATAAATTAAAACAAGATAAAATTACACTTGAAAAGTCAAAAGCAACTCTTGCTAGTCTTAAGTCTCAAGTATCTGAGAAAGAAAAATTCTTAGCATCCGAAGTAACCAAAGTTGAAGGATATTTAAGTTCTTTAAGCTCCAAACAGACGGAATTGCAGGCATTAAAGGCTGGTGGATTTTCAACTTCAGTTGGAGATACTCCAGGAACCCTTGAGCCTTGTTCGGGGCCTCCTGGTTCCTCAAACTTCTGTGACCCAGGGTTTAGACCTGCCTTTGCAGGATTCTCATTTGGAGCTCCACACAGAACAGGAATGAGTCAATACGGAGCATATGGAAGGTCAAAGTCTGGTCAAAATGCGGAAACAATATTGGCAGCCTATTATCAAGGATCAACTTTAGATAAAGGTTACGCCGTGCCGACTACTATTGGTGTAACAGGAATTGGAAGAATTCCCTTTGAAGAGAACTATCTACTTGGTATCTATGAAGTTCCAGAAAGCTGGGGAGATAATGGAGGTTTTGAAGCATTAAAAGCGCAAGCAGTTGCAGCCAGAACCTACGCTCTAAATTACACAAATAATGGTGCAGGTAATATTTGTACTACAGAATCTTGTCAGGTCTATAAATCTCAACTTAAATCAGGAAAGTGGGCAGAAGCGGTTCGTGCAACTCGAGGTTGGGTACTTAAAAAAGACGGAGCATTAGCAAAAACCTACTTCTCAGCCTCAACAGGTGGTTTTACCATTTCCCAATGGGGATGGAGTGGAATAAAAGACGCATCAGGAGACTGGCCAGGAACTGCCTATGAAAAAGTTGCAGGTTCACCTTGGTTTTACAAAGGATGGTATAAATCACGCGGTGGCTCGACTTGTGGAAAATCATCTCCATGGTTAAAGTCTGAAGAACTAGCGGATATTTTAAATGCATGGAAAGTCCTTACATCTGGCGGAGGTGATGTCTCAAGGGTATCTCCAATAGATACATCTTGCTGGGGAGGTAACCCATATTCACAATCAGAACTCCAGTCGATAGGAGGCTATAATTCTGTTTCGTCAGTTTCAGTAATATATAACAATAATGGTTCCACTCAATCAATAAGTCTCGGTACAAATAAAGGAAGTGTAAATATGACAGGGGAAGAGTTTAAAAAAGCATTTAATTTAAGAGCCCCTGGATATATTGGTTTAAAATCAAGCTTGTTCAATATCGAGAAGCTATAATAAGTGATATAATCAAAATATGCCTGACATTTTTAAAGCAACTGTTGTAGGTAAAAAAACAACGCACACAGAGAAAAAAACCTTGTATAAAGATCTTCCAATGCAAGAAAGAAGGCCACTAGCATCATTTTTGATGCGCCCAGATGGAGTAAGTTTTGAAACAAGAGAAGAACAAGAACAAATAATTTTATTTTTAAGAAAACATTTTATTACAAATATTCCTTGGATATTTATATCATTTGTAATGTTTTCTGTCCCGACTATTGTTATGACATTTGGTATGTTAAATACAATCCCTTCTAATTTTAGATTTATATTTATTTTAATTTGGTATCTTATTTCAACAGCCTATACTCTTGAAAGTTTTCTCACTTGGTTTTTTAATGTATATATAGTAACTGACGAAAGAATTATAGATATCGATTTTTATAACTTAACCTATAAAGAAGTAAGTGATGCTAATCTTGATAAAATTGAAGATGTTACCTACAAGATGGGTGGAGTAATCAGGACTCTATTTAATTATGGAGATGTCTTAATTCAAACTGCTGCAGAGATTACAAATTTTGATTTTCTAGCAGTCCCTTATCCTGACAAAGTTGTAAAAGTATTGCAAGATTTAAGAATGGAAGAACAACAAGAGGCAATAGAGGGGAGAGTAAGATAATGTTAGCCACAATCTCAATTTGGCCAGTAATAAAAATTTTCATAATAATATTACTTGCAATCTATATCGTCTTTGCCTTCGTAATTGTAAGACAGGTACAACTGATGACAGATACGTTAGTAATTGGTTTTGAAAAACAACTTAAATTCTTAGCATTCTTGCATTTCCTTTTTGCTGTAGCCGTATTAGTGTTTGGTATACTAATTTTGTGACCAATCTAAAATTATCGTCAAATTTTGTTAATAATATACTTCCGAGTGTAGGTAACGTCTCGCTCCAAAACGATAGAGTAACAGTTAATATTGCACCACTAACGGAAGCAACTTTATTAAGAGGTGTAAATAAGGTTATTTTGCTTCATCCAAAAGAAATTGACCAAACAATTAGTGGACCTGCATTTTTAGGTGATGTGATCACCTTAGTAAACGGTCAAGAAAGATTAACAGTGAAGGTCGAGACAGAAGATACAAAGCATGAAACAAGTTTGTATATAAACAGTAATCAAACTTTCGACGCAGTTTCAACAAAAAGAAAGACAACTTTGACTGCAGGGGTTTTAATCTTATTACTTTTAGTAGTAAGTGTTGTATTTGGAGTAAATCAAAAGAATAAAAATGAATTTAATACAAAATCAGATGCTAGATTTTTACAAGCCACACAAGATTATGAAAAATCTATTTCAGAATTATCAATAGATAAAACATCATCTAGACAACTTTTTGTGTCGGCCAAAGAAATCGCATTAAAATTAGAAAGTGATGGATACAAAAGCCAAAAACTTGACGATTTAATTGCTAATATTAAAAAAAGTGAGGCTGAAGTTTTAGGGGAAATAAAGCCTGAATTAAAAGACCTTTTAGATTTAACCTTGCAAATTAAAGATTTTAAAGGCAGCCAATTTGCCTCAACTAACGATACTGTTTTTGTTTTTGATTCACAGGATAAAAATGTAGTTTCATTAGATGTTGCTGGTAAAAATGCAAAAATTAGAGCCACAAAAGACAAACTAGAAAACGCAAAGTCTATCGCTTCTTATGAAGATAGATTATTTACATTGGAAAATAACTCAATAAACGAAATCAAAAACACTGTAAACAAAGTGAGAGAAAATGCGGAAGATACGAACTGGGATGAAGCACTTTTTTACCTTTATTCAGGAAATATTTATTTAATAAACAAAAATTCAAATCAAATTGAAAGATATGCGGGTAGTGGTGGATCATTTGGAGACAAAACAGATTGGTTAGCTCCAGGAATAGAAGCTGATTTTTCAAAAGTAACAGATATGGCAATAGACGGATCAATCTGGCTACTTTCATCAACTGGCAAAATAACCAAATTTACAAATGGCAATCCTAATCAAATTTCTTTAAAAGGAATAGTTACACCACTTGAAAATCCAACTGCAATTTACACAAACGAAGACCTAAAATATACATACATTTTAGACAATAATGAGGGTAGGATAATAGTTTTAGAAAAAAACGGTGAGTTCAAACTACAATATAAAGCAGATGAAATTAAAAATGCAAAAGATTTGATAGTATCAGAAGTAGAAAATAAAATAATTTTACTGACAGGTTCAAAACTTATATATATCCCTCTCTAAGTACTCTGTACTATGTACAAAGTACTTGTCTCTAGTGGAGATGGTGGGAATCGAACCCACATCCGAAAAACTTAAAACAAAATTTCTACAAGCTTATTTAATCTTTTAAATGTCCTCAAAACTTAACCGATTAAAAGGATTGTTTTGAGTAAAGTTAAAATTCTTAATTATTAATTTTTAACTATTAATTAATAATGCATCTCGAATTGGTTTACACCCAGTCAGCCCGATCGAGAATCAGACCTCAGGACGCCAGTTAAGAATACGCTAAAGCGTATTGGTAACTAGAAGCGAAAACGTTTTGTTTTGCTTTTAGTTTTTGATCTCTTTTTACAAGTGTGTATCAAACTTGGCTTGCTATTTTGTAAAAGAGCTATCCGTCGAAACCGGTCATCCCCATATTACTCGTTCATTAAATATCTTTACCTCTCAACTCTCTGTCGATATCCCTTTGGACATCATGTTTCTTAATACTATCCTTCTTGTCAAACTTCCTTTTAGGCACGCCCAAAACAAGTTCAAGTTTGATTCGAGAGCTTGAATTATACATCATTGTAGGCACAATTTGCAACTTTTTCTGCTTCATTTTGGTAACCAATGAAAGTATTTCATTTTTATGAAGTAGTAGTTTTCTCATTCTTGTTGGCTCATACCCCTTTATTTCTCCAGCAGGAATATTACAATTGATCAAAAATATTTCTCCATCCAGAACTCGCACGTGAGCTTGTGATAAATCAACCCTTCCATCTCTAAATGCTTTAGCCTCAATTCCTTTTAACACAATACCTGCTTCTACCTTTTCAGGAGTTAGTTCGTATTCAAAACTTGCCTTTTTGTTGAAAATTCGTTTAGAATTTGGTTTGTTTGTTTGCATGTAGTGAATTATACATTATGAACATACTAAATTTTTTATTTCCCAAATACTGTTTGGAGTGTGGAGCTAATGGGAAGTATATTTGTGATGAATGTTTAAAAAAAGTATCACCCGCAAGGTCTGACAATACTAACTATTCAATTTTTAAATATGAGGGAGTCATTAGAAAAGCTATTATTTCATTAAAATATAAATTTGCATACGACTTGGCTGATGAGTTGGTTTCTGTTTGTACTCGTCAACTAATCTCTATGCACTATACCCTAAACCCTATCTTAATCCCTATACCCTTGTTTTGGCAACGTCAAAACTGGAGAGGTTTTAACCAGTCAGAAATAATAGGGGAGAAACTAGCCAAACAGATGAATTGGAAATATGTTCCAGATCTTTTGATTCGCAATAAAAATACATCTCCACAAGTTGGATTAAAAGGTTCCGTCCGCCGTTCCAATTTGTCAGGTGTTTTTAAAGTCTGTTCTAACTATACCCTATACCCTAAACCCTGCACCCTTGTTTTGTTCGATGATGTTTACACCACAGGATCAACTATTAATGAGGTCAAAAAAGTGTTAATTGATGCAGGTTTTAAAAATATAAAAAGCATAACAATTGCTCGCTAACTCTTTGTGCGGAGGGTAGAGGATTCGAACCTCTGAGGCCTTGCGACCACAAGTTTTCAAGACTTGCTCCATAAACCACTCGGACAACCCTCCTAATATTAATCAATTATACATTTGCGGTGGAGGTGAGATTCGAACTCACGCGAGTATTGCTACTCAGGGGATTAGCAATCCCCCGCAATGGGCCAGCTATGCGACTCCACCTTAATTCTGCAATTATAGCATCAACGGAGCTGAATCTCATAGCGTGAGCTGAATCTCATAGCGTGAGCTGAATCTCATAGC
>CAYSAY010000007.1:15204-37683 GCA_964429215.1 uncultured Gammaproteobacteria bacterium | reverse complement strand
CTATTGTCAAGAATAACAATTTGAGAAATCCCCTTGCCTCTGCAATATAATTGCATTATCATGAGTTCATGAACTTAGGATTACCTGAAATTATTTTAATCGGCCTTGTAGTAATTATTTTCTTTGGTGGGAAAAGAATGACAGATATGGCAAGAGATGCTGGTGAAGCTGGAAAAGAACTTAAGAAAATTAAAAAAGAGTTCAGTTCTGCCAAAAAAGAAGTTGAAAAAGTTAAAGCGGGGGGAGGTGTTTTATAGATGCCACAATTAGGAACAACAGAAATCGTAGTAATTAGTTTATTGGTAATTGTTTTTTTTGGAAGCAAAAGAGTACCAGAATTTATCAAATCAATAGGACAAGCAGTACGAGAATTTAATAAATCAGTAAAAGACAATTAATCAAAGTGGATAATTCTTTTAAAGAAAATTTGAATCGTTATTTTCCTCTCCTGTCGGAAGTTCGAAGGAGACTTCTTTTTGTTGTCGCTATTTTTTTACTGTTTGGTATTTTTGGATTTTTTTACTATGAAAAAATCATAGTTTTTGTCATTGGATTACTTGACTTAAACGGAGTTAATATAGTCTTTACTTCCCCATTTCAGTTTTTAAATCTTGCAATTAGTTCGTCACTTTCAATAGGTCTAGTTGTAACAATACCCCTCTTAATATATCAAATTATGGGGTTTTTAAAGCCTGCTTTAAAAGCAAAGGAATATAGATCAGTCGTTGCACTACTGCCACTTGCCATACTTTTATTTATTGGGGGTTTTACTTTTGGCTTTATGATGATGAAGTATGTGGTCTCTATTTTTTATACCAAATCAGTTGAACTTAACATTGGAAATATGCTTGATATAAGTAAACTTTTAAGTCAGATATTAATTACATCAAGCCTTATGGGAGTTGCCTTCCAATACCCAATTGTAATGAGTTTACTGATGAGATTTAAAATTGTTTCTTATAAACTTTTTGTTTCATATAGGCCTATTGCTTATATGATTGCACTTATATTTTCTGCAATGATGCCACCAACTGATATCTTATCCCTTGTCTTATTAACCCTACCTCTTGTACTTTTGTTTGAACTTACGCTATTATTGAACCGCGTATTCCTTAAGGCTCATTTGCTTTAAAGAAATAAGAAAGGATGTGATTTAAATTGCTACAAAACATAGGATCAACTGAAATTATAATTATTGCAATCGTGTTGCTTGTTCTTTTTGGTGGTAAAAAATTACCAGAATTATCAAAAGGAATTGGAGACTCAATCAGAGAATTTAAAAAGTCAGTAAACGGAAAGTCAGAAGAATAATTCCCATGGATTATTTGCTAGCTTTAGTTGGCCCTTTCTTTCTTTTGTTGGTAGAAAGTGTTCTACCTTATCCATATTTGGTGGAAGAAGTATTTAAATTTTTCTTGGCAAAATCTACAACCTCTGTAAAATCTGCTATTTATTTAGGTATACTGTTTTCACTTTCAGAAGCTTTTTTCTACTTAATGAACCCCAACTTTTCATTATTAACTATGAATTATTCATTTGGAGTTAGGCTTTTAGCCGTAACTCCAATGCACATTTCAACCATTTTAATCATGCAGTATTTTCAAAAGAAAAAGTTATGGCCAATCGGTCTTATTCTTGCAATCCTCATTCACTATTTATTCAATCTTGTAGGGTCGGGACTTTAAAGGTGATATTACTTTGATTTCTATGAGTGTCAGCTACGCTATGTAATTCAGCTACGCTATAGGCTATATGTGATATAATACACACAAGTTAAACGAATTGCTGTTTAAAATATATTTATTTGAATTTGCCCAGAAAGGAGCAAAATGAACGAAACAATTAAGTTTCCCCCGCACGTTAAGTTTTTTATTTATGTTGTTGTGTTGGGATTGACCATGTTTGTGTCAATATTTTTTCCCGTCTCAGCAACACCTGTTTTTTTTGCAATTGAGATTGCTGAAACAATTTTTTTTGCAATCAAATTAATCAGGAAATAAAAAACAAAAAAGACCCAGCCAATCAAATGACTCGGGTCTTTTTTACTTTGTAAAAAGCTCACTTATGTCTAAAATATGCAGTATCAACCTTGCATGGCCAGTTGACTGAATATTTATCAGGTCTACTAATTTACTAACTAACCAACTAACTATTTAACTAAAACGTTCCCCATCTCGACCCAGACCTCATTACCCTCAACAACTACTCTTACTCTTTTCTCCCCTCTTTCAATTTCTACTGCGTGCGCTCCTGTATCTACTAACTCAACTACAGTATCTGTTCCTTCATCTTGATAGGTTTTAACAACTCCATCAAGAGATACTAACTCAACGATTTTAAGACTCTTGTAGTCAATTGTAGTGGTCCCTAAGACCTGTCTATTTGTATTTGCTGTAACTTGTGTAGGTAACACTAATTTTTTAACTGCAATTGATGATGAGAGCCCTGAAATAGTTGCTACTACAAAGAAGACTGCAAGTTTGTCGAAATTACTATGACTACTTTTCTTTGTGCTTTTTGATTTTGCAGTTACAGTTGCTCCTGACGATATTTTCTTCATATAAATTGTTAAGAATACAAAGACTGTGGCAACTATTAAGACTATTCCCCAAACTGCAACTGCTTGTGACCCTCCTACAAAACCTAACACAGAACTAGATGAACTTGCATCAGTTACTAATTCTTTTAATTTTTCAATTTTTTCTTTAGCTGAATTTATTTCTATTTGTGCTTCTCTGTATGATTTAATTTTAGCTTCTGGAGTAACTCCATCTTTTAATGTTTCTAGTGCACTATCCAGTGAGACATCGATGTCACTTTTAAGTGTTACTCCTTGTGCAAAATAAGCAGTTTTGGCAAGTGGTTCTGAAAGGCTTTGTGCTTGTTTTTTAAGACTTTCAATTTCTGCAATACTTATTTCCCACACATCCTCAACTCTTACTTTAATTGTTTTAGTTTCTCCTGGTTTAAGTGAATAATTACCTTCAACATACAGTTGATCCTTATCAGTATCAAACGATATCGTAGTACCTAAATCTGACTCAATTATGTGTTCCTTTTTGATTTCTTTTGGTAAGTAATATTTAAGTGGAACTTCTTGGCTTATTAAAAGTGATGGGTTTGTGATTAATGTTTTAAAGACTACACTTCCCTCTTCAAGCCAATTTGCAGTTAAAGCAGTTTTTGAACCATTTAACATTAATTTTTTGTTAGCAAATAAAAGACCTCTTAAACTTAACAATTTGTTTTTTATCTTTTTGTCTAAGGAAACATCTTGATAATTTAATTCAAGAGCTAATGACCCTTTTGGAACTTTGTTAAACCCTAATACTTTTTTGGTCAACTGATCAACTTCGCTACTTATGGTTGATGCACTTTGTTCATTCCAAGAACTTAAATAGGAATTTATGGCTGACAAATTTTTGTCAATAGACATTGACAGTCCTTCAGCTTCAATAATTCTTTTATTTGTAGCTGCCAATATTTTTTCGGTAGAACTTAAATAACTTGCTGAACTACTTAGTTCTTTCTGTAATGTTTTACTTTTACCATATGTTGCAATTCCAGTTTGTACAAAACCAAGTGAGCTTTTGACTGCTTTTACTGAGTCATACAAATCATCTGCTTCTCTGAATCCCCAAGTATCTCTTAAATAATTTACCTTACCAAAAAATGTATTAGTATTTGTTGAGTCGGATTCATCACCTATTATATTTTTGCTATCTGTTAGTATGTCTAAAATTTCACTATCAGTAAGTGTTGACCAATTTTTATTTGTCTTGGATACTGAAGAATTAACAATTAACAAATTCATGTACAGCTCATTGGCAACTTTTTTGGACTGTTCTACTTTTGCTCCTAAATCAACATCCTGCACATCCTCCATACTATTTTCTATAACTGGTTTATTTACTAACTGTTCTAATAGTAATCTTGTTTCGTCTGTAGTTTTTTTGATATCCTCAACATCTGCAGTTGTTGTAGTGGTTATATTTGTTATATTTGCACCACTTGTTAAATTTCTTGTTGCATATGACCAGACATCAGCAACTACATTATTAAAACCTGTAAGAGTTCTGCCTGAATATCCCCAAACTGCTGATGAGATATCACTTGTTGTAAGGCTTGATCCTGATGTAACTGCAGTTTTAACCTCAAAGCTTTTATCAATACACATATGGTTGCCATTTTCATCACAACAGATTTCTGCTCTATAGTAACCAAGGGTTGCTGGTGTTGTAAAAGTATGGCCGTACCATGCGTCTGCGGTCGATACTAATGATTGTGATGATAAATGATTTGTACCATCTGGATATTTACTACTTAATGTACATACTGCTGCTGTCTCTGGTGCGTAACTATCATTATAAAGAAATTCACCGACGGTACAGTCAGTTGCTGGGTTGCAGATTTGGCTATTTGCAGCGATTACATTATTTTGACTTAAACCAAACAAAGTAACCACCCCCATAAAGAGAGTGGTCACTTTCGTATATATTTTGTATTGGGCAGGATACATATTATTTTCCTTTTATTGCGTTTTTGAACTCTTTAATAGAATCTCCAATACCCTTTGCAAGTTCTGGAAGTTTCTTTCCTCCAAAAAAGACCAAGAGTAAAACTGCGACTACTATTATTTCTGTTGCTCCTACGTTTTTTAGCATTTATTTAAGCTCACCTCCTTTTTCATATGATATCAGTATGTTCCTTGTGAAAATTACTGTCAATAGGCATTTTTGGTTTAAATTAATCTTATCATAACCTTATCATGTTGAGTCAATTTAGCCTCATTTTTACTTATGAGTATATAATTTGACACAATGATACGATTTTGATACGATTATGAAATTGGTGATAGTAATAATAAAAATATGATTAATTTACCCTTTCATCTGTCTATAAACATAGAGGAATTTTTACAAGAAGCTGAAAGACTAAAAACAAGTATATTAACTACCCCACTTGCACCTAAAGAGGAGAATCAATATAGATGGGAAATAACTCTTGAAAAAACCTATTGGGGACTAACGCTTGCAGACAATCCATTATCAAAAAAGGAAATGGCAAAGCTACTTTCTACGCCACAACTTAAAAAGATGACTGACCATCAAAGAGAAGTTGTTGAATACGCAAACACAATCAACTATATCCGTAATGAATGGACAGCAACAAAGAAGCCAATTACTACACGAGACGTCTTACACATTTACGATTTAGCATGTCGCGAGGTATTTGGATCAACTACATCCTACTTTAAATCAAAAGAGACTGAAGTTGGTGAGATTTTGAAATACATCGAATCAGGTAAAGATCACCCAATAATTAAGGCAGGACTTATTCAAATTGAAATTGTTAAACTGTCCCCTTTTGAAAATGGAACTGGGAGAACTGCAAGGCTTCTTTCTCATTTAATTTTGGCAAAATATGGTTATGATTTACGCGGGTTACTTTGCCTTGAGGACTATTATAGAAGTGATTTGGTTTCTTTAAAAAATGCATCAATCAGTGTCGAACTCTATAAATCTGCAACAATTTGGCTTGAATATTTTAGTCAGGGAGTGGTTGAAAGTTTAAGAAAAACAAATGAGAAAGTACGCACAATGAAGAGCATTCAAACACTACCAAGTAGCTTCTGGAAATTAAACCAGAGGCTTCAAAAGATAATTGATATCATGGAAAACCCAAACATTAAAATGACTAACAAAGAAGTACAGAAGAGGTTTGATGTGTCCCAGATTACAGCTTCAAGAGATCTTGCCAAACTTGCCTCACTGGGTATAATACTCTCCCATGGTAAAGGCCGTTCAGTTTTTTACTCTAAAATTTAAGTGGACCATGCCGGAATTGAACCGGCGTTTTATCAATGCGAATGATATGTACTACCACTGTACTAATGGCCCTTAACTAAAGCGATTATACTATATATAATAATTTTAATGCCTACGCGTAGCGGTAAAAATCTTTTAGGGTTTATAGATCCTATTTCGGTTATTGGTGTTTTGTTTTTGGTTATTACACTTGCAATTGGTACAGCTGTAACCACAAATAAAGATTTTTCCTTAAATATTGTAGAAAAGGCGGCTAACAATTCAAACACAGGTAACAGTTGTTTTGATAATTGTAGAAAAAATAAAGGCACACAATTCTGCAACAAGCAATGCGGTTTAAATATCACAGTTACAGGAGAAGACAAAACTGTTTATCAAATACCGGCTCCAATTACTCAACAGACATCTCAACAATCATCCTCTTGCACAGCACTTTGTCTTAAAAATGCAACCCCTGATGAATGCGGTTGTGATGGAAACACAACTGGTCTAGGTATCATTCCAAACTCTGGATCTTCAGGTAGTAATGCCAACACAAATAATGATAGTAATACAACCAATGACTATGTGGGTACTATTCCAAGCCTAATATCGTATGCCGAAGGTTGTAAAAATTTAAAATGTGCAATTGACGAAAGATGTACTCAAAATACAAGTGGCACTTGGGCATGTAATAAAATTACAATAGTTGACAATACTACCACTACGAACAACAATGCAACTGATGCGATAGAACAACAAAGGCTAACAAATTCAATTCAAAAGGATCCAAATTATAATATCAATATTGATAAATGCGGAGGTTCAGGTTGGGATATGATTTGGCAAAATAATACTTGCGTCATGTCTGAAGCAAAAAGAGTGACTGTTGAAAAACAACTTACTGAAGCAAAAGCAACGAGAGATAAGCAAGTAAATACTACAGATGAAATTATAGCCAAAACAGAAGCGGTAGTCGAAAGCATCAAAAACCCTGCTCAATATGCAAACTGCAATGGAAATGAAGAGTGTAACAGAGGTCTTGCGGTACTAGATACTATTGTTTCTGATAGTTACATAAACTACTGGCAAGAACAAAACGCAAACGCTGTCCCAGGTGCAACAATCGCAGATATAGCATTTAATCAGAAAACTGTTTTAGATACACTAGACTACATAGCACTAAATGACAAAAAGGTAACAAATTATGTTTCAAATTATCAAAGAATAAATGAACAAACTTATTCTAACCCTAATGCTACATATTGGGATGCAGTAGTTGCTGGTGCAAAAGACAAAGAAACTCTAGCATCAACAATAGATTTGGGTGTTACATTAACTGCTGAAGTATATGCCTTAACTGTTGCTGCTCCCCTTGCATTGACTTCAGGAGGTATTGTTCCAGGAGCATTATCACTGATGGGACAGGCGCAAGTAGTGTCCACTGCAATGCAAGGTGGAGGTACAGCAACCTATTGTGTATTGAATGGACTTGATGAAAATTGTCAGCAACAGATTGCTAGAACTGGAATATCTGTTGCCACAATTGGTGTTAGTCAGTATGCAAACACATTTGGTAATGCGTTAGGACGAGTTGCAAATACAGTTACAACTGCTTCAAATTTTGCAGTTGACACTACAGATGCAGTTGTAGCATTTTCTGATCCAAATGCAGATGCATTAATAAAAGCAATGTCATTAATTGCAGTTGTTGGAGATATTGGCGGTGGGGTTATGGATTTTAACCAACATCAACTTGGAATTACAAAGGCTGATTTAACAACTATCAAGACGGACCTTAATAAATTAGTAACAACAGACTCCCCAGGTTTCCAACTTGGACAGGTTGAAAATATCCCAAAATGGAATCCACTTACCGCAACAATTGATCAAAAAGATATTCCTCTAGTTGAAATTCCTGACACACCAAAAGTAGTTGCAGGTGCAGACCTCCCTATTGTTAAACCAGCAGATGTTCCAGTTGTAGAAAGGATAACAGATTGGAAAGATAGACTTTTTACAGATGCACCAATTACCACCCCTCCTTCCCTCCTTGCCAAGATGAAGACGCAAGTTATTGATTTCTTAACTAAAGATATTTTACCTATTAACACACTTTTAGAAAATGGTAATAATGACTTACCAGATGGCTTAAATTGGAACGAGCCAAATGGATTTACTCAAATTAATTCAAATAAAATATCTGCAATAAATTCATTTAATTATCAAGACGCTGGTGGACAAGGAATGACGGTAGAAAAATTTAGAGAAATTCTGCGAGAAGATGGCAAATTTGATGAATATCTATACAAAAACGATCCTATAATCGGATACGAACTGCCTGACGGAACAATTTATATTACAACAGGTAGACATAAAGCAATTGCAGCAATTGAAGAAGGCTATACTAAGTTACCTATTGAATTATACAGACTCCAAAATCAATCAAAAGTAGAATATCTAATTGGTGAAATAAAAGACAATTTATTACCACTTTTTACAAAAAATTAATATAATATCGAATTATATCTTAGGACAAAATTGATATCTTTTCATCCTGTTGTCAACAAAAATAGGGCAATTTATCACATTTTAACTTACTGAGACTACTTCACGAGTTCTAGAAACAATCGCAACCCCCTTTAAGTAGAATTGATAGGTAAAATACCTCCATGGAAATTAGAATGGAGGTGAGTAAAATACCAAAATATTCAAAATTAACTAAAAAGATAACTGAATAAGTAGCAATTAACGACTAATTTTTCTAATATGGTATATTACTGAATTTCAATCTATACCATATAAAGCAAACGTACTTTATACACTTTAAATATCATTATTAACTATTAGAAGAAGAGTTTAATTACCAAAGTTTGTAACTTACTGAAACTACTTTTTTGATTTTGATGAGGCCGTCATCAGGAGATATATTTTTTTCTGCTTGGGATGCTGTATCTGCTTTTGTTGTAACTGTTGAAGTTGGTTGTGTTTGAGATTGTTCAATCAAAACAATTTTTTTGATTAATTTCCAGTTAGAAAAAGCTATGCTTCCTGCTTTCTTTTTTGCGTCTTTAATTGCAAGGTTATATGCTTCTTTTTCTAGTGTCTCTACGTTCCCTACAGACAAAACTGGCTGTGTTACAACCATTGCACCCATGGCATAAAGATTATTTGTAATTCCATCTAAACTAGTAAGCTTGTCTGTCTTTAATCCTAATGATGTTGATGACTGGAAACCAGTTCCACCTGCGACTACAGCTGAGGCTGGAAGGGTTGAAATTTGAGATTCAAAGATATCACTTTCTGGGATACCACTAGTTGAGAGTGTTCCTTTAATTTTTGCAATTGTTGCTTTTAAGTTTGAGCTTGCTACTTGTGGATTTTCGCCGTTTGCAGAAAGGCTAAAGGTTAATGTTGCGGTTTCAGCTTTTGAGGATACTTCCCCACTGCCTATAACTGTAATAATCATTGGGGATGTAATCCAAGAATAGGTAAAAATTAATGCAATTACTGCAATAACGTAAGTTAAATATTTCTTCCAAGGGAAAAAGGCAGATTCCATATATTCAGTATGATATTAGTTTAGAACAGTGTCAACTGTTGATTTTAAATCGGGGTAAACTCCAATATTGATGCTGTGTTAGGATCAAAAGATAATGTTGTTTCGTAAGTATTACCATCAAGATTTATTACTGTTTCTTGCGTGTTTCCATTAAAATTAATTCTTTTTAACTTTATATTGTTACTTGGTAGATTAGTAATTTTAACTGGGACTGCTTCAGAGTGCCTTCCATTATGATCGTAATTTACTAATAAGATTTGAATTTTTCCGTTATTGTTTTTTGCAATTGCCTTTACAAATGAACCATTACCTTCAACTTTTATTTCTTTACCACCGTTTAGATTATTAAGAAATTGAACTGCACGGTACCTTGGTTTAATCTCTGGTTTACCCCACTTTTCATTAGTCATCATTCCCCACCTTCCCCAATACTTTTCGGGGCCTATTCCATCTTTTATTTCAAAGTTAAAAATCTTATCTACTTTTCCTTCAAGTAATACCGAGGTTGCAATCAAGTGCAGGGCTCCAAAATTAGTGTCATATACTTTGTCATTTTCACTATTTGGTCCCATCTCGGTAATAATTGTTTCATATCCCTGGAAGTGGTCTGAGTCATTAAAGTCATCTTCATAATCTGAAAGGACTTTGGAATATCTGTGCCAACTTAGAAAATCTAACCTTATATTATTTTCTTGTGTGAAGACTAATAACTTATTTAACCAATTTTCATAGAAGCCTGTTACTGCAGGGCCCCCAATTTTAAAACTATTTACTCCTTTTGCCCTTTGTGCGCCTCTCACTGTGTGGGTATAAAGTTCAAGATAGCTTTTATCTCCTCCCATCTTAAATCCACCAAATAAATCTGGTTCATTCCATACTTCATAATAGACATTGCTTATGTTTAGTCCTCCTCTTCCACTTATTCTTTCAACAGTTTTTTGTACTAAATTTTCCCAGGCTGTCCAATCCTTTGGTAGGTCTGTGGTGTTACCTGTTTTTGAAAGACTTGGTGGCATATAGGAAAGAGCTATAAAAGGTTTTGCCCCAGTTGCAGTAATATCATTAATTATTAAATCTAGTTCTGCTTCGGTGTAGAAATCAAATACGTGGTCAATCCTTATATATTTTGGGTGCAACGCCTTGACCTCATTTAATACTGGTTGCAACTGTCTGGATCTATCTTCCCCGCCTTGTGCTAAGTTTCTCCAGACCTCACCTGATGCATTTTCAGTGACGTTATTTACATCTATTACAATATTAGCCGGAAGGTCATTTGCACGGTTGAAAAAGTTTGTTTTTTGGCTGACTAAAAAGATTGATGTTGGGACTGATACAAGAAGAATTATTAGGGCAATTAATTTAGCGAGTTTTTTCATCTATTTTTCAGAATGGTTTTTGTTAGTCCCCCCCATTCTGAAATAGACCAAAGATCATTATCCTCGGTTATTAAAACGCTGTTTACAGTATTTGAAAGAAGGGTGTCTGAACTTGTATATAATTCCGTTTGATTAGTAGTTGGATTGTATTGCACTAGCCCTCTATTTGTAAGTAGCCACAAACTTTCTCCGTCATTTACCACAACTGAAATAAATTGTTTAACATCCCAATTTTCAAACGGTGAATATTTAGGATCTGACTTTGGTAATTCAACCTGTACTCCATCTTTTATTAGTTTACCGTCAACTATTTCAAAATTAGAATTATTAAGAATAGCTGGGTCAGTGCATTTACTTGAATTTTCAAAAATATTTTCTTTAAATGTATATGTGGCATTACAGATAAGTCTATTGTTAGCGCTCATCTTTACCCCATTTGTTGGAAGTGCTTTTGAAATTGTCCAACTTTCTGTAACTGCATCAAAAATATAGAAGTTTTTTAACTCATCATTAAATAATGAGAAGGCAAACTTGCCAGCATCATCTTTCCAATTTACTTCTATTCCAAAATATCCAAAGTCATTGGTTTTCCCTGTTCCTAGTAACCCATCTTTAACTTCTTGGGTTAATTCCAATTCTTTACTTGCACCTGACTGATAGTCGTAAATTGTGAATGCTGGCTTACTACAACCTTGTCCGCATTCTTGATTGAATGAGAAAATTTTCGATGTTTTAGCTATTGGCTCCATCAACTGACCAGTCTGTAACATTTGATTGCTCACTGTTTTTATTAATGGCTTAAATTTTTGCCCGGTTTTATCATACTCAACAAGTTTTATTTCATTTCCAATTTTTGCAGAGATCAATGGCTTTGAATTTATTGATAGTACTACGTTATAGAAGGCAATTGGCCTATCTATATTAACTTTTTCTGTAAAGGCAAGTTTATCTAAATCAAACTTTGTTAGTAAAGTGTTTTCTGTCCCGCCTGCAGGAGAGCCCTTTAGCCATAAATTATTACCAATTATTCCAGGTATAAAATCATATCCTGGATTATTTAATTCTCCAGCACTTACAAATGAATGCACTGTTTTAATCTCTTTTGTTGTTGGGTCAAAAGTTAATATTTTTTGAGTTGTTGAAGAGGTTAAGATGTATAATTTACCTGAATAACTACCCAAAAGTCTAATTGAAGTGTATTCCCCTGCTTTGTCACCTAATTTTTCTTTTAATCCTTCAACTTTTTTCCATGTATCAAGCATTGCTCCGTCTATGTACCAAATTGACTGGCTAACATCTGAAAAGTAAATTTGATTGTTTACTTCTACAAGTGGGCCAAAAGCCTCAATTCTTGATTCTGATCCAAATGAGGTTGCATCAAAAGTTGTCCATTTATTATTTTTGAAAAATGCAACGCCACCACTTGAGTATGCATTTGCAGATGTATTTACTGCTACTAAGTTTTTATTTGAATATATTCCTCTGGTTGATGATTTTTCAGCTGTAGGATGCAACTCTTTTGTAAAGTTAATTATTTTACCTGTCTTTGTATCATAACTTGAAACACCGTCAAATGTACCCACCCAAAGTGTGTCACCTTGAAGTGTTAATTCAATATTTGATCCGTTTACTAAGCCTTCATTAACACTAATCTTCTTTCCCTTCCAAGTAGTAAAATCAAATTCTGTAAAGCCGTCTTGTGTTCCAATATATAGCTTGTCTCCTTTTTTAACTAAATCTGTTGCAGTTGAATCACCAAGACCGTTATGAGTTGATATTTGATTTGTTACTATGCCTGTCTTGGTGTCTATTACTAACACGCCGCCTAAACAAGCAACATAATATTTATCTCCATCTTCAATAACTTTTCTAATATCATCACAATTTACAAAAACCTGATTTTTGGATGATGCTTTAGGAAAATCTGACTCAAATGCAACTTCCTGAAGTTTTGGCATAACTATAGTTTTAAGAATTACTACACCTACTCCCAAAAACAAAATAACCAAAAACGCAAGTAATATTAATAAATGTTTGGAATTATTTTTTGGTCTAGGTTCAACAGATGCAGGAGGTGTAACAACAACAGGAGGAACATTATTTACTACTGGAACTTGAGATTCTAAATTAGTGTTTGGCAGTGAGGTGTTTTCCATAGCACTTTTATTATAGTGCTTTACTTAAGTTCTATCAATGGATTTATCTTGATTCCATTTTTGGTAATTTCAAAATGCAAGTGAGTCCCTGTTGATCTTCCTGTTGAACCCATTTGACCTAATGGTTGACCTTTACCAATTCTATTACTTCCTGCTGTTGAGACTACATAAATTTTCTGCAAATGAGCATACAAAGTTCTATATCCATTTCCGTGATCAATTATGACGTGACATCCGTATCCGTAGGTTAAACATCCTGCATATACTACTGCTCCTGAATCAGCTGCAAGAACATTTGGAGCTGCACGGTTGGCGACATCTAAACCTGTGTGGTACCAAGCATAGTTTTGTGAAATTGTACCCTGAGTTGGCCATACAAAGTTACCAGAGGCAACTACTGAACCTGCATCAGGAGTAATTTGTCTTATTCTTGGTGATACTATTGCTTCTTGTGGTTTTACACCATCTGGAACCATAACAATTTGGCCAATTGCTAGCTCAAATGTTTCATCATTACTGAATGTGTTAAATGGAAAGTCTACAACTCCCTGAGCTGATGAGTCATACTTTTTAGCGATTGAATAAACGGTGTCCCCTTTACTTACTTTATGAGCAATACCTGTAACAGGTAATATTTCAAGTGTCTGGCCTACCTTAATTTTGTCTCCAGTAAGATTATTTTGCCACTTTATTGTTTCCGTACTTACGCCAAATTTTTTGGATATTGATGCAACTGTATCGCCTTCCTCAACAGTATAGGTTTTAACTCCATCTCTTACTTTTTCTGAAACTAAAGTCTCTGTTGCTCCTGACTCGGTAGTTGCTGATAAAACTGATGGGTTAGATACTATCTCCCATGGATTTACAGACCGGCCTGGAAATTCTTGTGCAATTACTGGAGCAATCATCATGCCAACACCTGCCAGACCTGCCATGCCGGTATGCATTAGCTTCCTTGCCATTTTACCTCTTTGTTTATAAAGGCCTGAAACAAATGCACCTTTGCCTTCTTCAAAACGGATAAAAGAAAGGTGAAGTTTTTTAGTTAAGTAAAAACCAAGGTCTGATAAAAATGATTTTAGTTCTTCTGTAAAATTCAATAGCTCTTCCATACGAGAGTATATTGTATCAGATTAAGCGGTTTTGAGGGAATCTAGGAATTTATCGTTGTCTTTAGTTTTACCTAATTTTTCTAGTAGAGTTTCTGTTCTTTCATCTTCTGAAATCATATCAATCATTCTTCTTAAAGTATTAACTTTTGTTAACTTCTCTCTTCCAAATAACAACTCATCCTGTCTTGTGCCTGATTTACTGACATCGATAGCTGGGAAAATTCTCTTTTCAGCAAGCTTTCTTGTTAAGTGAAGTTCCATGTTTCCTGTACCTTTGAATTCTTCATATACAAGGTCGTCCATTCGACTTCCAGTCTCAACTAAACATGTTCCTATAATGGTTAAGCTACCTGCATTTTCGATTTTTCTTGCTGCTCCAAAGAATTTCTTTGCTGGATATAAGGCTACTGGGTCAAATCCTCCAGTTAAGGTTCTACCACTAGTTGGAAGGGCTAAATTGTATGCTCTTGCCATTCTGGTAATTGAATCAAGTAGCAAGACGACGTCTTTACCTTCTTCAACAAGTCTTTTTGCTCTTTCAAGGGCTAATTCTCCAACTCTTGTTTGGTCTGCTGGGGCTTCGTCAAAGTTACTTGCTCCTATTTCACCTTTACCATCTGTTACCTTTTGTAAATGTCTTAAAATATCTGTGACTTCTTCTGGTCTTTCCCCAATCAAGATTGCCATTAAATGGACTCTTTCTTTGTAGTTTTCTGCAATACCTGTAATCATGTCTTTAACTAGCCATGTTTTACCTGCTTTTGGAGGAGAAACAACTAGGGCTCTTTGTCCAAATCCAACTGGGGCCACTAGGTCTACCATTCTGGTTGTTAAGATATCCTCTGCAGTTGAAAGCTTTAACTGTTCATCAGGGTAGATAACCATCATGTCATCAAAATTGATTCTGGTTTTCTTTAAGAATTCTTCAGTTTCAATGTCATTGACCTTTTCAACTTTTAATAGACCCCAGTATCTTTCATTCTCTTTTGGTCTTCTTGCCTGTCCTCCTACTTTGTCACCAACTCGAAGATTAAACCTTCTAATTTGTGAACTTGAAATATATATGTCGTCAGTTGATGGTGAAAAGTTTTTTGGACGAAGAAGACCGCTACCTTCGTGAGCGATATCTAAAACTCCTTCTACATATTCTGTAGGAAGGTCAGCATCTGGTATACGACGGTTGTCATACCCCGCATGATTTTGTTGTGTTTGTACTGGTTCGTCTGTCTGTTGCATGAATTAATCTAACAAGAAGCTAACTAACTTAACTTCTTTGATTATACTTCCCTTTAGAATGATGTCAAGACATGAAATATTTTGATATTATTTAAGTATGCAGATAGAAATTGACCAAAGTGGAAAAATTGAACAAACCAACCATGTTACGGTAATTGCATTAACAAACGGCGTCCAATATACAATTTTAGTTAAGAAAAATGACAAGAGATTAATAGAAAAAGAATTTAGAAAGCACAAACTTTACAAACTCCACAGTCAAATTACTTTTGCAACTTTAATAGCTATCATTGTTTCAAAAAGCAAAGTTACCAAATCAATTTTAATTGATACTGAATACCCTAGCTACGATAATTATATTAAAAAGATTGTTTTAGATTTGATCGGAAACAAATGTCCGACAATTAAATTTGGTTTTGTCGGTAAGGAATCTAGGTCAGATGTTCTTGCTGGAAAAGTAGCTCATAAAAAAATTAAGCCAAACTGTATCGTTAGCGCTGATGAAGTCATCAAAATTATTTTTAAAAAGAAAAAAATCGAGGAGCGCTTGAGTCAGGACTGATTACCTGGAGGTCGGCGCCCTACCCGATTTCTTAAAGATATAATATCAATTTTTTGACTTTTTGTCAAGCAAAATGAGGCTAATTACAATTATTATTAACAACACAAACCCTCCCCACTCAAGGAACTGTGGCCAGAAGAAAATATACACAAAGGGATCAGGGATTAGGGACTGGGGATTAGATAGAACAACAAAGCCGTTTGACCAACCATTTACTTTTATATGTTCTAAAATCTTAAATCTAGAATCTTCAATCTTAAATCCGAGCCATCCTGGCTCGAAACCTTGTCCAAGTTCCAAAACCCCACTTCCAACAGTTTCCACTTTGTAAATAGCCGTTCCATATTTTTTACCACGAAGTGGCAAGCTCTGCTTATCATTTTTAATTTCCAAGTTACTTTGCAGGGTGAAACCCTGCAATGTTGGTTCTGTTAGTTCAATTTGATAAATTTCAATTGAGGAAATCAAATTTTTAGAAGCAATTTTACCAAAAGACCTAGTTTCTACACTCAAAGTGTATCCATTATCTAGAATGTGGTTATCTTTATCAAAATAAATTGGTTTGACCAGATAATTATTATCGAATTCTCCTTCAGGCAACAGTACTTCAGCAACAACTCTTTTTGCCTTTGCGTTGAAAATATAAAACTTTAAAGATCTTCCTTCAATATTTTTACCCTTAATATGCATAACAAACGGCTTAGTGTTGTCAATTTTTGAATAGTAGTAATAATCACAAGCAGTACCACCATTCTTGGCAGTATACAAATTACCATCACTATTTCTTTGCCTTTCAACGCTACCCTTTTCAAATAAATCACAATTTCTTACTACTTTGTAACCTTGTTCATCATTAAACTGTTCCTTGATAATTGGTTCTGAACTTATATTTTGCGAATCAATTTTTGTACTTACTTTTAAAATATCGTCAGAAAAGGACTCTTTTTGGGTACTCACAAAATCGCCAAAGTATCCAGTTTCGTAAATATCAATATTCCCAAAACTAGAAATCAACTTAAATTGTGACAGATCAGCTTTGATATTATTTTTATTCTCAGGAGTGATTACATTTTTGTCATTATATATATAGGAAACCTGATATTTATTAAATACATCTTTAAGTAAACTTTTGTCGCTTGATAATAATGCAAAATTTAATTCCTCATAGAAATTTTCATTTTGTTTATTCCAGACATCAAATGCTCGGTCTAAAATTGGATTTTTAACTCCATACCAATAAAATCCGCTTCCTCTATATCCCCATGAATGGAATTGCCAACCCCAGAAATTATTAACGGGAAGTATCGCCACTCTACCTCCATTTGTACGATTGTTTAAAAAATCAAAAGATAAAAAATATTCTGGAGGGATATTTACTCGCATACTCTGTGAGATTAAATTTCCATTAAAAATTGGTAAAACTTGGTAAACAGAAAGACCGATAATAACTATTGA
This sequence comes from uncultured Gammaproteobacteria bacterium, assembly GCA_964429215.1. Taxonomy (GTDB): domain Bacteria; phylum Patescibacteriota; class Microgenomatia; order UBA8517; family UBA8517; genus JAUYMM01. The sequence continues at coordinate 20,417 of CAYSAY010000007.1, read as the reverse complement.
AAATAGATACAAAAAGAACTTATGAAACTTGGATACAAAGTATCCAAGTCCAATTGATGTAACAAAAGATAATGCTACAGACCATTTTGTAAAGGAGTTCCTGAATGCCTCAGATAATACCGGTATTGGTATTTTTACACCAGATATCATAACAACAGAGATAATAAACATCAAAATCCAAGAAGCTTGCCGGCTTAACAGTAGCCCTACAATTGAAGTTATAAAAAGTCCGATACCTACATATTGCACCGACTTTTTGGATGAAAAGTCCTGCCAGTTTTTATACAAATAATCAAATTTTTCCTCATCATTATTCCAGTCATAGTAGTCAAACCAATAGCCTCTAAATGTTGCGATACTACCAAAATCATTTCTTGCGATATTCATATAGTAAGTTTCAGGAGTTGCTATGGAATTTATTTTAGAGTTTGTGGGTACACTGCCGTTTATTAAAGTGAAATAAATAATCGGCAAAAGCCAGAATGAATTAACTAAAAAAGTAGTTGAAAATAGCCATACTGACTTTCTGAAATTGATGAACACCAAACAGGAAAGTAAAATGACATACACCACAAAGAGCGTCTGAACATAAAAGGCTGGGATAGCTAAAATTGAAATTAGTGCATAACTTAAAAGACTTTTTTTGCCATTTAAGTAGCAGTAGGCAAAGAAAATAAGCCAAGGTAAAAACCCAAAAAACGAGGTAAATGTTTCAAACGGAACAAAGAAATATTGGACAGTAGCCAAATTGAATAGGTAAAACATACTTGCGCTGATGGCAGCAGCTGACGACTTTCTATCAAGTATATTTTTAACTAAAAAGTAAACTCCAAGCGGGCCAATAAATAACATTAAAAATGTCCAAAAGTAACGAATAAAAGAAATAGGAATAATCACTGACAGGCCCGCCAAGATGACTTGTCGAGGTAAATCCGCGGCATGGGCCATACCACCCAAGACCCCTACCCCCTGATATTCCTGCCAAACAGCATTTAAGCTTCTTTTAATATTTAATTGAAAGTTAAATTCTGAGTGCAAATTATCCCAACCAGTTAAATATGTACCTGGAGTGTAGTTTTTAAAGGCAATAAAAGAAGTAATTGCAAAAATTACTAGTGTAAAAAATAAGTCTAGCCAATTAGCCCTGAGCCAATTGATAAATTTTTTGATAAGTTTTGAAGACATCTATATTAATCTTAACATTTCTGATATTAATCTTTCTCATGCCTCTAATATAAGTATAAATTGGATATATAAATTTATTAGGCACTAGCAAAACAAACATGATTTGGGCAAGCGTTGTGACAACACCGACAAAACTAGGTTTGTAACCGTATTTGGTTATGCCTTTAATTCTAGTTTTCAAAGTTAAATAAAAAGTCTTTTTAGGATTAATAAATGAAGTATTATTGTTGTGGATTCTATATTTTAAGACAATATCTTTTAAATTTCTGACTTCGCCAAGTTTAAATAATTTAAAAATAAGTTCTAACTCTTCAGCTGATGAAAAGTCATTGTCATACCAAACAAAGTTTTTAGGCAATAAATTTTTGTTAACCATCAGTGACGGCTGTTGCAATGGAACATTTGCAAAAATCATCTGTTTTGTATGTTTAAAGTCTGTCGGAAATAATTTTTCACCAATTTTTACACCATCTTTATTTATTAATTCACATTGACCACCGAGCCCTACAACGTTTTTATTTCTGTTTAAGAAATTGACTTGTTTTTCAATTCTTTGCGGTAACGTAATATCATCTGCATCCATTCTGGCTATAAATTCTCCTTTAGCTTTACTTATTGCAATATTTGCTGAACTTGAAATACCAAGGTTTATTTTATTTGTAATTACTCTTATTCTCTTATCTTGTCTTTTGTATTGATTTAAAATTTCGGAAGTTTCGTCAGTTGATGCATCATTTACGATGATAAGTTCAAAGTTTTTATATGTTTGATTTAAAATTGAATCAATTGAAGCTCGCAAAAAATCTCCCGCATTATAAGCAGGCATTATTATTGAAACTAGCGGATTTTTAAACTTTGTCATAGGTGTTCTTTATCCTTAAAGTAAAATTAAGGGCAAAGTAACACGGGCAATTTCTATTCTGTTTTGTCAAAAGACAAATCAAAATGTTGCAGAAATTGCCCGGACTATCGAGGTGACCCAAGAAAAAAAGAAAAAAATAAGTGCAAGAGAGGTCTCTCAAAAAAAACGAGAGGCCTCTCACTATTAGCCGGGTCAGGCTATTTAACGATCTGAATCAAGCGGCGTCGTGACGACTCCAGTACAAACAGGGTCGGTCCACGTGGCCGGGCGATAGAGATGACCATCAACGGATTGCTTTCCATCAAATGGCGCCCATTTTTCATTCATCGCCTGCGCAATTCGTTGGCAATATTCATCTTTAGCAAATTCGCTTTTGATGAGAAGGGCGAAGCCATCTGTCAGGTTGAGTGCGTCGATCTTGGTGCCCTCAAGCAAAACCGCATAATATCCGTGATCATTGGCATAGACTTTGCCATTGATGGTTGCGGATCCCGCGTACGTGCCGAAGATCAAAGATGCTCCAGGAGGAACAACTTTACTTCCATCTGGGAACTTTGGCATGCCGATCGTAGCAATAGTACTTGACTGAATGTAATACACAGCCTGTTTAGACAGACCGATATCCATTTTCCAATCAGGCATTTTCGCCAGTTCGTCCCAAACAACATCATTGCCAGGCATTGCTATCATCGGCTGAACTCCAAGTGGAGTGCCAACATCAAACATGCCAGTAGCGGTGACCACGATCACTGAGCCTTGCGTGGGCGCGGTGGTCGCAGTGTTAAGCACGATAGCGGTTGCGGGTGCTGTCGTTGCTCCAGCTTTGGCTCCGTCGACTAAAGTCGCGGGAGTGGCCGGGGTCGCGGTCTGTGTAAGCGCGGGCAATTTCGGCAGGACCGGGGTCGGCGTGGACAATGATTGTGTGCAAGCACTCAGAATGAGGCTTACAAGGATCAATAAACTGATCCAACTAAATTTGGTCTTCATGGTAAATCTCCTTTTTTGAAAAACACTAATGTTTGACTTTGTCTTTTGCGCATTGAGACAAAATCCCGTTTGGATTTACTCCTCCATTGAGGTCGGTTCGGCTCCGAGATCTAGAAACGATTAATTTCCAGGTTTCGAAACCAAACAGATGCGTGTAAAAACAACTTAGAATTACAAAACTTTCTTTTTTATTAACCCAAACAAGTTTTGTTATACAAAAGTTGCGCGGGTAAACCTCGATATTTCAATGAGCGAATAATTAGATCTGTTGTTGTCTTGCAAACAAGACGAAATAAATCTAATTAACGGGAATCTTTAAAAATAGAAGAAGATCTTTAAGATTTAAAGAGCTACTTCTTTTCTTAAAATCTTTTTATAGCTATACATGCCATATCCGGCAAATGTAAAGAATATTGAGGCTAGAAATAAAGGATTAATATCAGCAAGACCAGTTTCAACTGGAGTGTGTACACCACAAACTATTCCAACTGCCCCACCATATTGTGTGACTTGGGTACAAGTTTGGACGTCCTCTGCCCTAACCGATAAGGTTGTAAAAGACAAAAGACTTAAAACTAAAGTGATTAAAACTATTACTTTATTCATATCGATTGCCGATTATACCCTAGAGTAATCAGGAAGTCAAGCCATGTTGACGAGTATTATATTTGAAGTAGCCTCGCATATTTAAAAATTCTTACATTTGAATTAAGTGTTTCACATGTATATAGTATTAAATTTGCAGAATAATCAATAATTTCTTCCCCTCTACTTTCAGCATATATTTCATAAATGTATTTTCTTTGTCTGTAAGTAATCTCTACTAAATCTCCATTTTTAAGTTTTGGTAGATTAAAAAAAGAATTTTTGCGTCTATAGATGTTACTCCACTCCAAATATCCATATCTATGAGCCGCTAAAATTACTGGTTTTGACCTATCAATTGGTGTGCCAAAATCAGGAATTCTCCAAACTCCAAGCTTTAATGCAGTTTCGTAATCCTCATATGTTCTTTCATTTATTTTTGTATCAACTGAAATTTCAGTTATTTTGAGCGTGGTATCACGCGGCAGTTTAGGATCAAAAACAGGTTGCCATTCAGGAAGTTGGACTGTGGGAACTTCGTTTGTAGTAACATCTTTATTCTGAATTGTATCTATTATGGCTACAGAAAAATCATCAACTTTTACAGCCATGGAATACCAGATTGATGGAGCAAAGGAAATAATTAAAAAGATAATACCAAGTACTGCAAACAACTTTGAAGCCTTTAATAAATACTTACGCTTCTTTTCTATTTTTTTAACTTTTTTCAAAAATTCTGGGGTAAGAAAATTTATAGGCATATAAATATTGTAACACAATAATATACCCCATAGCTATTGACATTTAGTTCAATAAGTTGTATATTATCCCCTAATACATTAACGGAAGCGAGGCCATACATTATGCGTGACCCAACACTTCTGTTTTTTTGTATCTATTAGTACTTTGAAAATTTAACAAGAGAAAAATAAGTTAGGTTAGCCAAATTGTGTTTGATTAGTTTCGAACCCAGCTTGGCTAACCTAATCCAAAAATCGATAACCTAGGAGGTTTATTGATACATAAGGTGTGCCAAATGTCGTGTTTTTTCTCGCGCGAAAAAACAATTTTTTGTAATCTCATATTCAAAAATCAGAAAAGGAGTTCGTAAAATGAAGACAAAAATCTTCAATATTTTGTTGGTTCTTGCACTTTTGGTTACAGCACTTGGAATGAACTTCCACGATGCCAAGGCCAGCGCCCAGCCCTCAGCCACCCTGCACAATGCAGATAAGTGGTACGAAACTGGTGGCGGCGAATGTGACGATCATCACAACAACAGCCATGGTATCAATGTTGTCATCACTAATATGTTCGGCGGCGGCAACAACGATGACGATCGCGGACACGGGCACGATTGTGATGACGATGGAGATGATGATAATAATAATGACGAAAACTCCAACGACAGCAATTCGAATGATGACGATGACAGCAACAACAACGATGATGACGATAATAACAGCAATGATGATCCTGAACCTCAGGTATGCACGGACTCGGCTGCCAACAACAACGGTGGGCCACTTCCTTGCACGTATGATGATCCTGAACCTCAGGTATGCACGGACTCGGCTGCCAACAACAACGGTGG
>CAYSAY010000007.1:0-15104 GCA_964429215.1 uncultured Gammaproteobacteria bacterium | reverse complement strand
GCCACTTCCTTGCACGTATGATGTCGTCGTAGTTCCTCCAGTAATCATCGATTACGAAGTCGAAGATGGTGATGCACCAAGGCAAATTAAGAAAATTAATAAACCCACCTTCATCATCCCGGTTACTGGCGGCGATTACTGCTCAGTCTGTTTCACCGGCTTTGTTTACAAGGCTGATCAAGAAACGGATTTGAACAGCTGGATCAAAAAAGCCTCGGCAGATGACCTCGGCTTTACCATCCAAATTGGCTTCCAGGCCGACGATTGGTACGAAGAGGTCATCGAGTATGGAATAGCCGAAAATGCTAGCTTCATCTTGACATGGTACGAGATCGGCGACAAAGAATGGATTACCTCGGCGGTAGATATACTGAAAGCCGCTGGCGTGACATGCTTCACATTCGCATTTGACGCGAATGAAGATCCATCATGGATCGATGAAGCAAAACAGATCTCCATAGATCTGGTCAAGTAATCCGAAATGCACGAAATGAAGAGTCTCAGAACTCAACTTGGTTTGAGACTCTTTAGAATTTATTTTTTTAAATTTTATAAAAAATGGTGAGCGAAAAACACTAAAGTCAACTTTTTAGTTGATCCAGTGGCTGATCTTCAATGATTAGCTAGGCTTACCAAAATAGGAAACAAAAGAGAGCCTATTAAGGGTTAGAAGCTATGAAGCATCTTTTACACACATTCGTGTAAATAAATGCATTCGTATGCAATCCCTCTTAGGCTCTAAAATCTCTTGTTAAACAGGACGGACACCAAACTTTTTTGATAGCAATATCATCAGAAAAGAGAGGTGTCCGTTTTTATGTCTAAAACTTCAATTGACAAAATATGATATAATCTATTCAAACATACAACTGAATACTACCAGTATTGGCGGGTGTTTTGAGTAAAATCAAAAATAGGTTGCTCCCCCTAAACTCTTTTGAGCAATGGGGGTTTTCTTTTTTCAGACATATTTTTAAGATATTTTTTAGCTATTTTAATACCTGATTCAGCTTCAAAAATAAAGCCGGCAACACTATCTGCCAATCTAATAATTGCGCTGTTTTGATCCTTTAAACCTCTGATCTTGTCAGTTTTTAAACCATGCCTCCTAATTTCCCGAGAAAACCACATAATTTCATGTTTATTTAAACCATCTATAAATATTGAGGATTTGTTATTTAAATACTTTTTGTCTTTAACTGCCTTTACTACTGCTAGTACTGTTAAAACTTTATAATCCTTTGAATCTTCAAAAACTGAATAATATATATCGTTTTTTGTCCTTTTTAATTTTGATATCAGATCTAAATATACATATTTTCTAATTTCTTGAGTTTGAATCCATTTTACTTTGTTTTTGTTCGATTCTTTTTCTATTTTAATCAAATTATTTTCAAGTTCGTCACGATCCTGAGTAATAATAACTGAAACTATAAACTTTGCACCTAGTGTATGTTGGCCGGATTCATCAACAAAACAATAAATCTTTTGCATATATATAAATATTAGTACTGGAAAATTCAATTATCAATTAGATTTACTACGGGATAGATTAATTATTAACTACAGGTTATGGATAGAGATTGAGATTCAGCTTCGCTATAGCGATTAGAGATTAGGGAAAACAGAAGAAAAAAACTTCACTTGGGGTTACTAAAACGAAAAAGAGCTTCTTAACATTAGGAAAGGGTAGTAAACCTGCCCTGCTCACCACCCTTCCCTAAGATCAACAAGCTCAATTTCACTGAAAGACTATTGACAACTAAAAAAATTAGAACTAGTCTAAACTTGATTTGTCTTACATGTATTAAGGTTTTTCCTGTCCTTAAGACAAGTTTTTAACTTAAAGAGCATCTTTACTCGTGGCGAGTTTTCTTCCGATTTTCGGAGGAGGTAACCCAGCGGTAACGATGCTCTTTTTGCTTCTTAATACAACTTCAATGTGCAAGTACGAGTATATTACCTAGTTGCCACTCTTGTCAAACCCTGTAGTAAAATTAATTCAAAAATATCATAGTCCCATAATATTATTTAATATAGTTTAGTCCGAAATTATGGGATAAAATAAATTGAGAAAATAATTGTGGATAAGTTGTGGATTTCTTAACCGGGTGATACAATAGCCTCATGGAAATGCACGCAAGAAGACCTGAAACTTCTTTATACGATTTAGACCAAGCTCAGAATACTTTTGACGAAGGATTTTACTTTTACTCAAAAATATCTGAAAAGGAAATGGACGATTTAGTTAAACCTGTAATTAATGCAGCTAAAAAAATTGGGAATGAGATATGTAAAACTGACAACACAGGAAAAAGAGGTTTTATGTTAGCTATAACTAAAAACATACCAGACTTCCCTACTGTTTTTATAGAAGTTGGCCACACATGGGCACAAGATGAAGATTTCGGCCGAGATGGAAAAAGAAAAAAATATATTGAATTCGCACATAAAAAAGCGGAAGTAATAAAAAAGAATAATGGCTTCATTAGTTCAGGCCAAAACATGACGATTGATTCCGATAAAAGGTTGAAATCAAGTAATGAAATTGATATACCTCAAGGAGCTTTATTGTTTGGTGAATGGATAATTAGTGTATCTGCATTTAAAGATGCCGAATTTGATACAGCAACAACCATGGCCATAGCTGTTGGAGCAGGAATAATATCAATAAATAATGCAAAAAGTCTTGCCCGCGATGAAAGAGTTAACTGTAAAGTTTTTATTGAAAAATTTGACCAGATATGCGTTGAGCCAATCTATCATTAACTTACTTTAAATAGGATTTAATAACTTGTGATAAATATTTGAAGCTGGTTGAACTTGCAATATCACCAAACCCTAGCCTTTTACTATCCTTCTCCCTTTTCTCTTGAAAGCCAACTTTTCTAATTTCTCCTGAAAGACCAATTTCCCCTAGGGCTAAAAATTTCTTTGGAAGTGGTTTTTCATAAAATGCAGATGCAACCGACAAACAAATGGCAAGATCCATTGATGGATCATTTGCTTTTATCCCTCCTGCAACATTTACAAAGACGTCCATATCATACATGGGTACATTTGCTCGTCGAAATAGTACAGCAAGTAACATCTCCAATCTCTTTGAATCTATTCCTTGCGCAACTCTTCTTGGAAATGCCATCTTTGTGGGAACAACTAACGATTGTATCTCAACAAGGATAGATCTTGAGCCTTCCATGAGCATAGAAACGACAGAACCAGCTACTCTACTACTTTCCGTGTCTAAAAATAGCTTCTCAGGATTATCGAGAGAAACTAACCCCTTATCCTCCATGGAAAAGATTCCAACTTCGTCAGTTGCTCCAAATCTGTTTTTGACTGATCTAAGTAACCTTAAATTTGTTTTTTTATCTCCTTCAAACCACAGAACAGTATCAACAATGTGTGCTAAAACTGCAGGTCCAGCCACAGTTCCTTCCTTTGTAACATGCCCTACTAGTATTAATGGAATGTTTTTTGATTTTGCATATTTTAAGAGTCTAAAAGCACATTCCCTGACTTGACCAACAGAACCTGCCAGTCCTGTAAGATCCTGTGTGGATATTGTTTGTATCGAATCAATGATGATGAGGTCTAAATCTTTTATACTACTTAATTGTTCAATTATGTCATCTGCGTCCGTGGATTCGAGAAAATCAATATTCTTATTTTTAATCCCTAAGCGTTCTGCACGTATTGCAACTTGTGTTGAAGACTCTTCACCAGAGACGTACATCGTTTTTTTGAGATTGTTTGCAAGTTGTATTAAAAGTGTACTTTTTCCAATACCTGGTTCACCTGCAATCAAAACTACTTGTCCATTAACAAGCCCACCTCCCAACGCTCTATCAAGTTCTGAAATGCCAGTTGTGATTCTTTGCATTTCACTTGCCTTAATATCTGTAAGTTTTGCTGTTTCTGTTTTAATATTATTGGTACTTCTAGTATTTTTACTTCCTTTTTTTCCTTTTGTAGTAAATTGTGCAGTTTCTACTAAGCTATTCCATGCACCACAAGCAGTACACTTCCCTAGCCATTTGGAATATTCATTACCACATTGTTGGCAGACAAAAACAAATGTATTAATCATTAATACAAATTATAAATTAGAATTTTCCTTTAAGATACTATTATATTCATCCTCGCTGGTTGTTTTTATTAGAGGTTTAAGATTATCAACATAAGTTGATCTAGATTTAACTAAATTGTATAAAGATAAATCACTATCTTCTGTAAATTTCAAAGAAATATATAAATCCAAAATATCTTTTTGTTGAATGAAGCGATTTAGATCATCTTTTTTCTGAATAAAACTAAATTCCTTGTGATTTTTTATAAAATTTATTTTAGATATATCTTTTAATCTAAGTACAAGATAAGGAATTGTCTCTCGTATACCAAAACTTTCTTCTGAAATCAATGCTTGAAACCCTATTTGGTTAATGTCATCCCATTTAAGATTAAATGTCATATGATCAAATGTGATAGATAGACCTTCGATATTTATAAATAATCCGTTTCGATTAAAAAAATAATCAATAACCGGGTAAATAAATACTAATGAAAGTAATGTAATAAACACTAGTGATATTAATGACAAGTTATTAGGAGATGAGGTTACGAAATTTGTAGGTGCAAGATATGACTTATACAAAAAATATGTCATTAAAATTATTCCAAATAAACAAATTAAAAACAAAACAATCAACGCCTTCTTAATCTTAGGCTTTGGATATATGTAAAAATCTTTATTCATTTGGTTAAATAGTTAAAATACAAATATGTTGTTTTATGAATCCAAAAAGTGTTATCTTTTAATAAAATCATTTATATTTGTATAATTTACAATCAAAATAACTTAAAGGTCCAGAAAATTATATTTTTTCCAAATTCAAACCATATTTTTTGTTTTTCGTCCTCAGAATATTCATATCTTATGATATAAAGTTTATTGTTCACGATATTCCAATATTCATGTGCTTCATTATAGGAACCTAATGAATACAAACTTGAAACTTCTTCAAACCCTGCTAGATAAGTCTGTTCAGAAACAAGAAGTTCATACTGCGAAGGGCCAGGGACAATTGGAAAGATTCCTGATTTTATTTTTGACTTTTCAGTATCCTGAAGTATTTGAATATAATCTTCTACTGTTTCTGCACTATTTTCAGCTTCATAGATAGATATCACAATATATCCTCCCTTATCACCGCAAAGTGTAGAATCTTCTATTTTATTCAAAGAAATTACTAAACCATCAAGACAGGGTCCATTAACTAACTGTCTATGCCACCAAGAAGGATATATAAACCAATAATCATGATCGGGGGGTTGATAATTTCTAAACCCTATCATCATTAAAATAAGTGTAAATATGATGAAATTCATTATTACTTTTTTATGTTTCATAGATTATAGATCTTGAAGATCCAGTACAATTTTAGTATAAGGCAAATATTTTATAGCAACAATTTGCGTGCACTTACCACCGTAAAATTCTGTTGACAAAAAATTATAGTATTTGCTACTAATTTTGAGCGATAAATTTAAATCTGTAATTATTAAAAATCGTTGGACAGAAACAGTAGTAAAGCGATTTTCAATGTCACAATTTCCAACATATTCTTTTGGACCAGTCAATAAATCTTTGTAGGCAGCAACAGGAGAAAGAAAATAGAAAAACATAAAGAAAGCTAAAAATCCAATTGAATTTCTAATCTTAAGCTTGAGAGAAAGATTTAAATTTTTACTATTATGACAGTATCGAATCATTAAAAAAATTAAACCTACGACATAAATTATAGTGAGTAGCAACCTCAATAACATAATCCACCTCCAATTTAACAAATTTATATAATTAGACTCAAAATAATAAAGGAGAATTGATATAAATATTGGAAGAGTCAAGCTAGCCCAAAAAAAATTCCGCTTCATGTTATTACAATAATATATTATCTTTAATATAATTTATTCTCATCTTAGGTGTATTTTAATATGGGCCTAGGTATTAGTTTTTACAATTAATACTTATCAGTAACTTTTTTGGTTTCGCTTGTTGTGATTTCTTTTTGTTGTTTATAAACCTTTGAACTTAAATCTTCTAATTTATTATACTCAGCTTGTGTAATTTGTTTGTCATACAGAAGAATCTTTTGTTTTGTAATCCAAGTTATTACTTTGTTAAAACTTGAGTTATAACAAATTCTAAAAGCATCAACATTTTGTACATTACATTTGATCTCAGCATAAACCTTCAGTCCATTTTCATATAAATCAGTGAATTTTCTATCAAGTTCGGCATAATTATTTGCAGTAGAAAATGTCCCACCACCATTTGTGCTTATTTGATTGAGTTGCGCTTGGGCTTTTGAATCCACGGCAAACCCTATAACATTTATTTTTATTTTCTGTGCAGAAGATTTTAAGTTAGAAGCCTCGCCAGTTGGATTACTATCACAAGATTCCTCACCGTCTGTTAATAAAATTATTTCATTATTTTCAGAATCCTTACCAATAAAAGCGAGCTGTGCCTGTTTTAATGCGTAACCCATCGGCGTCCAACCCACTGGATTAATAGTACTTAACTGTGAATCAACAGACTGACTATTTACTGATCCAATACTAGAAATTACATCTGCACTAACACAGCTTGCAGATTTATCATTCGTACTATTTGATCCTTTATGACCATATATCATTAAACCAATCTGCGTATTTGCAGAGGCCTTAGAAACATATGATTTAATAGCTTGTTTAGCTATCTCCATTCTATTCGGCGTTCCCCCAAGCGCCATACTTCCTGATGCATCAAGAATGATTAAAACATTGTTCTTTTTACTTTGACTACTGGTAAGGTCAGCCGTAACACAATCGGTTGACTTGCAACTTGTGTATTCAGACACATCTGGATTTAGTCCCAATTCTACTTCAATAAAATCAGGATAGCCATCAGTATCTGTATCTTTATCATATTTAGTTAAATCGCTAGTGGCAAGATTCTGTAAAATTGATGGTGCCACACCAGTACCTTTTTTCAAACCAACTTTTGAAAAAGCAAAAATAATACCAACAGTTAACAAAAGTGAAGCTATAATAAAAATCGCTATTATCATAACTTTGTTATTCTTAGGTTCGGAAATTGTTGTAGCCAGCCCAGTTACAATCGGTGCTTCATCTGGTGTTGCAACTTGTACTAGTGGTTGTTGAGGTAACACTTCAGGTTGAGTCGACTGAAGATTTGTATTGCTTTGTTGGTCCATGTTTTAACTTTATATTTACAACAACTGTCTGTCAACTATAAAAATAGCGGCAAAACTCACTTCTTGTCACGAATCAACTATGTATGTATAGTGTATTCAGGATTTAAAGAATGAACAGAAACACATTTCCTAATCTAAAACTTTTCTTGTTTATTCTTGTTATTGTTTTAGGTGGGATATTTTTTATTAGAATATTATTTTTCCTAATTATTAATTATGTTGATCAGCAAACTTATTCGGGCCTTGATAATAAGATTGAATTAAAAAAACTAGAAAATATGCTCGATTGTCCAAAATCAGATAGTGCATTAGAATTAACCAATTTTTCAACTAATGATTTTACTATTAATATCCCGATAGCTTTGTCAAAAAAAGATTCTTCGCTTTTTGCATCTCCAACTTGGATATTTGCTTGTAAATATCCAGGCGATAAGACAAAAGGTCTCGAAAGTGTCAGACTTTATATTGAAACAGCACATTCATTTGATTCTAAAACTCTACAATCTAATAACGATTGCATTACTTATTACAAAAACCTATATTCAAACAACGATAATGTTACAACACAGTTGGTGGAAGTAGAATTTGATACTTTTTCTATAGAATACAATAAATGCTATTTTAAATATTTACTAAATGGAGCCAGTAAAAATCCACTCATTTTTGAAAGATTGATGATATCACCCGCCTATCCAAATTCTGTTTCTCAACAATTTGTTATTTATGCCTATTATCCAACTAATACTCCATTAAACTTAACTAATTCATTAAACAAAAGTGTTAATAGTTTTAAGTTAAATATTAAATAAAAATTATTGGATAAAAATCTATTTGTACCATACAGGAATTGAAGTTAAGACTAATCCTAGTGCAATTTTTCTTGACTTTGTATCCATTTCTTCGATATAGACTTTAACTTCATCACCTACTGAAAACTTCTTTCCTGGTGCAATTTTTGTCATATGAACAAGTCCTTCAATACCTGATTCAAGCTCTATGAATACTCCAAAATCTGTTACCTTTGTTACTTTACCTGTAATTCTATCTTCTACTTTGTAGTTTTTGTCTGCATCAATCCATGGATCTTTTAAGGCATGTTTCATAGATAGAGCTAACTTTCCTTCTTTGGTTCCAATTACTTTAACTTTAATTTTTTGACCAAGTTTTAATAAATCTGATGGATGAGCAACCTTACCCCATGATAATTCTGAAATGTGTACCAATCCTTCAACTTCACTTTTACCAACTTTAATTTTTGCAAATACTCCAAAGTTTGCAATAGTTGTGACTATTCCATCAAACAAATCTCCGTCTTTAATCTCTGCAAGTGCCTTTTTAGCTTCTTGGATATCTTTTGCGTCAGTTACTTCTCTTTCTGATAACACTAATTTGTTTTTCTGTCTATCAAGCTCTAATACTTTAGCTTTGAAGTATTTACCTACTAAATTTTGTGCATCTTTTGCCGTTTCTTTTGAAAGTTGTGAAGTTGGGACAAAACCTGATATTCCATTAACATCAACTGCAATACCTGAAGTAGAAAATCCTTTTGCAAATACTGCAACTGGAGTTCCTGATTTATATGCTTCCTCAACACCTTGCCATGATGCTTGTGCTACTGCGTCTCTAAGGGACAATAATGTTGAACCATCTCTCATTTCAGGGACCAATACTACTGCAGTTACTTCATCCCCTACTTTAAGTTTTGAAATATATTCTCTTGCTTCTGCAAAGGCTTTTTCAGTAACTACACCTTCTGCTTTACCTTTAATATCTAAGATTAATGATTTTGATAATTTTTGGATAACAATACCTCTTACCCTTTGCCCTAATGATAAATTCTTAATTGAAGATTTTGACTTTGCCAAAAGATCAGCCATAGTGACTGATTTTTCAATTGTCTTTTTAGTTACTGTTTTTGTTGCCAAGATTCATTTCCTACCTTTCTTTTTAGCAAAAGAAGTATACTTCAAAATCTCAAATCCTACAAGTGAAGAAAATCTCTGGTGCACCTTTTTGTATTTATATTTAAAAAGGTGCACCCGAGCAGCGATGTATTGATTAGTGTGGATGGGCCAAATACTTGACACAAGCAACGAATCCGATTGTGCCAATTGCAGCCAAAACTCCTAATCCAATCAGAGCGTACTGCCACCATTCCATGACAACCTCCTTAAAATGGCCATAAATCAAACATTGCACCAACAACGCCGAGAACTCCCAGCCAAAACAAGACTCTTCCAATGGAAAACTCCCGTTCTTTGTGCAACCAGATATTAAATCTGGTCATCAATGAAACTTTGTTCATGTGCTTTTCTCCTTTCTGCATTTAGCAAGGTTGAAACTTGGTTGAAGTTTAAACTTTTTGAGAAAAAAATGCAAAAACTAGTCTATTCGTGGTGCATGCTTCTTAGCATATTCTATATCCCTGTTAATTTCTTGATCTGTAAAATGCTTATTCTTTTCTGCTAATTCGTCCAAAGTTTTGAGCATTTCCCTTTTTAATTTTAGTTTTTCTATTTTACTCAAAACTTTTAATTTATTTATATCCATACTTTAATAATACTACAAATCACAATTCGACACCTATTAAGGTCAGACCTTTTGAGGCAATATATCAAGGTCTGACCTTCCTAAAACAAAACTTCCATTATTCGCCTTTCAAAATTTGATTTCAATTTATGGAGTGAATCCAACTAAAATGTTTACATCTGTTCGACGAGGGTTTATCCCGAAGGAGTCATGCAAACATAATATGAGCGGATTAAATTGAACTCAATATTTTGGCAGGTGTGTCTTTTCTTCTTCCAACTTCTTGCTTCCTGCCCGTATTAGCTACGCTAAAAGCGTTGCAGGCGGGTGGACAAGCAAAGAAGAATTGATTAATAAAAATAAAATTTAACCAATAAAAAAGTCCCGATTTTACTCGAGACTTAGTTAAAGTATTCAGTCTTGGCGACGACTTATTTTCGCGACCAGTTGCCCAGTAACTATCGTCAGCGCTACAGCGTTTAACTTCTGAGTTCGGAATGGAATCAGGTGGTTCCACTGCGCTCTAGTCACCAAGACTAAATACTCTAACAACTGAAGGATAATGTATTTTTTGATTAAAAACAAACTGTTTAATATAAATTAAACTTGTTAATCGACAACATGATATTAATATACAATGTTGCAAGGTTTTCTTCGACCAATCCGTACATGGTAGGCTTAATCCTTTACAGGACTTCCACCGCCAGCCGGTTATACCCGATATTCTTTCGGGGGTCTCTCAGACCTTAAAGGTCCAACGAGTTCTAATCTTTGGGTATGCTTCCCGCTTAGATGCTTTCAGCGGTTATCAATGAGGAATATAGCTACCCGGCGCTGCGTCTGATGACACAACCGGCACACCAGGGATTCCTTCATCCAGGTCCTCTCGTACTGTGGACAACTCCCATCAAAACTCGAACGATCCCACTGGATAGAGTCCGACATAATTGTTTTATATTTTAGGTACCGAACGACCAGTATATCTAAAAACCTTATATCGCTATGGCGTCCCGAAGGACGACATGTCAGTATTTTTTTAAATACTAACATAAGGATCCGACTATATCTTACACATAAGTTTTTAACCTTAAATGTTTTAGCGTTTAGTCTGTGAGGGTTCTCGTTTCCGAGTCTTCCCTGCTGATTGACCGCATCAAAAAATTGTCACTCCGATTAAATCGGAGTATTTTTGAATACTCGGTTATTCCAGCATATAGCTAAATTTATTCCTAATGGGGTATTAGGACTTGTATCTTTCTAACAGAATTTTACCTACTCTCTTCTCAATTACCAAAAAATTGGTTTTTAATGGTTCATAAACGATTTACAAGGAGACAGCTTAGATTGTCACCATAATATGTAAATATGGTCAACTGTCTCACGACGTTCTGAACCCAGCTCGCGTATCACTTTAATGGGCGAACAGACCAACCCTTGGGACCTTCTCCAGCCCCAGGATGTGATGAGCCGACATCGAGGTAGCGAACCGCGCCGTCGATATGGACTCTCGGGCGCGACTACTCTGTTATCCCCGGGGTAGCTTTTATCAGTTAAGCCCCGTCCCTCCCATGAAGGATCGGGGGATCACTAAGACCTACTTTCGTACCTGCTTCACCCTTCGGTGTTGCAGTCAAGCTGGCTTATCTCTTTGCAGTTACACTACGGTTTCCATCCGTAGCAAGCCAACCTTTGTGCCCCTGCGTTACTCTTTGGCAGGGTACCGCCCCAGTAAAACTGCCCATCTAGCACTATTCCCTTCCCCGTCTTTAGGGGAAATGAGTAAGTCCAACAATCTCTAACGAGAGGTATTACACTATTGCCTTGCGGCTCCCTCCTATACTAGACGATCAAAAATTGTCAAGACAATGCCAAACTACAGTAAAGCTCCACGGGGTCTTTTTGTCCAAGTGGGATTAGGCCGCGTCTTCACAGCCAACGCAATTTCGCCGAGTGGTTCTTCAAGACAGTTGCTAACTCGTGACGCCTTTCGTGCGGGCCAGAACTTACCTGGCAAGGAACTTCGCTCGAATCTTCGCTCCGATTTAGTCGGAGTTGTAAATATTATTTTAATTTGTAAGTTAATAATATTTCTGCATGTCTCCATGCAGTTGGGACTATATCTTACGCATCCATTAAAAATGGAATTGTTCTAGCGTATAGTCTCTGAGGATTCTTAAACTTTTCTTTTACCTGCAACTAATAATATCTTTTCAAATCCTTCTTTCTGTAGATGTTCCTTATTTATCATAAGTTTTACTACTTCTTTAAAGATTAAAAAGTCCTTTATCTTTGCAGATCTCAGGTTATTGGTTTCGAAAAACGGAATAATTTTATTTTTCAGATCGTGAATATTTCTAACACAATAGCGGTACAAATTTTCTTTGTGATTATCATAACGATGATTTACAAATATTTTTCCACATCCAAAAAATTTCTCAATTTCTTGGAGAGTTGAAATACTTTTTTCACCTTGCGTTACAACAAACTCTGGAAAAATTTGCCATCCGTTTTTCGTAGTTTTATTCTTAAAAACTGACACTGAAAAACATCCTTCTCCATCTACAAATCCAACAATCCATCCGATTGTTTTAAGTCTTTCCTGCTGATTTTCTCTACTTAAGCCATTTTTACTTGACATAATCTAAGGATAGATTATACCATAGTAGGCTTAATTTAACGAGATGTTCCAGCATTTAGCTAGATTTTACTAAGGCAGCTTAAATTCACCTTAGAACAGTTATAGTTACTGCTGTCGTTTCACCGGAGCTTTGGTTCAGGGCAAGTACGAATAAATTCGCACCACCCCTCCCTTTAACCTACCGGCACTGGACAGGCGTCAGCCTGTATACTTAATCTTTCGATTTTGCACAGACCTGTGTTTTTGATAAACAGTCGGTCAGCAAACTTTAGGTGCCTCCCATCCTATTACGAATAGGAAACCCATCTCCCGAAGTTACGGGTAGTTTTTTTGCCGAGTTCCTTAAGGATCCTTCTCTCGATCGCCTTAGTATTCTCTACCAACCCACCTGTGTCGGTTTGCGGTACGGCTTCTTATAATTCTAGTTACGAGTATTTTCTTGCAAACTGAAATGTTTGTAATCCCCCACCTCGCGGCGGAATTTACATCGTTGCTCAGATAAACGCTCTGGTAGATTTTCTAGTCAGAACTGCTTTACAACTTATACCTCAATCAATAAGAGGCTACAATATTCCTGTTCGGTCACCCTTAACTGTATCCCATCTTGCGATGAAAAACGAATTATAAAAAATAGTTGAATTTTAACAACTTGTCCTTCGGCTACGCCAGTAGAACTGACCTCACCTTAGGTACCGATTAACCCGTCGCGGACGAACCTAGCGACGGAAACCTTGGGTATTCGGCGGACGGGATTCTCACCCGTCTTGTGCGCTACTCATGCCTGCATTCTCACTTCCATACGCTCCAACAAACCTTACGGTTCATCTTCACTGCATATGGAACGCTCCCCTACCACTTGAAATTGGACGAATCCAAAAACAAATCTCTAGCTTCGGCACCACATTTGATCCTCGATAAATCTTGGGCGCCCCCTCTCGATCGACTAGTGAGCTGTTACGCTATCTTTAAAGGGTGGCTGCTTCTGAGCCAACCTCCTAGCTGTCTGAGAGAGAAAACTTCCTTTAAAACTTAATGTGGATTTAGAGGCCTTAGCTGAAAATCTGGGATGTTTCCCTTTTGCCATATCAGCTTAGCCCGATATGACTGTCTACCATGCTTTATTTTATCAGTATTCTTAGTTTGGTTGATTTTACTCGATTGCTCTTGTAAAACCATCCAGTAGCTTTACCCCTGATAAACATCCATGGCGCGGTCCCTAAAGACCTTTCGGGGAGAACCAGCTATCTCCGAGTTCGGTTGGTATTTTGCCACTAACCACAAGTCATCCCATATCATTGCAACGATAACGGGTTCGGGCCTCCTCCTTAATTTCTTAAGGACTCACCCTGCTCAAGGTTAGATCACTCGGTTTCGGGTCTCCCGGTTACTATATTATTTCGCACTTTCATACTTGCTTTCGCTTTGCCTCGACGGTAATACCGTCTTAGACTATAGTAAGCGAGAACTCGCAGGCTCATTCTTCAATAGGCACGAGATCACAAAGAATTGCTTCAATGCTCTCTCGGTTTGTCCGCAGATAGTTTCAGTTTCTATTTCATTGGGTGTCTCACCCTTCTTTTCACCTTTCCCTCACGGTACTAGTTCACTATCGGTTCGTATTTTTATTTAGACTTGGAGGATGGTTCCCCCGGATTCGCACAAAGTATTTACTCCATGCTACTTGGGAAATCCCTAGGGTAAAATTTAATTTAATTTACGAGGCTTTCACTCTCTATGGCCAACCATTCCAGATTGTTCTACTATTAAATTTTAATCCCACATTGGGCTCCCGCAACCCCTCGTTTATGCGAACATAAAAAAGGTTTAGTCTGTTATGCTTTCGCTCGCCGCTACTGACATAATCTCTTTGATTTATTTTCCTCAGCTTACTTAGATGTTTCAGTTCAGCTGGTTCCCTCTACAACAAATATAAATTAAATAAATTTAATAATTTTTTTGTTGTGTCCTCTGATTTACACCAGAGGGGATTGCTCCATTCGGACACCGACGGATCAAAACTTCGTAGCAGTTCCCCGTCGACTATCGTGGCTATGTACGTCCTTCTTCGGAAAATACGACCAAGGCATTCACTATCTGCGTTAATATAAAAACCTTGCAACACTACATACTAGTAGTGTCCAATTAACGGCCTTATTTCTAATCATTCTACATAACCGGACAAAGGGTTATGTAGACACTTTTCGTACAACTCATCGTTGTACTAATTATCCTTCAGTTGTTAAAGTACTGATTAAAATATTAATGATCAATGTTTAAGTGTTAAATATTTTTAACTCTTAAGCATTTGCCATTAAACTGTGGACCGTGGGAGATTCGAACTCCCGACCTCTTCATTGCAAATGAAGCGCTCTACCAACTGAGCCAACGGCCCAGGTTGATAAACCATCATTTACTAGCTGGGCAACCCAGTTACAACTTATCTTTCGCCTACTAAAGTGAACTATTCGTTCACGGCTCAAGATGCGTTTGTTAACGGGTTATATGCTATTTAAAATTTTAAAGTATATAAAAAAACCGGCTCTTAATAAAGAGTCGGGTAATCCAAAAGTCTAAAAAACTTTTTATCTATCTACACCCACGCAAAATGCGCCTTGGCTTTGATTTAAATTTGTTTTTTTCATTAAGTATTCCGAACTCTTAAAGACTAGTGAGTATTA
>CAYSAY010000006.1:0-55444 GCA_964429215.1 uncultured Gammaproteobacteria bacterium | reverse complement strand
GTCTAAGAAAACTAAAATAATCAACATTACTTAGATATTTATTGTTATATTCTCTAAAATCATTTTCAAATTCAAAACTCTTACTGTATTGATGATTAATTTCAGTTTTTAAATAATTAGTATTTCCTTCATTTGAACTTTGTTCATTTGAAAATATCAAATACTTATATTCACCAATTACGGAAACCAATAAACTTACAAAAGATAATACAGCTGTAAATGGAGTATGACCATTTAAATATTCGCTACCTAAATTTAACAATTGTGTATCAAGATCTCTTAATACTATAACTGAATCAACTTCTGCAATTTTTACAGTTTCTAAAGAGGCTTTCGATGGATTTAATAAAAATGAGCTAACATCATTAAAATTATTTTTAAGTATTTCCAAAGTAACAGATGAATCTTTACCTCCACCAACTGGAACCAATATTTTATTTCCATACACCTTTAATGGTTCGACCGTTAAAACATGAGTGGTGGAAACAATTTCAATAAATTTTTCGTCTCGAAAATCAATTTGATTTTCATAGAAATATTGTCCCATTCCATTATTCAGTAATTTTTTCCACCAATTAATCTGGTAATCATCAAGATAACCGGCATTTACAATTATTTTAGGAGAACAAAATGCTTTCCAATAAGAAAACATTTCGACTAATCCAATATTAAATACTAAATTATTCACCGTGGCCTTTATATCATTTATTCTCTCAACATTAATATTTTTTATAGTTATTTTTGGATTAAACTCAAACTCCTCACCAATTTTAAATTTAAACGAAATCAATAAATTGTTATTTTCAATAACCCAAGCAGAACTTTCATAAACAAATTCTGGATATTTTTTTCTTAGATCGATGTGTTTCATAGATTTATATATTGTACTTCTGGTTCAAGATCTATACCAAATTCATTTTTAACATCACTCATTATTTTATCTGCAAGATTTTTAACATCGTCAAAAGTCCCTTTACCTTCTGGGTTAGTAATAATTAATGCATGTTTGTCAGAAACCTTAACTGGACCTAATGCTTTACCTTTCCATCCTGTTTTCTCAATTAACCAACCTGCAGGGATTTTGAAATTTTCACCAAACGCAAAATATTTTAAATCGGGATATTTTTGTATTAGTTTATTCTTCAGATCTTCAGTAACAATTGGGTTTTTAAAAAAAGATCCAGCATTTGGTATTTCTAATGGATTTACAAGTTTTACTGATCGAACTTTTAAAACTGCAAATCTAATTTCTTGCAAAGTAGGATTTTCACTTTTTACATATTCCTTTAACGATTCATAGTTTGCTGAAACTTTGCCATCTTTAATTAATGTTAATGTAACTTCAATTATTACAAATTTTTGCCAATATTCTTTTTGTTTAAAAATACTTTCTCTGTAACCAAATTTGCACTCTTCTTTGCTAAACTCTACAAACTTTTGATTCTTTATATCATACGCAGTTAATTTAACAAACGTTTCAGAGAGTTCTTGACCATAAGCGCCAATATTTTGTATAGGGGACGCACCTACAGTACCAGGTATGCCAGACAAACATTCAATGCCTGCCAAGTTTCTATCTACTGATTCTTCTACCAATTTATCCCATACTGCACCTGATTCAGCGGTTACTATATTATTTACAAATATTATTTTATTACCAACATATTTAATCACTACCCCATCAAAATCTTTTTCAGTAACAGCAATATCAGTTCCCCCACCTATAACAAAAATTGGCAACTTCTCTTGTGTTGCTAAATTTACTTTTTCAACCAACTCTTCTTTCGATTTAACTTCAAAATAATGTTTTATTCTTCCTCCAACTTTTAAAGTAGTTATATCTGAAAAACTTACTTGTGTCTGTCCATGAATAGTTTCAACAATTTCTTGTGCCCATTTATTACTATTACCAGCACCCATAACAACAAAGATATCACCATCTTTTTTCTCTTTCTTTATAATTTCCAAAATTTGATCAATTGAATCACAAGATCTTATATTTTTATGCTTTGAGACACTTACAATCGATTCAGAATTAATTGAAGTATCTATAACATCACGGGCTTTATAAATTGGTCCAATTAATACATTATCAGTTGAATCAAACGCACCTTCATAAAAATTTAGTAGCGCCTTTGTCCTTTTATATCCATGAGGTTCAATAATTGCCCAAATAGTCGCATCCGGATATTTATTTCGTAAACCATTCAACGTTGTTTTAATTGCGGTAGGGTGATGAGCATAATCATCAAATACATTTTTACCGATTTCTTCCATCCTCCGTCCAATCCCTTCAAAGCTTTCAATACTTTCAATTATTTTTTCTTGATCTATATTTAAAACTTTACCCAATTCAATTACACCAAGAGCATTAGTTATATTATGATCACCCAACACCTTTAAATTCAAATTAATATCAGTCTCTTCTCTTGAATATTTAATTAATTTAAATTTTGTAGTATCTAACCCATCTAGTAAATTTCTGACACCTTCGTTATCCCAATTCACTATTAACACTTTCTCACCAACAAGCCTTTGGATAAACTTATGAAAACTTTCAAATAATTGCTTTTCACTATTAAAATAATCAGGATGATCAAATTCGATATTATTAAGAATAATAACCTCGGGACTATAGTGTAAAAAGTTATCATTAAATTCATCAGCCTCAACTACAAAATAATCTCCATTTCCAAACCTAGAATTCCCACCCCAATCTTTAACATTTGCTCCGATCATTACCAGAGGGTCAAAACCAGTATCTTCCAATAATTTCCCAACCATACCTGTAGTTGTAGACTTACCATGCGTACCAGCAATTGCAATCATTTTTTTGTTCTTTGCTAAAGTACCACCCAAAAATTCCTCCCAAGTAGTAACAATATTTTTAGATTTTCCAAGAAGTAATTCAGGGTCTGGAGTTTCATTATATAGAATTGCCGGAGATACAACTAACAAATCACAATCATTTAAATGATCGAGGCTATGGCCACCATTTTTGATATCACAACCCGTTACAGAATACCCCATTTTTGTAGCTAGAGCTGCCACTCCACTCATTCCACTCCCAGAAACACCCATCATATGTATTCTTTGCATAATCTAGTGTATTATACTTCATATGGACTGGATTAAAAAGGAAGTTCAAAGTTTAAAAGATCAAAGCCTTTACAATAATATACTCACCCTTGAGAGTGCAATTGATGCAAAAATTACAATTAATTCAAAAACATACTTAAACTTTTGCTCAAACAATTATTTAGGCCTTGCCAATAACGAGAAATTAAAATCGGCAGCTATTGAAGCAATCAAAAAGTATGGAATAGGACCTGCTGCTGTACGTACAATTGCAGGTACCACATCTCTTCATAAAACACTTGAAGAAAAATTGGCAAAATTTAAAAAAGTAGAAAGTGTACTTACGTTCCAATCCGGATTCACTGCAAATCTTGCAGTAATTCCTGCAATTGTTGGAGAGAATGATCTAATATTTTCAGATGAACTTAACCATGCAAGTATTATTGATGGTTGCAAATTAAGTAAAGCAGAAGTAATAAGATATCTACATTTAAATACGGATGACCTAGAACAAAAATTAAAATCAGCCCCAACAAATGTTAAAAAACTTGTAATAACCGATGGTGTTTTTTCAATGGATGGCGATATTGCCCCACTTGATGAAATATATAAAGTTACAAGTAAATATAAAGCCATCTTAATGGTTGATGACGCACACGGAGAAGGGGTATTAGGATCAAACGGTAGAGGTATTGTCGATCACTTTAATTTGCACGGAAAAGTAGATATCGAAGTTGGAACAATGAGTAAAGCATTTGGAGTTGTTGGAGGAATGGTCGCAGGAAATACTGAATTAATTGAATGGTTAACACAAAGAGCAAGACCATTTCTCTTTAGTAGCGCAATGACGATACCTGACGTAGCAGCCTGTATAGC
The DNA here is from genome assembly GCA_964429215.1 of uncultured Gammaproteobacteria bacterium. Classification (GTDB taxonomy): domain Bacteria; phylum Patescibacteriota; class Microgenomatia; order UBA8517; family UBA8517; genus JAUYMM01. Next base: position 51,490 of record CAYSAY010000006.1, on the reverse strand, counting down.
AGCAGTGGATTTACTTACAGAATCAGATGATTTGGTTAAAACACTTTGGTCAAATGCAGAATATCTTAAAAATGGTTTAAAGAAAATTGGATTTGATATTGGAAGCAACAAGTCACCTATTATTCCAATAATGTTAGGAGAATCGAAAAAAGCACAGGATATGAGCAAAGAACTATTTAACGAAGGATTATTTGCAAAAGCAATTGTATTTCCAACTGTACCTCAAGGAAAAGCTAGAATAAGAATCATGAATTCTGCAGCACACAGCAAAAAGGATCTTGATGATGCATTATTAATTTTTGAAAAAATATGGAAACAGTTTTAATAACGGGCATATCAGGGGAAGTGGGTTATGGATTAGTAAAAAAAATTACTGATTTAAAAAACTATCAAATTATTGCACTTGACATTAAACAGCCAGAACCAGAAATTCTAAAACTACTAACTAAATTCTATATATCAGATATTATCGACAAAGAAAGTATTGATAATATTTTTAAAGAGCAAAAAATTGATATAGTTTTCCACCTCGCATCAATTCTTTCAACTGGTGGAGAGAAAAATCCTGAATTAGCATCTGACATAAACATAACAGGAACTCTCAATCTTCTAAAAGCTGTCACAAAAAGTGGATTAGAAAATAAAAAATCAATTAAATTTATTTTCCCTAGTTCAATTGCTGCACATGGCAACCCGATTACTATATATGGAGTTTCAAAACTAGCCTGTGAAAATCTAGGGGTATATTTTTCCAGAAATTACAAATTGCTCGACACGACAATCGATAGAAATAATTTAGTGGACTTTAGATCAGTTAGATTTCCAGGTTTACTATCGCCAGACACTTTACCATCAGGAGGTACAAGCGATTACGGATCAGAGATGATCCATTCAGCAGCTCAAAATTTATCTTACGAGTGTTTTGTCAGGCCAGACACAACAATTCCATTTATGGCAATGTCTGACGCAGTGGAAATTTTGATGATGCTACTTTTGGCTCCAAAAAACAATCTTTTTGAAAAAATCTATGAAATAGGTGGTTTTAGTGTGTCTGCTGAACAAATTGAATCAGAAATCAAAAAAAATTTTCCGAATGCAAAAATTAGTTACAAAATAAATGAAGAAAGGCAAAAAATTGTCGATAGCTGGCCAAAAGAAATAAATAGTGACCAAGCAATTAAGGACTGGGGCTATAAAATTAATTTTAATTTTGAAAAAACTTTTAGCGATTATTTAATTCCTAAAATAAAATTGCGATACAGCAAATAATTATATTTGTAATAAAGCGCTAGCTAATTTCAAAGAATCATGCCTCAATAAATGTTCTTTTTTAAAATAAGTTAAAATTGATTTTTTTACAATCGTAATTTTTGGCTCAATTAATTTAATATTTTCCTCATCAACTTCAACCATTTTTTGGCCCTCTTCTTTATAAATAGAAAGAATTTTAGAGTCCAAATTATTAGTATTTACCAACATATAATCAAGCCTCCCAGGTGCATCTAAATAAAACAAAATGGATTTAAGAAAGTCAGATGCTTTATACCCATCAGTTTCCCCTGGTTTAGTCATCAAATTTAATACAAATATAAGTTTTGCTTTAGATTTTTGAATAGCTTCTCTTACACCTGATACTAATAAATGAGGTAATACACTAGTATACAAATCTCCTTGTGCGAAAATAATTTTATCAGCGTTTTTAATTTCCCTAATTACAGATGGATTTATGTCAGCACTGGTATCAAAATATATTCTGATAATTTTATCTGATTGATCATACAATCTGCTTTTACTTCTTATATCGATATTGGATTCACCAACAATTTGATTTCCTTTTTTTGTTTCAGCAATTAATTCAACTCGAGACAAGCTAACAGGCATTACTTTTGATCTCACTCTAAACAATTCACATTCAGCGGTAATTCCTCTATCTTGACCACTATAAATGTTGTCAAGTCTTGCTGTTAATAAATTTCCGAAGGAATGTCCTTTAAGTGGCCCTACCAAATCTTCAAGCCTATCATCAAATAATTTTTGAGCGACTGACCTTTGATAAGGATCATTCATTAAGGCCAAAATGCATCGTCTTAGGTCTCCTGGTGGCAAAACTCCTATTTCAGAACGAAGCCTACCTGAACTTCCTCCACTATCCCACGTACCAGCAACCGCAGTAATTTTTTCATTAGCATTAAGTTCTCTTAAACCTGAAAGTAAATGATACTGACCTGTTCCACCACCAAATGTAACAATTTTTTGTGAATATTTTTTAAAGCCTTTATTCATTTATTTGAAGTCTTTTCAACATCTTTTTTTCAGCTTCTTTCAATTGATCTTGTGTATTAATACCTTGCCATTCCGATGAATCAGGCAAAGTATAAGTTGAAACTATTTCGTTATTATTTAATGCAATCTCGATTAGATCAGTAAGATAATACTCTTTAGCAACATCATTCTTTTGGATATTAAATATATTCTTTTGAAGCCATTTGTAATTAAAAATATAAAGTCCATCATTAACCTCTTTTATTTTTTTCTGATCCTCTGTAGCATTTTTCTCTTCAACAGTTCCTAATAACTTCCCTTTAGAATCCCTCACAACCCTACCTAAACCAGCAGGATTTTCTTGAATCAAGCTAACAAATGTCAAAATTGAATTATTTTTGTAATGTAATTCAATAACATTTTTAATTGTTTTTGGTGTGTAGAAAGCACTATCGTCTCCATTAATAACAAGCAAAGTAGAAGTATCTTTTGAAATTTTTGGGAAAGAATTTAATACAGCATTACCAGTACCAAGAGGTTTTGGTTGAACAGCATAAATCACATTTTTAGACAGACGATTTAAAACAATATTTCTTCTATATCCAAGAACGGGGATAACTTGTTTAATTCCAGCATTTCTTAAATTTTCTAATGAATAAGCTATCATAGGTCTACCAACAATAGTATGCATAATCTTAGGTAAATTTGAATGCATTCTTTTACCTTTTCCACCTGCCAAAACTATTCCGACAAGGCCAGTAAATCCATCAAATTGGTTTTTAATAAAATCTTGATCGCTCCATGGATGCTCATATGAGTCATAACACATAGACTTCTCATGTCCTTTGCCAAAAACACCAACAATATCACCTTTTTTTGCTATCGATAATGCATAAGCTATAGCTTCTCCTCTTTCTGGTATAGAAACATAACTTTTACTAATTACCCCACTTTTCATTTGTTTTAATATTTTAAAAATATTTTCAGTCCTAGGATCTTCTGCTGTAAATACAGAAAGGTCAGCAATCCTAGTAGAAATTTTAGCCATTCTAGATCTTTTACGCGGATCCCTCTCACCAGCACATCCAAAAACAGAAATTAACTTACCCTTCGTTATACTCTTAAGATATTTTAAGGCTACTTCCAATGAATCTGGAGTATGGGCAAAATCTACAAAAACTCTAAAACCTTTGTCATTTTTAATTTCTTCTAATCTTCCTTCAGGTAATTTAAATGTTTTAAGTGCTTTTATTGAAGATGATTCCAAAATGCCCAACTCTTTACACACTTCAATAGCAGTTTCTGCATTAATATTATTAAAATCTCCTTCTAAAATTTTCAATTTAGTAGTTTTAGGACTAAAAACCCTAAATTTTGCAGAATTTACAAACATCATCTTAACTCTTTTATATTCTTTAAATGTTTTATGATAATCCAAATGTTCGGGTGCTAAATTAGTCAAAACTGATATATCAAACTTTATTCCAGCAATTCTACCCTGATCAATTCCATGAGAACTAACTTCAAGAACCACATATTCATAGTTATCTTTGACCATTTGAGACAATTCTTTATTTAAAGTTAAAATATCAGGTGCAGTTGTATGAAACCCTTGTGCAGAAATTGTAGATATTAATCCTGCCTTTTTACCATTTTGAGTTAAAATATGATGGATTAGGTGGCAAGTAGTAGTTTTACCCTTTGTGCCAGTAACTCCAATAACTTTTAATTTTTTACTTGGATCGCCATAATATTCACTCGCAAGTTCTCCAAGTTTTACTCTTGAATTAAGTGTTCTAATATACATTGGATTTTTTATTTCTTTCTCGCCAAAAACTTGCTTTGCCCCATTTTTAATTGCCTGATCAATAAAATCATGTCCATCTACCGTCAAACCTTTAACGGCGACGTAGATATCACCTTTTTTGACTTTTCTTGAATCAAATTGAATCATCTTTGAAATTTTTACTGTGTCTCCTCAATTTTAGCACCTAAGTTTTTCAAATTTTTAGCAAAGTTAGGATGACCCCTATAAAGAGCATCTGCGTTTAGGATCGTTGTTTCACCCTTTGCCGTCATTGCACACATTGTCATGGCAACTACTGCTCTTATGATATATGGAGCTTCTAACTTGGCACCTACTAGCTTATTTCCAGCATTTACTATGACTCTGTGAGGATCTGCCATTATAATATTTGCTCCAAGTTTTGAAAGTTCAGATGTCCAGAAAAGTCCAGATTCATACATCCAATTATGGAAAAGTGCACTTCCACTTTCGGCTGATAACGCAATTGGGATAAAAAGTGGAAGCATATCAACAGGAAGCCCTGGCCAAGGCTGAGCTTTAATGTCCAAAGTGCCATTACCTTCATTATTAATTTTTATTTTTTGCCCACCAGAAACAATAGCAGTTTTATCCTCATACCTAATATTAATACCAAACTCTGAAAACACATGGTCAATTTGACCAAACAAATCAGGCATTGCATTATTTACCCTTATTTCTCCACCAGTAGTCGCACCTAAAGCTAAAAATGTTGCTATTTCATAGTGGTCTGGGAATATTTCATATTCTTTAGGTGGAGTCAATTCTGACACACCAACAATTGTTAACACACTTGAACCAATGCCCTCTATCTTGGCGCCTGACGTTACTAACAGTCTACATAAATCCTGTACTTGAGGTTCAGAAGCTGCACCAATTATTGTTGTTGTACCTTTTAAAGTTGCAGACAACATTACTGCATTTTCAGTTACAGTTGGACTCATATCAGCTAACCAAATGGTTGCAGATTTGGCAGATTTAGCATCCATTACGACACTTTGAGATGAGAGCTCAATATCTACACCTAGCGATTTAAACGCATCATAGTGTGCTCCTAGTGGCCTTATGCCTAAAGTACAGCCTCCAGGTAATTCCTCAAACGAAACCTTCCCAAATCTTGCAAGCATTGGACCCCAAAGAAGTGATGTGCCTCTCATATTACCAATGTTTTCTTTGGTAACTGGGCTGTATTTAATTTCAGAATTATCTATTGTAAGACTGTTATTTTCCTTGTCCCAAGATATTTTTGAGCCCATATTTTCTAAAATTGACACCAATCTTGTTACATCAGTTATATCAGGAATATTTTTAAGTGTTATTGGTTTATCAAAAAGAATCGTGGCTGGAATTACTGCAACTGCTGAATTTTTACTTCCAGAAGGCGTGATTGTACCTGATAGAACTTGGCCTCCTTGTACTTTTATATTCATAATTTTCCAATATTCATGACTTTAATATATTAATTGTTAATAGTATACCTAATTATCTGGCTGAATGCCAAAGTAATTGAAAAGGTCTCGAGATATAGAATACCACAAAGGAGCAGCAGTTTCTGAGGCCCAAGGAGAACTTTGTGGCTCCTTTAAAGTTACTATCATAACAAACTTTGGATCTTCCGCTGGAGCAAACCCAACAAAACTTGCAATAGTCTTTTCAGCATCATAATGACCTGCAATTGGAATTTGTGCTGTTCCAGTTTTTCCAGCGACTCTAAATCCTTTGATATCAGCCCACTTAGCTTCACCGTGAGTTGCAGAGTCCATCATTATCTCTGTCATTTTGTCTGCAGCTTCCTTTGAAATTATTTGGACCTTTTCAATTTTTTTATTATTTACAACTTGAGGAGTTACGAGATATCCATCATTAGCTATTGCACCAACTGCTCTTACAAGTTGCATTGGTGTTGTGGCAACACCTTGTCCAAATGAAGAAGTTACCAAATCAACTATATTCCAAGTACCTTTTTTTCGTAGTGGAACATTCGATTCTCCCTGTAGGTCAACTCCACTTAGTTTACCAATACCAAATTTATCAAGATATTCATATACTTTATCTTCTCCAAGTCTTTGAGCAACAAAACTCATTCCTACGTTATCCGAATGAACTATTACATCAGTCATTGTGGAATCAGGGTGATATTTATTATCCCAAGTTTCTATATAATATTTATCAACCTTTAAAGGCTTATCGCAAATATCACATTTAGTATCAGGTTCAACAACGCCAGCATCAATCCCAGCAGCCATTACAATTACTTTAAATACAGATCCTGGTTCAAAATTATCAGAAATAGCAGGATTTCTGTATAACGTTCCTTCATATTCATTATATTTAGCAGGATCATAAGATGGCCAAGAGCTCATAGCAAGAATCCCTCCAGTTTTTGGATCCATGATAACAACTGATCCTTCTTTTGCACCATATTTTTCAATTCCTTCTCGTAATTTAATATCTGCCAAATTACTTATTCTCTTATCAATATAAGTTACAAGTTCAGTTCCAGGTACAGAGTTAATTTCACTGGTTTTAGATGACACAAACGGTACACCTTTTAAATCTTTTTCTCTTTGAATAAATCCGTCTTTCCCTGATAATGAAATATTATGATAACCCTCAAGACCAAAATAACCAGTATCATTGCCATCTTTATCTTTACCCACAAATCCAAGTAGCTGCGCGGATACTGATCCTTCTGGATAGTATCTATTTTCTTCAGGATCAAATCCCAATCCACTAATATTTAATTCTTCAATTTTATTTTTTATATCAGTTGGAATCCTATGTTTTAAAGGTACCCAAGCAGCTCCTTTTCGATCCATCATCTCCTGTAATCTATCTATCTCCTGCAGTAAACCTAATTTATATTCATCTTCAGAAGGATAATCATTTTCCACTATTAAAGGTGCTAGAATATTTGCAATTTCTTTTGAAGATTTATCAAGAAGTGGTATTTCTGCAAAAAGTAACCAATTAGTCCTATTAGCAACCAACCATGTCCCATCGTTCGCTAGGATACTTCCACGTGTAGCTGTAATTTTCTTTGATCCATTATATTGATAGCTTGCTTCTTGCTTTAGTTCACTACCTTTTACAATTTGCCAATAAAATAATTTAGACAAGACAAGAGAAAACAAAACTGCGAAAACAAGCATTACAACATGTAGTCTATTAATCATAACTTAATTATTTTAAAGTTAATGATACCTCCTCGGAGTTCATATAAACAACTTTTGAAGGTTTTGAAAATCCTTGGTCGGCACTTACATCTCCCAATTTATTTTCACTTCCAGAATTAAATATTTGTTCTGATAAATCTCTCTTTAAACTAATTTGCGTTTCAAGTTCTTTTTCTATTTTAGATATTTCTGCACCCTTACCAGCTTGCTCGATACCTAAAAACACGACAAAGGCAAAAACTATTAGGTTAATACCCCAAATAATATTTATTTTTTTAAAGTTTATTTTCATAATGTTTATTTTCATTTTGTATAAATATGTAATTTCGCACTCCTTGATCTTGGATTTTCTAATATTTCTTCATTTGAAGGATATATTATGTATCCTTTATCAGAAATATTATTTTCCAATATCTTCTCTTCGCCCGAATGAAAAGTTATTATTAAAAGTTTGCCACCCTCTTTAAGTAACGAAAACGCTTTTGGCAACACCTCAACTAAATTTTCATATTCACTATTTACTGCAATTCTAAGTGCCAACATCGGCAAAGTTGCAGAATCTAAATTTTTTTTACCACTATGTGGCAAGCTTTGCTTATGTGGCATATCGTGTGCCACAACTTTCAAGTCAGCAACTGTTTTAAATGGTCTAGTATTTATTACTCTTCTAGCCCACCTTCTTGATAAATCTTGGTTCATAACTTTACTAAACATTTCTGTAAGTTGACCTACATTTAAAGCGTTTAATAAGTCAGATGCTTTTACTCCTAAACCCTCAGGGTTTAATCTCATATCAAGATCTTGTTCACTTTCTGTAAACGAGAATCCTCTATCATCACTCTTAAGGTGCAAATTCGAAACTCCTAAGTCAAATAAAATTCCATCAACTTCAGTAAAACCATTTTCTTTCGCAATTTTATCTATATCAACAAAATTACCTAAAACTAATTTTTTACCATTTATGGCAAGATTCTTATCTTTACCCAAACGCTCTTTTGCAATTGCAAGCATTTTAGGATCAGCTTCTATTCCAAGTACTTCACAACCTTTACTAATTAAGGCTTCACTATGACCTCCAGTACCAAGTGTGCAATCTATTACCTTACCTTTTGGTAATTCTTTTTTTATCTCTTTAACTAATACTGTTTCGTGATATTTAGTTGTCATAATCTTTAATCCTTTTTGTTTGCCAAATTCTCAATTATTTCAAATGCTTCTTTAGCTAACGACTTTTGTTTTTCTTCCCAAATCCTACTGTCCCAAATCTCAACTCTGTCACCTAAACCTATGAAACTTATTTCATAAGTTAGGTTTGCAAAATGAGATAATAATTCAGGTATTACAATTCTTCCCTGTTCATCTGGTGTTGTATTATAAGCAGATCCTAAGATAAATCTTTCTGTTTCTCGGATCGGAGAAACAATTATCTTCTGATCCCCTACCAACCTATTGTAAAGAGCCTGCCAGCTACTATCGGCAATTAATACCAAACATTGTTCGTACCATTTGGCTAAAATTAAGTTCTCTCCCAACGTTTCTCGAAAGGGGGCAGGAATAAAGACTCTTCGTGAAGCTGACACTTTGACCTGATATGTTCCTAATAACATTATATTTATTCATCTGGGCAGATGTGAGTTATGTGGAATTCCTCCATTTCCCTCCATTACTATCCATTTTGATATTTCTTTCACGACTTGTCAAGAGGGTTTTCACCGAACAAAGTACATCAATTAAGCCTAACCAAAAAATATATATTTAGAAAATAAAGTAGTAATTATTTGAAGAAGATATTTGAAGAAACGACTTTCCACCCTTCTGCTGTTCCAGCAGGTAATTCTTCTGAAGCAAATATTCCATATGGACCTGAGGCTACTTCGGAAACAGTGCTATCCATTAATCCAAATGTTTCCATTGTTACAAAGTACATCCCTTTTGGTTTCTTATCCATTACATATGTGAAGTTTTGATCAATAGATGTTAATTCCTGATCTGTTGATTGCAAATGCCACTTTGTAGAAAACTTTACCATTAACTTTCCATTTGAGTTTCGAAGTCTAACGGTTAAACTTCCATCAACAACACCTTCATCATATCTAAATTTTCCATTTGATTCAGATCCCAATAGCAACTTTCTTTCAAATGATTTCTCACCTTTCAAATCAACTGTTCCAGGAACTCCTTGGGTTCTACCATCAGGAAGTGAGTAGAGTAATTCATAATCAAGTGAAACTGCCTTAGGTAAAGTTATTTTATCTATTTTTAAATTTATATAATGTCCGTCAGATGTAGGAGTCAATGATGCAAATGGTCTATCTTTAAATGCAACTTCAGCAAGAGTTTCTGTGTCGTCAACCACAACATCTGAATTTCTATTTTTAATAAATATAAATACAAAAACCAATATAAGTATTCCAACACCTAAAAGTATAAATGGAAAATATTTTTTACTACTTGAAGTTAAATTCATATTATCATTTTGCAATTTAAATAGGTTAGTTGTCAACTAGCATCCCACTTCGGGAGTGGATTACTATTGCCACCTCGGTATACAATGAAATATGCCAGCACGTCAGACACCATTAATAACTAATTATTACTACCATATATTTAATCGCGGTGTTAATAAACGACCAATTTTTAAATCTAAATATGAATACCGTCGTTTTTTATTACTACTAAAATACTACAATTATCTTGATCACCCTGTTAAATTTTCAAAATTCATGACGCTTGCTGGTGATCAAAGGCAAGAAATATGGAGTAGATTAGCAAAGGAAAAAACCAATACTGATATTATTTCGTATTGCTTGATGCCAAATCATTTTCATTTGCTGTTAAAACAAAATAATGACAATGGGATTTCAAAATTATTAGCTAACTTACAAAATAGCCATGTGCGGTATTTTAATATTAAAAATGAAAGAGTAGGGCCTTTATTTCAAGGCCAATTTAAAGCTGTTAGAATTGACAGTGAAGAACAATTGTTGCATGTTTCAAGATATATACATTTGAATCCTTATTCATCTGCAATAGTTGCAGATATTGACAAACTGATAAAATACGAATGGTCCTCACTTCCAGAATATTTAAATCAAACTAAATTTCCATTTTGTATAAAAGACGATATATTGAGTAGTTTTAAAACCGACGACTCATACAAAAACTTTGTTACAGATAACGCTGATTATCAAAAAGAATTGGAAAATATAAAGCATCTAACTTTTGATTAAATTCCACTTCGGGAGTGGATTACTATTGCCACCTCGGTATGGTTAATCAATCACTTTATCGTTTTTAAGCAGATCGACTTTATTTTCTCCTGTTAAAACTTGTTTAATAACTATAAATTTAACGATTTTATCTGTATGATTAACAAAAGTATGTGAAGTATTTTCTGATTCAATAAGATCTCCAGTTGAAACAATTTGAGTTTTTTCTACATCATTTTCTTTCCACTTAGCCGTCAATTCACCCTCAATTATAAATAATGTTTCTGAAATTTTTTCATGATGATGCCACGTTTGGGTTGAACCTGCAAACTGTTCATTGTAATGAACCTCATACTCATCGCGAAGATAATAATCTACTTTTGTCCCTTCAGGTTTATCTACATGAATCGCTTCAGTTTTTTTAATAATTTTCATTATTTTAACTTTTCACTAAAATATTCTTGAAGCATTGAAATTTCTATTCTTTCTTGTTTACCTGTATCACGATCACGAACTGTTACTGAATTGTCTTTTTCAGTATCAAAATCAACTGTAACACACCAAGGAGTACCAATTTCATCTTGTGCAAAATAACGCTTTCCAATATTTCCTCTATCATCCCAGGTTACATTTAAAGTTTTCTTAAGTTCAGAATAAACTTCCCTCGCCTTTTTAGTTAATTCAGGTTTATTTCCAAGAAGTGGGAAGACAGCAACTTTATAAGGTGCAATTTTAGGATTAAGTTTTAGATAAACTCTATCACCATCTTCTGTATATGCATCAAAAAGAGTAATACCTGTAAGTCTTGATAATCCAAAGGTTGGTTCAATTACATGAGGTACATATTTTTCATTTGTTTGAGGATCAACAAAACTTAAGTCCTTTCCTGAATTAGTAGCATGATTAGTAAGATCAAAATTAGTTCTATAAGCAATACCAAACATTTCTTTAAAACCGTATGGATATTCATATTCAATATCAGCAGTTTTTTTAGAATAATGAGATCTTTCAGTTTCTTCGTGTTCTCTCCATCTTAACTTTTTCTCATTTAATCCCAAATCAAGTGCAAACCGCCACATTTCTTTGCTAAACAAATCAAATACTTCATTCCAGTTTTCATCTTTGATAAAATATTCAAACTCCATTAAATCAAACTCAAAACTTCTATGAACAAACTGTCCCATGGTTATCTCATTTCTATAAGCTTTACCTACTTGTGCTATACCAAAAGGAACTTTAACGCGAGTTGAATCAATTACGTTTTTAAAATTTAAAAATATACCTTGAGCTATTTCTCCTCTTAGATAAGCCAAGTTTTTACCCTCTTCCAAAACACCAAGTTTAACTTCAACAAGTTGATTAAACTTTCTGATTGCTGTCCAATTAAATTTTCCACACTTAGGGCATTTTATTTTGTTATCGGTTACAATTTTTTCTAGCTCCTCAAAAGAAAGTCCTTCAACCATAATACCAAGTTCAGTATTCTCTACTAAATGATCTGCCCTGGCTCTATTTTTACACTCTTTGCAGTCTATGAGCGCTTCGTTAAACCCTGCCAAGTGCCCCGATGCACCCCATACTTCAGGTCGAAGAATTGAGGCAGCGTCAATCATCACCATGTTATCTTTGTCAGTTACAAACGTTTTAACCCATAAGTCACGAATGTTATTTTTAAGAAGTGTACCCATTGGTCCAAAATCCCAAGTATTAGCCATTCCACCATATATTTCTGAAGAAGGGAAAACAAAACCGCGTCTTTTAGCAAGTGATGCAATTTTATCTTTCAAGTCCATGGGGTAATTATATTACAATTCTACTCAGAAGTAACGCCATCAAATTCTTCTTTGTCCTTTAAAGCATCTTCCTTTGTCTCATGGATAGTTTTGTCTTTATGATGTGGAGGACTATACAACGTGTAAAACTTTAAATAATCTGTTTCTGATGTGTTTACGATATTATGTCTTGCTCCAGCAGGTACAATTACACAATCACCACTATTTAAATCTGCAACCCTTTCATCAATAGTAACTTGCCCAGTCCCACTTTCAAATCTAAAAAATTGATCATTTTCTTCATGAATTTCAAAACCAATTTCTTCTTTTGGTTTTAATGCCATCAATACTAACTGCAAATGTTTTGAAGTGTAACGAACCTGACGAAATTTAGTATTCTCTTCTGTTTGCTTTTCAATATTTGCTTTGTACCCCTTCATATATATCATTGTAGCACAGCCTTACCAACTCTGACAGAATTAATTTTTCTTTCAATTACATCATCTAACACAATATCAGCCTCAGTTAATTTTCTTCCTACTGGCCAATAACCCATATCAGTTAACAAATCATAAATAAACTTCACCCGTAATTCTTTCAGTTTTGTTGTTTGTTCAAGTTCTTCTAATACTAACGACAAAAGTCCAAAAACTTGAGACACCTGCTCACCCTCATGGGTAATTTTATTAACTACTTCACAGAAATAGTAAGCGAGCGAAATTTTATTTAAATTAACCCGAACACCTGAATAATCATTCAACAAATCTGCCTCAGTCATAATATCTATTCCATGACCTTTTACTGCGCTAAATTTAATTTTGGAAAATATTTCAATTTGACCCCTTTTTTTTGATTTAATCTTCCTTACACCTTTGGCAACAAGACTTAACTTTCCATAATTGTTAGAAAGTACAATCAATAGTCTGTCTGCTTCGCCAAAATTTTTATGAGATAAAACAATGCCTTCTGAAGAATAATTTCTCATTCACACTTAGTGTTCATATTACAGTTTTATTCTTAATTCCTTATCAGTTTTTAACAAAAACTCCTCCTCATATTTAGAAGTTCTCACAGTATATAAAGGCATATCTGTACCCGGTTGTTTCTGTATCATCATTCTAAAATCAGCTGGTTTTTTAAATGGTAATGTATATTTAAAAGTAACTTTTGATACACCTTCAGGACGCAATTTAAAGTAACCAGAAAAAACAGTTTTTCCTAATTCTGAAACTGTTTCATATTCTTTCTCCAATCCTTCTACTGCGACTAACTTCGAATCTTCTGGTACATAAATTCTAACCCAGTTAGGTAAAACTGAATTTAACCAACCATCAAATTTTTCAGGATTTTTATATGTAATCGTGACAGTTTTTTCTAAAATCCCATCCTTTAATGCGACTATTTCTTGTTCTACTTCTTGTTTAACATATAAATTTGATTTTCTTCCTCCCAAATTAGAATCGCTAATATGCAGATAGTCTCCGCTTGTATATTCTTCAATTCTACCTGCAATTCCAAATCCTTCTACAGCCTTCTGGGCACTTTCATCAAATAAATAAAACAGCACATGTTTCTCTGTAACAGATTTGAATACGCCCTCAACTAATTTTGGAAGTTTTTCTTTTGTGGCACCAAAGGCATTAGCTAAGATTGAATTCATAAGAGGACCTATTATCTTTTTTCTATTATCAGAATTTTTAGGTCTCAAAATAATTTTTCCAGTAACTGGATCCCATATAATTGGTCCTTCAACATCGGCAAAGCTCTCTAGTTCATAAATGACTTGTGGGCAGTTGCACTTTGGTTCAACTTTTGTTGAAAAATTACCAAATCCAGGAACTCCAATCTCGCCCATTGCATCAAGTAAATTAACCAAAAGTCCAGTATCCACAGCAATTATTCCATCTATTCCAGTTAAACCAATAGTTTCAGCCTCTTTAGTAAACAAATCCATGCCAACTTTAAAGTCAGGACTATAATTCATATCACGAAGACGTATATTTTGAGACAAAACATAAGGACCTTTAATTAAATCTACTATTGGCTCGGGAGCAGGTAAAAATGGTTTATATTTGCTGTCTAAGTTGTAAATATCATCGGATGATACAGGCTCAAATTTAGCTTTGGATACTTTCATAATTGAGTAAGCCGTCAAAAATCCACCAGTTGGTCTTAACTCCTTGTCATTCTGAAAAAGTACTAAATATTGTCGATCACTATCAAGACCAAGTAAATACGGTGCAGACTCTAACAATGGTTTACTCTCAGACACATATTTTGAAACATCTTTAAATAACTCAAGTGCTTTTTTAAGTTTTTCACGAAGATCTATATTTCTAAATTTTTCAGGATAATCATTAGGATCAATATTATTTAATTCTTCTTCAGCTTTTACAAATTTATCAGATATTTCACCAGCTTTTGGCAAAATTTCAGGTATAGAATTTACTATAAAATCAATTCTCTCTTGCGATGTCTGACCACTGTCTTTTCCATCATCCTTAAAACCTAAAACTGTTAAATATGGTTCAACTGTCGTTAAAGTAATATCCCCTGCATCTAATGTATAAGTACCAGCTTTTAGTGCATGATCAAAATCTTCTACATACTTTCCAGCATATGGAAAAATCTTCATCCACGATACTAATGCAAACGACTTCTTTAAACTATTAACTGATTTTTTTATAGTTTCCAAATCAGTTTTTAATTTAACAGTATCTTCAATATTTATTGTCGCAACCAATGGTTTTAAATCTGTATAAACAGTATTTAACTTTGACAAAAACAACATTGCAGGAATCGCTATTAACAAAACAATAACTACAATAATTGAAGGAATAATTATAAATATCGGTTTTATTTTTCTTTTTCGCTTAACCTCAATTATATTGGATTCAATAGATGTATCACCCTTAGTAGGATCAATTTTTGGAATTAAAATGGCAGAATCATTATTCATCTATAAAAATTATACAGCACCCCTACCGCTTATCATAGCCCAAGGTGTTTTTAGAATTATTAATATATCAAAAAATAATGATCTTTTCCTTGCATAATATGCATCCATCTCAACACGTTTGTCAAAATTGACATTACTTCTACCTTCAACTTGCCAATAACCAGTAATACCAGGCTTAACTTTTAGCATCTCCTTAATATATTTCTCACATGCAGGAAATTTTTTCTTTTGAGCTTCAAGTTCATCTACAAAGCATGGTCTAGGACCTACAAGGCTCATTTCACCCTTTAAAACATTTATAAATTGTGGAGTTTCATCAATTGAATATTTTCTAATAAACTTACCAACTTTAGTAACCCTTGGATCTTTATGTAGCTTAAAATTTGAATTTTTATACTCAAGATAAAGTTTCTTAAATTTTGGATCGGTTTTAATTATTTCATAAGCATTAACCATCATTGATCTAAATTTAAAATGATAAAATATTTTTCCATTTTTACCAACTCGTTGTGCAGTTTTATTGTTTTTTTCAACCAATATTGGTCCAGGGGAAGTAATTTTAATTGCAATTGCTGTGACAATCATTACATGCAAAAATATTATTAATAATATTGATGAGGCAATAACGTCTATGATTCTTTTTGTAATTTCAAAAAACATAATTTTAAAGGAGTTCTTTTCGTCCCTCTTCTTTCAGCTTCTCAACAATTTTTTTAACTGACTGAGCATGGCTTTTAGAACAAATAAGAAGAGCTTCTTTGGTATCAACAATAATTAAATTATCAACATCAATTGCAGCTATTAATCTTCCATCAGAATGGATCAGAGCATCTGTTGTATCAATATTAATTACTTCTCCACCTTTTTCACCACTCGTAATTATTACGTTTCCAGATGCATCTTTTGGTAAATTCTTCCAAACCTCATTCCAATCTCCAATATCCGTCCAGCTATAATCAGCAATTATCATATAAAAATCTTTTGATTTCTCAGATATCGCATAATCTACTGAAATTTTTTCAAACTTTTTATATTCAGTCTCAATAGTATTTTGTTCTATACTCGTCCCAATGCTTTTGGCTATCTTTGAAATACCTTCATCTAATACTTTTGCATACATTTTTACTTCCTGTAAAAATTTATCTGCTCTCCACACATAATGATTGGCATTCCAAAAATATTCACCAGATTCTGTATATTTTTTTGCAATTTCAATTGGTGGTTTTTCAACGAATTTATCTAATTTAAATACAAATCTTCCCTCTGAAGTAGAAACTCGTTCACCCTTTTTAAGATGTCCTAGTCCTGAATGTGGATATTGAGGACGAATACCAACTGCAATTAACCCATTCTGTTCAAAAGCAAATTTACTAGCTGCAAGCATTGTTTTTTCATAATTTAATTGAGGAGTAACAAAATGATCTGAGGCTGCATTAATTATCACAGCTTCTGGATCCTTATTTAAAATATAAACAGCACCAAGAGCATGTGCTGCTGCACTATCTCTTCTCTCAGGTTCTACTAAAATATTTTCTTTTGGAACTTTAGGCAAAAGTTTTTTAATTTCATCTCCGTAAGGTTTCGAGGTAGTAACAACAAATATTTTTTCCCAAGGTAACAATTTGTTTAGTCTTTCGCCTGTCACTTCGACTAAGGTCTTACCATTAAATATTTTTAAAAATTGTTTTGGAGTTTTTTCAAGTGATTTTGGCCAAAGTCGTGTTCCCCCTCCTCCAGCTAGAATAAGAGCGTACAAGTGATCTTTGTAATTCTCTTTTGAATCGGTCTTTGCTAAATTTTTCAGCATTTTTGATTAAGTTCTCTCTATTAAAACTCATTGTATCAAATTTTGCAATTGCTTGCTTTAAATCACCAACTTTTTGCCTATCAAAGAAAACTCCAGTTTTATTTTCAATTACCGTATCAAGCGCTCCACCACTTCGAAAAGCAATAACAGGGACACCATAACTTTGCGCTTCAACTGATGTAATTCCAAAGTCTTCATCTTGTGGCATTAAAAATGCCTTTGCGTTTAAATATAAATCTGATAATTCAGCGTCTGAAGGTTTTTCGATAAATTTTATATTTTTGTAATTATTATCTTTGTATTTATTAAATTCTGAACCACTTCCTGATACTACAAGCTGATAGTCTAAATTAATAAACGTATCAATTATTAAATCAAGTCTTTTATATGGTTCAAATCGTCCATGAATAAAGTAATATGTACCATCCTTTGGATGTTTTACTAATGCTACTTCTGGCGTAATAACTGGAGGAAATATAATTTCAGAATCTCGATCGTAATATTTTTTAATTCTTTTTTGTACTTCGGTTGAAATTGAAATAATTTTGTCAGGCCTTTGGCTTGCCACTTTATCCCACCATTTGACATAAGTAAGAAATGGCCAAGAAATATATTTATAGAAAGGGAAAATCTTAAATATTTTTGGTGGATTATTTAAATAAAAATCTCTTCCACTCCAAAGATATCTAGTTGGAGTTAATATATAACAATAGTGGAAAGTGTTGGAATTTGTAATAATTCCTTTTGCCGCTTCTGAAGTAACTGAAATTACAACATCATATTCATTAAAATCGAATTGTTCAAATGCTAATGGCATAAGCCAGCCCATTAATTCATGGTAATTTCTTAAAATAGGAATTTTTTGTAGAAAAGAAGTATGCACACTAGGAAAATTCTTTGCCCAGGGAGCATTTTCTTTGTCATATACAGAAGTGTAAAGTGGTGCATCAGGAAACATTTCATGAAGCGCCATAAGAACTCTCTCCGCCCCACCAAATTTATTTACCCTATCATATACAATTGCAATTTTAAGATTATCAAGCTCTGTTTCAATCATTCAAAATATCTCCCTTTTGTAAATAAGACAAAAACAATTCCAACTATAGTAATTAGCACAGTCAATATTATATTTTCACCATTTAATATATTACTGGCAAGAAAAAAGGTAGGAACTCCGACCAGTGTATGTGAGATAATACTCCCGATCAAAAAATTTCTAAACCCAATTTTTAAAAAACCTGCTCCATAGTAAACAGCCTCAAGAATTGTACTTCCCAATGCCAACCTATATGTAAATACAGCTTCAATTTCTCTATTTTTCTTTACTTTAATACTTTCGATCTTTCTTGCTATATCTTCTCCAAAAATTTTTAACAAAAGTGGGTGACCATATTTCTTAGCTAAATAATAAGCAATTATTCCTCCGCAAATACTTCCAAAAAAATCTATCAAATAAGCATTAATCCATCCCAAAAAAGGTATAGATGCTAATGTAACTAATCCTCCAGGAATTGGTGGAAATAAAACACCAACAGTTTTGTATAAAAATAAAAAAATTACATAAGTAACAACATTTGCCTTAATCCAAGTATCTACACTTAAAAAATATGGAGATTTAGAAAACCAATAAAAAGCAATTATAGTAGCTAGAAAAATAAGCACTAAAACAACTGAATATAAATAGGTTTTCTTTTTCATTTTGAATTCCCCTCATATATTTTAAGTGTTTCTTTTGCCATTTTAAGCCATGAATACTTTTTAATATAATTCTGTGCAAATAATATTTTTTTCTTTCTTTCATCAGCTGTCATTTTTAAAATTATTTCTAGTTCTTTTGCAATCGATTCAATACTTGTGGGATCAAAATAATTAACTGAATCTTGATATACTTCTTTAAGTACAGGTATATCTGAGACGACTGCCAAAGTACCTGCTCTAATAGCTTCAAGTGGAGGCAAACCAAAACCTTCAGCAAGAGTAGGAAAAACAAATGCAACAGAATTTTTATATAACTTAGAAAGGTCGCTATCTGATACATATCCTAATAACTCAATATATTTACTAGAATTTTGGCTCTTAATAAGTTTTTCTAATCTTCCAGTAAAAATATTCCTACTAGATGAAATTTTTAATACAACCTTTTGTTTTTCATTAAGTTTTACAACTGCCTTAACTAATCTTTCCAAATTTTTATGAGGATACGCATTCCCCACAAAGACAAAGTAATCACCCTTCATAAGTTACCTCCACTTTATTCGGTTGAATTTTATAAAAAGAAATTACTTCATTTTTGACACTCTGACTTGGTACTATTATTTTATTTGCCCCATATACAGCTTTTGCAAAAGCAAGATGATAGCCCATTCTCCAAATCTGATAAATTGGGAACTTCCTAGTAGTTGCTGATCCTCCTTTAAATTTGTGCATAATTAAATCGTGAATCGTAACAATATAATTACCACGGTAGAATACCGGAACATTTATATGTGGAAAATGAACAAGATCAATATTTAATTTATATAATATAAATGGTAATTTAATTTGCTCTTCAAAAGAATAATGATTAAAATCTGCAAGAATCTTCTTAAAGTTTTTTGGTAAATTAAGGTTATCAAAATATTCTTTTCTAAGCAGAACATAATACTTATTAGTAGTATCGATCTTGGTCAAATTATCAATTAACATCATGGTATATCTACCATTTCCTGTATGTCCTGGTCCATATAATCGTGCATCAATTGCTATTTTCATTTATTTTTAGATTCTTTATATACAACATCCAATTTATCCACAATAGCCTTCCAATCAAAGTTGTTTTTAACAAAATCTTTTCCAGAGTTACTAAGGTTATTAGATAAATCTTTATTTTTTAATATTTTAATAGCCATATCAGCCAATTCTTTAACATCAGAAGAAACAAGTGCATGAGTACCAGAAACAATATCAAGTCCTGCAACTCCAACAGGAGTAGATACAACAGGTAGACCTGCTGCCATAGCTTCAAGAACTTTTAGACGAGTTCCACCAGGACTCATTATAGGAACAACCAGCACTGATGCCGCCTTAAACACATCCCTGTTATCCCTAATTGATTCAGTGATTTCAATATCACTATCATTTTTTGTTAATTCTTTAACTTTCTCAGGAATTGATCTTCCTGATATCCAAAGCTTTGATCCTTTTACTTCTTTTTTTATTAAAGGCCAGATATCTTTAATAAGGATGTTTACCGCTTCTACATTTTGCATCCATTTGTAGTCCCCATGATACAAAATTCTCTGTGGTTTCTTTTTTACAACTTTCTTTTGGTCGAAATAGCTAACATCAACTCCATTAGGTATTATCCCAACATCAATTCCAGGCATCTCCTTTTCCATGATTTGTTTATCTTCCTCTGAAACAGCAAATAATTTACTTGCCCTTTTCCAATAATATTTTTCCCAAAATTTTAATTTAATAACGTCAAACATATAAATAAATCTCAAAATCCAAGGCACTTCATTCTCTGCATAGTGACCATAAACAGAAAATTCTATAGTAGGTTCAACAAGAATTATTGGAACTTTTGTATTTGGTATATGGGGCATGACATAAAAAGTTTCGGCATGAATAACATCATATTTATTGGTTTCAAGTTCTTTTTTAATTGCTGCTTTTTCCTCCATTGAAAAGTTACGAATAACAACAAGTGGATTAAAAGTAACTAAAGTTAAAAATAAATTCCGAAAAGTCCAAGGGGATTTAGGTCTATCAAAAACTAAAACTTTCTCACAATATTTTTCGATTTCAGGAAGATATGCTAACTCTTTTTCTCTATCGCCTCTAATCAAAGACATTACAGTAATTTCATGATTTTTAGATAAAAATTTAATTAAGTGGTACCAACGAGTCTGACCACCAGACATCTGGTCAATTGGTAAAAACGGCAAAAGCATTAAAATTTTCATTTTGAAATTATTTCCTTGTGTAAATCCAAGATTATGTACTGATTTGTTCTAGCAACAGTCTCAAATCTTTTGGAGAAGTTTACAGTGTCTGTACTTCCTAAATCTATAGAGACATAATAGTCAGCACCTCTCTCTATTATATTATCAATTGAATTATCTACTGCAGGCCACCCTTTTCTATTGGTTTGATACAAAAAAGCAGTATCTCCATTATAAGGAATGACTATTTTAGCGTCCTTAGGGAGTGTCTCATCAACTATTTTTCCTACTACCATAAGTTCTGGATGGTTAACTTGGTAAAAAGGTTTTATTCTATCCCAACTTAATAAAAACATAGTAACTAAACTTAAGACAAGTAAAATCTTTGACCTTTTAAATAGCCATGTAGTTCCCAACGCCAAAGTCATAGCAATTGATGGAATAATTAATATTTGATAATAATCATGTCTAACATTTGCTGTAGCAACAACTACTAAATATATAAGACTTGAAAGTAAAAATAATATACTAAACTTGTTTTTTAATTTTCTCATTATCCCAAAAGCAAAAGGCACAAGTCCCCAAGTACCTAAGATCAATATTCCAATTCTCTCTCCAAATAACCACCTGAAAAAGGCAGGATGAAATCTTATTCTATCTCCATTAAACGCCCATTCATAAAAAGGTATACCTTCAGGATGAATTCCAGTCCAATAACGCCAAATCACAAAAGGTGAAAAAGCTAATATAGAAAATATTAAATTAGTCTTTAATTTTTCCTTTTTTAAGAAATCTGGAATCAAAGGTATCAAATAAACCGCAAAAAAAGGTTTTTGCAGAAGTGCTAAGGCAAAGAGTAATGCAGAAAATACATTAGATATACCAAAAAAGTATAGTCCCGAGACCGCAAACATAACACCAATTGGGTCAGGCAAAACTACTCTTGTAAAATAAACATTAAAAGGAAGTAAAAGGTAAAAAAATGCAGATAATAAACCAACTTTAGATGAATAATGTTTTTTACCTAATAAATATAAAAAGAACGCAGTTACTAAGGAAATAAATGCAGTCAACAATCTTCCCCATTTCTCTAAGCTAAATGTACCAAAAGTCTTGAATAATAGAGCATGCATTGCGTTATATATAGGAAATTCAACCATTCTTATCCCTGTTGGATTGTCTTTACCACTTTGTATACTACTTACATCATCATAAGTAGGATAAAACATATTTATTCCACTTTTAACAAAGTTTCTAGAAACTGCAGCAGTATCTGCTTGGCGCCAAGAATGCCAGTCTGCAATAGGATTATCAATTTTATATAGTCGGACTGCAAATCCTAACAACAAAATGATCACCAAAATAAAATACTCATTTTTCATGACACCTTTCATGCGATTAATTAAGTTGTTCATATATTATTTTGTTGATAAATTTATTTTATTCATTTGACCAATTGTTAGCCCTAAAATCAACCAAAAGATAGTTGCAAATTTTGACGCTTCAAAGATGTCAATAAATACAGCTGTCACAAGTATACCAACAAATGACCCCAATATACTTGCAGTAAAAGCAGACTCTAAATTATCTGTAAACTTATAATTTATTAAACTTTTAAAGACATTAAACAAAACAAATAAAAATACCATTAAACCTAAAATACCTGTTTCACCTAATGCCCTAAGGTAATCATTATCAGTTGCCAAAGATATTGATGAGTATCCTGTCCCGAGTATTGGGTTCTTATAAAACGCTCTTAACGCCCTCGGCCATTCAACGACAAATCTGATAGAAGAAGATCTATCTTCAAAAACCTCTTTTTCCTGTGCATAAGCTACTGTTACAAATGTTATCTTTTCCTTTAACACATCATATATTCTTCCATATCTTGCCCTTAAATCAGGAGAGAAACCAAAAGCAATAACACTAATAAGCCCAAACACTAAAAGTTCTTTATACTTTTTCATTAAAAACAATGAAAAAGTTGTGGCAATCAAGAATGCAACAATTGAGATTCTTGATACAGCAACAGACAACAACCAGAATCCTGAAGCGATTGATGAAGCCAAAATAAACTTACTAAGTTTGTTTTTGAATACAAAAAATGCTGTTACAAAAATTGGTATAGTTAACACAAGGTAAGAAGCAAGATCGTAATGACCACCAAAAGTTGAATTTATATGAGCTCCAGGAATCCAACGTAGTGCAATTCCTTTAGAGTATTCCTCATTCTGTGTAATTATCACAGGAAAATTTAGGTAATGTTGACCAATTCCATACAAAAATATGAAAAAGTTAACTAATAACAAAACCTTAACAACATACTCAAATAACGATTGTCTTGATTCATGACTAATATAAACATAACCTATGAAAAATAGAGAAAGATATTCAACCCTTCTGATCCAATGCAAAAATCCAATTGTTGGAGCCACAGTCTGAGTAAGGTAGATACCAGAAATTAAAGATATAAATCCTACTAAGATAAATAACAAAATTGATCTCGATAGTTTATCAGTCAAAAAGTTCTTAATATTAGACAAAAGTGGAATCAAGAATACAACTAATGCTCCAAATATCAAAAAATCTTCAAGTCGTATAGCTACATATATTCCAGGAATACGAAAAGCAGGGAATTTAGGAAACAAAGGTACAAAAATTAAAATTGCAGTTAATACAAATTTAAATAGATTATTATATTTTTTTGAGATATTTTGCATTTTTGATTTCTAAAATTAAAAAATAGGCAAGCATACTGGCCCCAAACACTGTAAATATTCTTACCCAAATTGGGCCCCTAACGTATCTTACAATAATTTTTTGATTCCATTTTTTACCGTCAAAATATTGAGCGTACTCATTAGTTTGAGGTTCAAAGCCATTGATATAAATTGATTCACGAAGAGGATGAACAATTTCCTCCAAATAAGTGCTTTTTGTTTGATCTCTAATTAGAGCTGGTGCTTCCTCTGGAGGATAATTCAGTCTTGGTGTATAGATATCAAATCCATTAACTACGTTAAATTCATTCTCATAATGCTTGATTATTTCCTCCCTGCTTAAATTTGTATAGTAACCTCTTCTGTCTGTACTTTCGATATCAGCAGGTTCGTTTGATTGAACAGCATCATTTGGAGGTTTAGGAAATTCTGGGCTTTTAGGCAAAACATAAAAGGCCATAACTAATGACAATAGGAAAAATATTACTCCAATGTTTCTACTCATTGAAAAAGTCTTGCCCTCCCAAGCTTGTAATTTGGATTTTTATTCTTCCTTTCACCTATTAATTTTGCAGGAACTCCACCAACTATGGTAAAAGGTTCCACATCTTTAGTTACTACTGCACCTCCAGCAACAACTGCCCCCTTTCCAACTTTAACTCCTGGCATAATAGTTACTCTTGGACCTATAAAAACATAATCTCCAATCTCAACTGGTGCAACTATTGCAGAAAAGTCATCCTTTGAAAGATCATGTTCTGAATTATAAATCATAACAGCGGATGCAATATCAGTATGACTTCCAATAGTTAACTTATCTCTTCCATCCAAAAATGCATGATCACCAATAATAGTATCTTCACCTATCTCAATATTCTTTGGATTGAAAAAATTAGCCCACATATGAAAAGTAGAACCCTTTCCTAATTTAATTCCAAAAAACCTATATTTCATATTACGTAAACCATGTGAAGGAATATGACCGACCCAACGAAGTAACATTAATTCAAAATCAAGAAAGTAATTAGACAACCTAGTAACTATTTTAGGCAAAGCCTCTCCCATTGTTAATTTTTTACCGTTTTTGTCTTGTAACATTTTCAATTGCTTCTAACGTTTTAATAGCACACACTTCCCAACTAAATTTCTTAATTTGTTTAAAACCTAACTCCCTTCTACTATTATATTCTAATCCCTTCATATTTAAAACTTTTTTAATTCCTTCGGCAATACTTTCAACTTTATTTGGATCTACATAAACTGCAGCATCTCCTCCAACTTCTGGAAAAGATCCAGCATTAGAAATTACAACAGGTATTCCAGTAGCAAAAGCAGAAAGTGCATCTAGTCCAAACCCCTCCCAAAATGATGGCATTACAAAAACTTTAGCTCCTGACATTAATGGACCCTTTTCATCATCTTCAATAAATCCAGGTAAAATAACTTTATCTTCTAATTCTAAATCCTTAATAAGTTTTGTGATACTTTCATACATCCATCCATTTTTACCTGCTATGACAAGCTGTGGTAAATCAAGAATAGTGTTATCACTACTTAACACCTTGTATGCCCTAATCAGACCTTCTACATTTTTAGAGGGTTTCAGAGTGCTTACAAACAATATATACTCGTTAACTATAGAGTACTTATTTTTTACTTGTCGTACAAGTTTTTCAGAGATATCAGTTTTAAACTTGTCGTCATCGTATCCTAAGTGCGTAGCAGTAACTTTATTTGAGGCAAAAGGATAATGTCGTACAATGTCTTTTTTAGATGCTTCTGATATAGTTAGTATCTGTTTTGAGGCAAAAACCGAAATAGCAGTCCAGTACTTCAACTGCCAAAGCACCTTTTTTTCAAATTGTCCCGAAAATTCGAGATAACCTAGATCCATTATTGAACATACTCGAGGAATTGTCAATATGGGTGGTACATAGTGACTTGGTGAAAATAAAATTTCTATCTTCTCCGGATTACGGAGGAGATATGGAGTAAGTTTTGTAAGTATCCAAAGTCCTCCACCAATTAACACTTTGTACTTAAAATTTTTTGTTTCTTTTGGCAAATCAGAAAGTGGCTCATTTTTAAGATAAACTATGAGACTGCTAGGAATTGGCTTCTTTTCATTCAACTTTTGTAAACCCCAGAGCATTTCAAAGGCATATTTATTTACCCCTACTCTATTTTTTACATTTGCCTCATTCCCATCTATTCCGATGACAAGTTTCTTGTCACAAGCTTTGCTTATAATCATTCTATCTAGATTGTATCATTGACTAGATATTAAGTCAGTATTATCATGAGATTATGACTGACCAAGATAAAAAGGAAATTATAGATTTATTCAATCAAGGTATTGAAGAAGTCATCTTACCGGCAATAGAAAAACTAGCTTCCAAAGACGATCTCAAAAAACTAGAATCATCAATTAAAGAAGATATTCAAGATATACAAACACAATTAGATTCTATTGAAAGAAAAGTTGATGCTAATCAATTAAGATCTGATAAACATGGTCAGGATATTGAAAAACTTAAAAAGAATCTCTCCTTCGCCTAAACAGGATAATTCCTAAAAGGATAATTAATATTACTCCAAGGTAAAGCGAAACTGTTTTTGCAGAAATAATATCTGAAATACTTCCGATAAAAAAGGCGAGAAATACATATGGAATATTGTTCAACATATTAAAAGTTGATATGGTAGTTGCTCTGTATTTTGATTCTGTATTTATATTGATTTCTTCTGAAGTTAAATTAGATAAAATACTTTGTACACTTCTTCTCAAGAACAATATTGTTCCGCCTAATATAATACCCAAAAAAGGTGCTAGTAGAAATGTTATACAAACAATAATTCCAATATAAATTATTGAGTTATGAACACCAAAAGTTTTCTTAATAAAAGAAGTAAATTGTGAAGATATAGCAGAAATTACAAACAATCCCGACCATAAATACCCCATTTGGATATTATTAAACCCAAATTCAAAACTCAAAAAACTATCCAACATTTCCCCCGAAATTATCAATATTGTTCCTATCGACAATAATAATAAAGTATTTTTAATTATAGTGCGATCTTTAAATAGTTGTTTTATTCCATTTTTCATCTGATCAAAATATCCAGTTAATGAAAACTTAACTGTATCAATTTTAGGTTCAACTAAAAAAAACGCAGCTATCATACCAAGGGTATAACCAATAGCATTTAGTATAAAAGGTATTCTGAATCCTATTACATACAAATATCCACCTATAAGACCACACAACGCAGGAGTTATAAGTGAAATCGAACTAATATTCGAAATCACTTTATCAAATTTTGACTCCTTGCCTACCGATTTAAGCGAATCAAAAACTAACGCATCGAGAGTGCCGGAATAAAAAGTTCCACCAACACACATTATAAAAACAGATATTAAAATAATATTGAAATTTGGTGAATAAGCAAAAATAAATGCACCAATTGCTTCAAGTAAAAATGCAAGAATAAGAGTTTTTCTTTTACCTAGAAGGTCTGCCACAGCTCCAGTAGGAATTTCAGTCAATGTCATCGTAACTATTAAAACTGTTTCTATTAATCCAATTCCAGCATAGTTTGTAAATCTTAAATAGTAAAATATCCAAATACCCAGCCAGAACCATGTATGTTTGGCAAAAGTTAAAATATATGCAATTGATATATTATTTTTCAATTGCCTCCTTGTAGACTTTTAATGTTTCTTCAGCATTCTTTTTCCAAGAATACTTTTCGGCTTGTTTCAATCCTTTAGCAATCAAAGTTTTAGGTTTTGTTAAAGCATCTTCAATTCCACTTGCAATGGAGTTTACTTTGAATGGATCAACAAGAACTGCGGCACCTCCTGCTGCTTCTGGCATACTAGAAATATTTGATGTTATTACAGGAACTTCACAATTAAAGGCATCAATAATTGGAATTCCAAATCCTTCATATAATGATGCATATAATAAAGCTTTAGCTCCAGTAATTAAACCTGCCATATCCATTCCGTCAACATGACCTAAAAACCTAACCCCTCTTTGATAATCATGGTCAGATGATCTTTTTTCACCTGCAACAATATACTTTATATTCCTTCCACTTTTAGCTAAATTAAAGGCCTCAATGGATCTATTTATATTCTTTCTAGGATTGACACCAATTGAAAGAATATAATCTTCTCGTATTCCATATTTTTTCATAACCCTTTCCACTTCAGTACTAGTTGCCTTATTAAAATTTGGGGCTTCATAAACCACTCTAATTCTCTCCTTCTCAAACCCTAATTCTATTAAATCATTTTTAGTAGCAATGGATGGAACAATTATTAATTTTGATTCCTTGGCTACCCAATTCAATCTTTCCTTATGTGTATCTACAATAATTCGAGGAGTAAATTTAGGAAGCACTAAAGGTACTAAATCATGAATTGTGGTTACTTTAGTGAATCTTGAAGGTGGTTCTGCCCAGTCAGAGGTATGCAATAAATCAAAATTACCAATCAATCTCTCAATTGGAAGAACATGTAGCTTATTCCAAATAATGTTTGCAAATCTTGGAGGTATAGGAAAAGTCTTTGTAACAGCATTATGACCTTCTGCAAGTTTATTGATTTTAGTTTTTAATTCTTTAAGTCTCCTCAAAGAGCCACCAAATAATACATATTCATCTTTTGAATCAATATTTAGTAAATTAGATACAAGATTCAAACGATAATGTGACACACCTGTTCCATAAATAATTGGTGATAGATCAATTGCGATTCTCATATTTATATAGAATTACACCATTTAGGTTTACTTCTGTAACTTTATTATAACCTAAATCCTCTATATATTTACGTGTTAAGTCAGTTGGATCAAATATATCCCAAACATACCTAGATAACCAAATTTTATTATCTTCTTTAGTTAATTGCTCCTTTGAAATTATTTGACTAGCCTTACCGTAGTAAGTAAGTCCTTCTTTTTGTGAATTGACAGGAAAAACTATTCTTTCGCTCCCTATTATATTTGCCGCACTTCTCCAGTTCTCTCTATGAAATTTAGGCAAAAATAAATAAGCTCCACTTGTAACGATATTAATAATCAATACTGAATAAAATAATTTTTTACTAATATTTTCAGATATAAGTAAATAGAAAGCAGGTAAAACAAATAAGTACCTAAAATAGGTCAAAGTAGGTACATAAAATGAAACTGCAATTCCAAGTAATATTGACACTCCAAACCAGGACCATAATAATTTGTTTTTTGCTTTCATAATTGAATAACCAAAAATAGCTACTAAAACTGCAATCAATACAGCATATAAAGATTTATCATCCAAACTAACTCTTCCAATAATGAATTTAGCTGGAATTAACGCAATATTTTTGAACGTAACAGGGCCTAAAATATTCCACCATTCTGATTGTGATGATTTTACGGCAAGTCCTTGGCCTATTTGATTTGCAAAAGTAGGCAACCAAACAACAAACGTGACAAACAATGGAGCTAATGAATACAAAAATCTTTTGACACTTTGTCTATCGTAAATTAAAACATACACGAGTAACGCAGGAACAATTAAAATTGATAAGTAATCAGTTAAAAATATTAAACAAAGTAGAATAGAAAACATTACCCACTTCCGTCTTAAATAACTAAGTACCAAACAACTAACCAACCAAGTAACCATCCCATACATTCTTGCTTCCTGTGAATAATAAATATGAAGCCCTGATGTAGCAAGCATTAATGCAGGATAAAGTGGTTTTTTAAATTTAATTTCTTTTGCAACTAAGTAAACTACATAAACTGTTAGTACCCCAAATATCACGGATGGTATACGCAATGCAATCTCCGTGTGGCCAACGACTAACGACCAATAGCTAATGACCAAGTAGTAAAGTGGTGGATGAAAATCAGCAGGCATAAACTTTGTAAAAAAATCTACAATCGGCATTTTAGAAACAAGTGCAGTAGTCGCCTCATCTAACCAAAGTGACTGATTAAGGGAAATTAATCGAACAAGAAGACCCAAGAGCAATACAATGTAAATCATTTTGATCCTTTTTTAGTAAATACAAAATTAAGAATTCCTACAAACACACCAAAGTCATATACAATCTTGAAAATCAAAAATGCAGGCTGGCCATAAATAAATGCTTTTGTTAACCCAACAACTAAAGAAATAGGCAGGGAACTTCTAACTAATCCTATTAAATAACCAAGCATACCTAGCTTATACTGCCTTTTACCCACCCATTTTGCATGATTATAAATTTCCTTCAAGTTATCAGGATTTTTATGGAAGAAGATAGCTTTCTCTGCAAGAGTAGCATCATAACCTAATTTTTCAGACAAACTCCAATCATCGTTATACCCTCCAGGAGTAAATCCCCCAACTTTATCAAATTCTGATTTTAAGATAGCGCGAAAAACTTTTTGAGTATCAGGGTAATTCTTAGGGTGCCTTTTTTTATTTTCCCAACCTTCATTTAGATTGTATGCACGGGACAACGGTTTATCCCAATTACTCACAATTTCATCTTTAGAAAAAGTCCCTTTTGATTTCTTTAACAAGATAGGTTTAACTAAATTTTTTATAAAATGCTTGTCAAAAGTCATATCTGCATCAACAAACACTAAAATGTCACCCTTTGCCTGTTTTGCCCCCATATTTCTCCCTGCTCCAGGACCTTTATGCTTCTGTTCTAAAATTGTTATCTTGTAAATTAATTTATCAACTGTGGTACGTAGCTTCAGCGCAGTACCGTCACTGCTTCCATCATCAACAACTCTTACTTCAAAATCTTTATAAGTTTGTTTTGATAACGAACTTAAACATTCGATTATTACGCTTTCTTCATTATATGTAGGAATAATTACTGAAACTTTTATCATTTTGTTAATTTAAATAAATAATAACCTTGCCCAATTGGCCTTATCTTTTCTATATTATAAGGCTTAAATACATTTAATTCCCATGGATTATTTTTTTCAAAGTCGTAATCATACTTTGCCAATGCAAATATTTCATTTGCAGTTCTATATTCCACATCATTTAAAGGCTTTTTGCCATAAACATATTGGACAAAATATCTTAATGTATATGCACGAGTATCAAAATCATATAAGGTCACTAAATTAAATTTATCTCCGACATTATCAGCAATTTCTTTTGCAGTAGTTTTTAAAGCTTTATAATTTAAACCCACTTCCATCCCAACAGGTTTATTAAAATCAATTAAATTTGAATTCAAGTTAAGTAAAATATATAAAATAATAATTACAACTGCACCAACTTTGTTATGTTTGTAAATTGTAGCTACAAGTAAAGATAAAAATAATATTCCAACAGGCCAAAACATTAGAAAATGATAATAAGTAAATCCAGCATCAGAAGTACCAGAAAATGTGTCTAGCGCATATTGCCACAATGATGTTAAATGATAAAAATCATGCCTTACATCAAATAGAACTTGTGGAAAATCTCCAATAGCTCCACCCAGAATAAATATGGCCATGCTTTTAAATTTATCTTTTGAATATTTCAAAAGGAAAATCAAGATTATCAAAATCGCAATTAAATATAAATATTCAAGGCCAAAACCTATACCTGAAGTTACGCCAAGTAAAAATATGTCCAGCAATGTCGATTTTCTTTTACCACGAAGTGGCAAGCTTTGCTTATTTATTTTCCAAACTAAATAAATACTTATTATTCC
Source organism: uncultured Gammaproteobacteria bacterium (assembly GCA_964429215.1). Lineage (GTDB taxonomy): Bacteria > Patescibacteriota > Microgenomatia > UBA8517 > UBA8517 > JAUYMM01. The sequence continues at coordinate 20,120 of CAYSAY010000006.1, read as the reverse complement.
AAGTAGTGGTAAATAATTTAGCACCCAGATAAACAGAGAATGGTAAACCATGTAAGAATTAAACAAAAACAAAATAAGTGAAATAATAGCTACTTTTTTACTATATATTTTTTTACATACCCAGTAGAAAACAATACCTATAAAAACATTTAATAAAACAAAGTAGATAGTAATTAAATAAGGTTCATAATCAGTTACTAATAATAGTGGCACAAGAGAATAATTAAACAATGCACTAGTAAATAATTTATGCCCCATTGAATTTGCCCTAAAATACTCTTGGCCCAATAAAGAAGGTTTATCTTGGATATAATTTGCAGAAACCATCAAACTTCTAGCTTGCTCAGGACCAAAAGTTATCCTATTCTCAAAATTGTAAAATCTGACAAACAGAGCTATGACAAAAATACTAAATAGTAGTAAATAGTTCTTCATATTGATTTGCTATATTATCCCAATCAAATTTTTCTGCCTGTTTTCTTGGCTTTTCTCTCCAATTGGTATTCAATGCTTTTTCCAAAGCCTTTGAGTATTCTTTTGTTTTGGTAGGATCAATAAACAAACCAGCTTCCCCCACAATTTCTTTTCTGACTGGATCATCAGTAGCAACAACAGGAAGATTAGATGCCATAGCCTCAACTAAAACAATTCCAAATGATTCAGATGGGTTTGATGCTAAAGTAAAAATATCAGCTCTATTGTAAATATCAGGCATTTTATCATTAGTAGTCTGAATTATTTCAAAATTGTTTTTACCTAATAACTGTTCACCTAATATCTTTATATCTTCCAATTTATCTCCCCCACCTCCAGCAATAATCAATTTTACATTTTTAAGTTTAGCCACAGCTTTTATAACCAACTCATGCCTTTTTTGCTCAGTAAACGCTCCGACAGAAAGAATGGTCTTTAGCTTTTGGCTTTTAGTCGTTGGTTTAGTGGTAAAACGATCAAGATCAGCACCATTTGGAATATATACTGAATTTATTAAAGGATTAACTTTTTTTGCCCAATCAAGAGCCTTTGTAGATAGTGCAACAAAAGCATTAGGCATAGCATAAAGGTTTAACCTATCATCCCAACCAATCCCCGACTGACCAGAAACAACCATCTTTGCACCAGTAAGCCATGTAAACAATCTCGTCAAAAAAACTTGTAACCTGCCATTAGTAGGAATAACAACATCATATTTTTTTTGCCAGTTTATTCTCGTTAATATATCCACCTCATGTTTTTGTGATAATCTTTTGGCAAGTTCAGCGACATAAGTCTCCGCACCTCTATTTACTTTAAATTGATATTTATTAACAATTGCAATCTTCATAGTTTTTAATTTTTCTCACACAATTCTACCTTCTTTTCAACCACATTACACGAATAGTAATTGTCTACAAAAATGTACAATTCAGGAAAAATTTTATCTCTCTCACCAATTACTATTAACTCAGGAGATTTAGCTTTCAATCCATCAAGGATACTTTGTTTACTTCCCTGATAATCTAAATACCAAGGAATATAAGGAATTAATGGACTATTAGGAAATGTATTAGTCAACGCATATACATTATCCCAATAGTTAATTACATAGATATTAGAAACTAGCGGTTTGTGTTTAGTAATTTCAGAAGTTACCTTTTGAACTTCTGGCTCGAAAAATCTTGTATTTACCCCCAGTTGTCTACCTACCCCATATACAACATACAACATACTACATACTATTATTAGACTATTTAAAAAAATATTTCTCTTTGAATAAACAAAAGAAGCTAAAACAATCGACAGAAACGGCAAGGCAGGTTGAAAATGAAACAACTCCCATCTAGGATAAACGCCTAGAGCACCAACAAGCGCAAAAGTAATAATTAATAGTTCAGAATTAAAAATTAAAACGCCAAAAGGAGAAATTGCAAAAATGAATTGTTTTAAGTTCGGTAATAAAATTTGACCATCCGCATTAGGTAAATAGAAAATTCCAAATTTAATTGCCCAATTATAATAATCATCCAATATTCCAAAAATAGATAAAATTAAAGCAAAGATCACAGCAACAGGAAATCCACCTAGTAAAAATTGTTTTATTCTAAGTACTTTGTACTCTGTACTTTGTACTATCGCAATTGCCACCGGCAATGCGAAATATACAAACGTTTGCTTCGTCAAAAATCCCAGAGCAAAAATTAAACCAGCATAAGCATATTTTTTCTCACGGACAAATAAATACAGAAGCAATGCAAAAGGAGTTAATGCCAAGTCAAACCATAATCCATTACCTTGATAAATAATACAAAACAATATATATAATACTGACGTAAGTAATCCTATTTTTTGAGACCAAAACTTTTTGGTTACAAAAAAGGTGAGCCATGTATTAAACGCAATTAAAATCCAGGTATAAATTTTAAGTTGCATTATTCCCACTCCAAATAATTTGAAAAAAATAACCAAATCAAAAAGCAAAAGTGGATTATGTGCAATTGCAATATCCCTATATGGTAACCATCCATTAAGCATTAAATAAGGCCATGCAAGCATTTCAGGCCAAGCGGTGAAATTAATCATTTCTTTCCTTTCTTCTTTGTTCGATAAATAAATCAGTTGTACCAGAACCTATCATAGATTTTGCATCTCTTTCTAAGTTTAAATCAGAAAAGTCATTACTGCCACTCTCCACCCTGTCCATAACACTATACATTGACACCTTTTGCCAATTAGGGAAGTTTTGCCATGCAATTCTAGGAAGGATTGATCTTCCACCAAATATAAAAAATACTAATATATACAAAATTGATGTCTTTATGTTTAATTTTGGAAGTAACATTGATAGGAAAATCATTAAATATAAAAATGGCATGTAAACATAATACATCTCTCGTCTATTCACTAGCATTGATGCAGGAGTTAAGGTTATAAAAACAGTTAAAAACAAAGGCAATAATTTATATTTTTTATAATAAATTGCAAGGCCTACACAAAGTGCAATTATTTTGTAATCAATAAAATATAAATATCCCCTAAATAAATCAACTATTCTCGAGGCAGGAGTGTATACAAAATTGTCTCCAAGAACTTTTTTGGTTACAAAAAAATAACCAGCATAAATTGCAAAGAGCCCAGAAATTAACAACAGATAGAATATCTTCTTACGTTCCAATTTGTAAAACAAAGAAATAGCAAAAAGCACGAGTGGTAATGTAACTGCAGTTTCTTTACTAAATAATGCCAAAACAAATGAAATTACACTTAAATAAAACTTCTTAGGGTAATACAAAAAGAAAAATATTGTTAAGATACAAAAAGTTGCAAGTAGATTTTCATGAATATTAGAATAATAAAATAAATAATTTTTATTAAATATCAAACTTACAAAAAAAGATGCAAAATCATTTTTAGTTAATTTACGAACAACAAAAAACAACAAAACTAAATTAATTGTATGAGTAGCAAACATGGCTACATCAAATGCTATATGGTTAATACCAAATACTTTTTGCAATAAAGCAAATGCAACAAACCCCACAATCCTTGTAAATTCATTTATATCACCATGGACCAAAAAGTCTGGAACGAATTGCAAGATGGAATGGTTTCTAAAATATGCTATTTCAAAAAAATCATCAATTGAGAAAAATGTATTTGTACGAAACACAAAAATTAAATGACCTAAACTTACTAATACTAATAACAGTAAATAAACTAACACTTTTTTGTTTTTAAACATTAGTAACCGACCTTTCCCGTTACAAATTTTCTTTTTAATTTCCTAAGTGGAGTAAGAACTAAAGATTTTAACCAAAATGAAAAATCCATTCTTTGCCAAAGGCTAGGAACTAAATCAGGTTTATCGCAAAAAAATACTTCAGGGTAATAAAAATCTTTTGAAAATTCTTCACCAATTTCATATTTTATTTTTTTAAATCTTTTGGGAACATTATTAATATCTTTAACATCATTTGACCGTGGCAAAAATGTAGTATGTAAATAAGAGGCGTCAATAATTTCAAAAGTATTTCTTTCTTGAATCTGTTTTCCATTTTTATCAGCCCAGCCCCATACACCATGGAGACCTGCAGAATGTAATCCTTCTATATTTCTTCTAACTGCTCGTAAATTATAATGTCCTACCTTATTACCAAATTTGTACCTTCCAGCACCTTCAGGCAATTTATGATAGACATCCCCAACTAAATTAATTGTAGGAACAACGATGCAATCAACACCTTTGATACTTTTGGTACTTTTGATACACTGTATTAACTTTTGTATCGATTCCTTCCACCAAATTTCATCATCATCAACAACAATAAACCAATCAGCATCAGTTACATCTAACATCGCCTGCCTAGCAATTGGAAAGGTTTCAGATGTTACTTCGCCATACTGCTTAAGATCAATTTTATCTTTGTATTTTGCCTTAAGAACTTTTGCAATCTCCCAGGAATTATCAGTTGATCCAGTATCCCAAAGAAGAAGTTTATCCACATGGTCAATCACAGAGGTTACTGAGTACCAAAGCCACTTCTCACTATTTTTAAACAAAGTATGAGCAAATATTTTCATCTGCTTTAATTTTAACCCAAATGTTTTAAAATAACAGTCATGTGTGGAATATCAGGAAAAATATACTTTAATAGTAACGAAGTAACAAAGTATCAACTCCAACAAATGACAAATAAAATTGACCATAGGGGTCCCGACTCTACAGGTTATTACATTTCCAGAACAAAAAATGTAGGATTCGGACACAACAGACTAGCAATAATTGATCTAAGTAAAAAAGGCAATCAACCAATGAGCTACATTGATAGGTACGTATTGGTTTCAAATAATGAAATATATAATTTTCAAGAGGAAAAAGATAAGTTAATTAAATTAGGTTATAAATTTAATTCTAATTCAGATACAGAAGTAATACTTGCTCTTTACGCTAAATACAAAGAAAAATGTGTAGACCACATGCGAGGAATGTTTGCATTTGCAGTGTATGATACTCACGAAGAAACAATTTTTTTAGCACGGGACAGAATTGGAAAAAAGCCACTAAAATATTATCGTGACGAAAATTGTTTTATTTTTTCATCAGAGCTAAAGGCAATTCTATCGCAATCAGAAGTAACAGCAACACCTGACAGTCTAGCTATTCAAAAATATTTTCTTTACGGATATGTTCCAGCACCACTAACAGGATTTAAAAACATAAACAAACTAGAACCGGGCCATTATATAAAAATCGACATTAAAAGAAAAATATTTATTAACAAAAAATATTGGGAACCATCATTTGAAAATAAATTGAACCTTAGTGAAAATGATTGGTCTAGTAAAATTTTAGAAACTCTAGAAGAATCTACGAAACTAAGAATGATATCTGATGTCCCAATTGGTGCCTTTCTATCAGGTGGAGTTGACTCTAGCGCAGTTGTTGCAATGATGGCATTAAACTCTGAATCTAAAATTAAAACATTTACTATTAAATATCAAAATAAAAAATGGAGTGAGGAAAAATATGCAAGGAATATAAGTAAAAAATATCATACTGATCACACAGAAATTCTAGCTAAACCAACTGATATAAATCATTTACCAGAAATTGCATATCAGTATGAAGAACCATTCTCTGACAATAGCTCACTTGTTTCAACTATGATATGTAAAGAAGCAAGAAAGCATGTTAAAGTAATTTTAAATGGAGACGGAGGAGACGAAAATTTTGCAGGTTATCCAAATAGATATGAGAGATTGAAAAGAGACGTAGATTTTAATTTTTGGATCAATAATTTAAGACCAGCAGCTGCAGGAGGAATTAAAATTCTGACATCCATTTCTGATAATAAATATTTAAGTAAATTTGAAAATTTTGTAAACAAATCAAAACTGCCGTTATATGAAAAATTTGTATCCTACAACCAAGTATTCCCAATAGACGAAATAATTAAGATGTCTAACGTTCCATTTTCTAAAACACACACCAACAAAAATTTATACAAATACGTAAGAAAAACATTTAATGAATTTAAAGGGAAAGATTTAAAAGATGCTGGCTTAAAATTTGATCTATTATATTTTCTCCCAGATCAACTACTAACAAAAATGGATATCGCAAGTATGGCAAATAGTTTAGAGACAAGGTCTCCACTATTAGACCATAAAATGATTGAATTAGGATGTCAAATTCCATTTAACTTAAAGGTTAAAGGTGGCGAATCAAAATACATATTTAAAAAAGCACTCGAAAAAATTGTACCAAAAGAAAATTTGTATAGACCAAAGATGGGATTTACCATTTCTCTTGAAGATTGGTTCAAAGGTGATTTAAATAGTTACTTTAACAAAACCGTTTTAAACAAAAAGTCTAAATTAAATGAATTTATCAATATAAGCGAAATAGAACTTAACTCTAATAATAAAAAGTGGAATCTTTTGATGCTTGAACTGTGGTTACAAAACTACTTTTGATACCAATAATATTTAATTACAATTACCCAAGTATATACAGCAAGAATAGTATTTGTTATTCCATAAGTTACTGTTGGGCCAATAGGACCATACTTTGGAATAAAATAAGAATTAAGTAAAAATATTATTACAATCTGAAAGAAACTAAATGCTCCAATATAAACATTCTTTCTCATAGCATAAATAATTGCAGCAACAGATGGTGCAGTTAAAATAAATGGAATCATAGATAAGGTTAAAGCCTGAAATATCGGCACAGAATCCATATAATTAGGAAAAAGTATAAACATAAATGGTTTTGCAAATATTACCCAGAGGATAGTAATTAAAATAATTGGAATCAATGCAAAAGAAGCTTTAACTAAATATTTTTTTTCTTGCTCTTTGTTTTGAAATGCAGCAAACCTAGGTGCAAGAACTGCAGAAAAGCTCGAAGTTAAAATTACAATAAATGATGAAAGCCTTGAAGGAATTGAGTAAAGTGCAGTAGCAGTAGCTCCTGCGATAGATGCAAGCATTTGTATATCAAGTCTCCCAGATACTGATGAAATAATCCTATTAACACCAATCCAACCAGAAAACTTAATCAGTTCTTTATAAATATTAAAGTCAGGTTTTGATTTCAAAAACTTAACACCCAAAAACACAAAACTGACAACTAAACTTACAACAAACCCAAATATTGCAGTTGAAAATGCAATGTATAGGCTTATGGTTCCAAAATAAATAAAACCAAATAAGGCAACAAGCCTAAATATATAATATAAATTATCAACAATTACAGATTTCAAAAATTTTCGCTTTGCTTGCAATACTGAAGGGAAATACATAGGTACAAACAAAACAAAAGAAATTATTGATGCCCAAATAGCAACCATTGGGTCAGTAGTTGCAAGCATAGATTTAGATATAAATGGAGCAAATATAATTACGATTCCAGAAAGTAATGTAATCATCACAAGCCTAATCACAAGCCCTGCTTTTTCATATTTATGAGAAAGTGCTTCCTCCCCTGCATTAGAGTTCTTAGAAACAAAATTTACAAGTCCAGAAGTTATGCCAATATCTGCAAGTGAAGATAAAATGATAACTAAATTTAAAGCGGCAGAAAAAACTCCAAAATCATTTCGGCTCAATTCACGGGAGACAAATACAGTAAAAACAAATCCCCAAAAGGCTGAAAATAAGTTCCCTAAAAACAAAACATAGGTGTCTTTTGCCGTTCCAGAGAATACTATGTTTCTAGCCTTTTCTATATATTTTTGCACTAGATATATTTTAGTCTAATTTATTGTATCCTGCTATACATGTTGCCACCCATCCATTATTTTCGGTTAATCCATCAAGTTTACCCACAGCCATGTGAGTTGGGGAATTAGCTGATACTTTAAGTTCATTCTTTACCTTTCCCCAATCAAGACTAACAGAATAAGTAAGTAGCAGAACTAAAACAGCAAAGGCTAATCGAGAAAAAGTTTTTGAAACTGAATTTTGAAAAATCTGAAACAAAGCAATAGAAAATATAACTGTAGCCAAAATAATCATATTGTTAACTATACTCATTACTCTTTCTGGTGGTTCCCAATTCATAGCTTGATAAGTAAGGCCAACAACTGCAAGTGTTACAGCTATCATAAACAAAGAAGAATAAAGTAATACTAACTTTGGACTAGTAAAATATTTAGTCTTAGCCTTTAAGAATACAAATGCTCCAGATATTACTACTAAAACTGATAAAACAAAAGATTTAATGTACATTAGATGAATTAAATACCACTTAGAATAAATCAAAGTACTAGTTATTAATGCACCAATACTTTCAGGATGATTGACTGTAGCACTTCTCACAGCGTTACCAGGTGCAATGTACATTACGCCAAGTGACAAAACGGTGGATACTATCCCAACTATAAGAATCTTTCGTTGATCAGTATTTTTAAGAATCAAAAAGAGAAGAGATAACAACAAAATATTAGCTACCCCAAACGCCTCAGAAAAACCTGTTGAGATTAAAAGTGTCATAAAACCAGCAAACAAAGTCCATTTGCGAATAGGTTTAAATAAAAGTAATAAAAATCCATTTAAAAATATAAATGGTGCAAAATAATTTAATGATCCTGTCATCCAATAAAATGTCTGAATAATATTAGGAGAAGTTGTTAAATAAAAAATAGAAATTAACGAATACGGAAATCCAATTAAAAAAATTAAAAGATATTGAATAATAGGTAATATCTTTGCACCATTTAAACCAAATAATTGAACAAGGTCAAGAAACGCAATATATGAATACCTGCCGGTCCATCCATTCCACCACATAATTTGTGATTGTAAGTAGCCATTATTTCTCAAGAATACTGCAGAACAAAAATCATCCGCCCAAAACCGTACCAAACTGCTGGTAGTTACAACATAATAACCAGAAACCAAAAACAGTGCCAAAATTGGAATTAATATGTACCAATTTACCTTTTTCACTACTCAAGTATACCCTGTCGTTATTAATCTGTGAACAGTTTCCAAAATAGAAACAGTTGGAGTATATTTAATATATGGCCAAATCAATTAAAAAAGATATTGTCTATGCATTTATTGACAGTCAAAATCTAAATTTAGGAACTTCAAAAGATATATTTAAGCATAACAAACTAATTTACAAAGGATGGAAGTTAGATTTCAATAAATTTCATAAATATTTAAAGAATAAATTTAAAGTATCAAAGGCATTTTTGTTTGTAGGATATATAAAGCAAAATCAAAAACTATATGATGCATTAAAATCTTATGGATATATTTTAATTTTTAAACCTACTGTTATGGACAGCCATGGTGTTGCGAAAGGTAACATCGATGCAGAGATTGTGCTTCATTCTTCGGCTATTGAATATAAGAATTATAATAAAGCAGTAATTGTTTCGGGAGATGGAGATTTCTACTGCTTACATGAATTTCTACTAAAATCTAATAAATTATTATCTATCATAATCCCAAATAGAAAATCAGAATCAAGTTTGCTAAACAAGTTCCAAAATCATAAAGTTTTTCTAATAAGGGACAAAGAGAAAGTTGAATACAGGTAATCCTAGAAAAATAAAATGGGAGGCGTAGCACATTGTCACACAGACAAGTGGTCGTTTCTCCCTGATGATCTGCCGTAATTATACACTATTTTGTCAATCCCTTACAAGGAGTACTGCCCTACCATTTTCCCTCTCATAATTATCCTCTGCCTTAAATTCATATTCCCCAACAAATTTATAATCAGGTAATACTTTTTGAGTTTTAGGATTAGTAAATATCTCTCTCCATTCTTTACCCATATAGTAATTTTCATCATCCATTTTGTATGATGTTAAATATATATAATCAATATTTTCTTTTACAGGTAAAATCATACTAGGCTCAAGTGGGAACCAAATAGTTTTTCTTTCCCCGTACCAACTTCCCCAAGTATCAAGGTTTGTTAGGATTACATCATCGTTCCCAGTAATTTCCTTTAATTTATAGGACATTTCTGCATAGATTGGAGCTTTACCTACATTGTGTGTTTTTCTTTCAAATCTAGAATCCAAAAATACAATTCCCAAAGTCTGCCCCACTGCAAAAAATAGAATTAACAAAGTAGCAATGATATTTTTAAATTTGTGTTCTTTAAAAATTTCAACCAGTGCCCCCACCCCAACAATATAAATTAGAGGTACTACTGGATGCAAATATCTATAAAACGGAATGGTTAATGCTGTAACTAAAAATGTTAGTCCTGCCATGAATAGCACAGATAGATTAAAAGATTGTTGAAGCCTGTCCTTCGAAGCCTTGGCGAAGGAGGAAAATAAACCAATTACAGACAAAACAAATAAATAAGGATTCATTATTTCAGGTAGTGCCTTATAAAAATTATATAAGTTGTAAAAAACTTTTTTGATTATAACTACTAAGTTAAAATCAACTGTAGATCCACGAAGCGAATTAGAAACTGCCATTCCCGGCAAGTTCTGTGTCACAGCTATTAAACCCTGTTTTGAAAATATAGCGTAAATGAGTGTACCAACCAAAAATGTCAAAAATGTATATACCAAACTTTTCTTCCAGCTATAGTTACTAATAAAGTAATACAAAATTAAACCAAAGATGTAAATTATTGCTTGTGGACGGGTAAAGTACATTAGAATCATAAATATAACTCCCAATACATTCCCCCACCATTTCTTTAATGACAGGAAATAAGTTCCAGCAACTAATTCAAATATAAACGGAGTTTCAGAAGCCCCACTAGTTGCATAATTAATTAAGTTGTAATTAAACCCAACTGCGACAGTCGATAAAATAGAAGTTAGTTTATCTTTATAAATCTTTTGTGTTAAAAGAAAAACAAATACTAATGACAAAACAAAGTAAAAAAATGATGTGGCAATAATTGCAAAATCATTTATTCCAAATAGTTTAAAAAATAAAATTATTGAATAGGGAGTAACAGGCTGAATCCAATTTGCGTTATTTGATCCCCAAAAGTTAAAAAAGGAATTAAAACTATTATTTAATAACAAATTTCTAGCCACATCAGCATATTTTGCTGCATCAGAAAATTTTAAAAAAGGTATTATATTTTCAATCATCAGTTAATTATACTATTTATCTAATTATTTATTCAAAATATGATCAATCAACAGTCAAATCAAAACATTTTCGATATTACTTAAATATTTTGTCAAGATGTATAATATTATAAAAATTAAGCAAAAAGTGACAAATAAACAACCCAAAAGTGATTATTATAGCCAAGAACATAACATAAATTTTAATTTATGGATTGACTATTGGTTTCAACAAGATTTAATCTTCAAAACAGGTTCTAAAAGTATATTAGAAATAGGTAAAGGCACTGGGATGTTCGGGACCATAATGGAAAAAAGAGGGTTTAAATATACAAGCGCCGATATTGATAAAAATTTAAATCCAGACATAATTTATGATGTAACTAAAATACCAATCAAAGATAATAGCTATGATTGCGTATGTGCTTTTCAAGTTCTTGAGCACATTCCGTTTAGTAAACTGAAGAAAGGGTTGCTTGAATTAAGAAGAGTTTCAAAAAAGTATATTATTATTTCTTTACCGTATGCATGTTTTTACATTTCCTTTGCGTTTCAACCATTCTACGCAACATTCTTTGATCCGATATTTAATTTTTTCAGATTAAAGCCATTTGAACCAATTTATGTCAATTTTTACATACCTTTTTTCTTTTTAAAAAAATTGGGAACGATAAAGCCGCACTTTTGGGAGATGGGAAGAAGTGGACTTTCAATCAGCAAAATTCGTGAAATAATTAATAATTCAGGTTTAGAAATTGAATCAGAAAAAAGTAGAATATTTTACCCATATCATCATTTTTTCGTACTGAAAAAGGTATGAAATTATTTTCTTGCAACAAGTGTAATTGAAGAACCTAAATAACTAACCAAAGGTAGGTAATTTAAAAATCTGATTATTTTCATTTTTTTAGGACCACCGCCCCAACTTTCAGATTCAACTATTTTTAAACCCATTAATTTAAGCTCTGTTAACAAATCTGTATATGAAAGTGAATGAACAGCGTCCAAATCTCCCCCGATAGTTTTCATGGATAAATTCGGCTTTAGCCTGACAATATTTACTAAACCATTTTTTTGACCTAAATAATATTTAAATAAATTAGTAAGCGTAAAATATTTTGTAAAACCCTGTAATAATGGTGACAATCCATTAGGCGTACGTATAATTAGATAGCCCTTACTCTTTAAAACTCTACAACTCTCAGAAATCACTTTTTTAGGATCGACTACATGCTCCAAAACGTCAGAACAAAAAACGTAATCGAAAGATTCATTTTCAATAGGCATATCATCAGCACTACCGCGGATAAAATTTAAATATCTTGATGGGTTACCTAGTTTACTAATGTCTATACCCCAAATATTTTTACAAGCATATAATTCTTTTAATACTTTGGCTAAAGATCCCGCACCACATCCCACATCAAGTATTTTCTTATCCTTTATCTTCAAATTATTATTATTTATTAAACGAATTATTGAGTCAAAATAATCGCTATCATGTGTTTTATCCATATGATCAAAATACTTTGTATTTTTGTTATAAAATTGGAACAACTTTGTTTTTAGTTTATTTTTCATTTTCTACATATTTAATCGCATTATTAAAATTTACAACTGTTTTATTTGGTTGTAAATTTAAAATAAATTGACTAGAACACTTACACATTTTAATTCTTCTTTCCTCATCAGTTAAGACATAATATATTTTTTTGGCTAAATCAACCACATTGTCGGTATCAAAGATAAATCCATTCTTAAAATTTTTAACAAGGTCTACGCCAGAACCTACTGAATTTGAAACAATAACAGGCAAGCTTGATGCCATTGCTTGATTTACAACCAAACCCCATACTTCTTCACGAGATGGCAACACAAATACATCTGCTAATTTATAGTATTCAACCATTTTATTATCACCAACATCTGGCAAAATAACAACATTATCAATTTTTAATTTATTGATTAGAAATTTTATACGATTTACACTGTCTCCATCCCCTATTAACAACAATGTAGAATTTTTAATCTTGGAGTGAACTATATCGAATGCCTTAACTAGAACATCAACACCTTTACGATCAATTATCTGACCGTAATAAAGTATCACTTTTTTATTTGTAAGCCCTAGTCTCGTTTTAATAATATTTCTTTTCTGAGAATCAATATCATTTATATATGCAATTACATTTGTTGTATTGTAAGAAATAAAAATTTCATCCTTCTTTGCCCCCAATTTCACAAGATAATCACGTGACCGCGTCCCATAAGCGATATATGCGTTAGCATTTCTAACCATAAACTTTACAAAAGGTAAAGATATCGATCTTCTCCAACTTGGTTCATAATTGGTGCTCCCTGACCATATAACTAATTTAACTTTCTTAATAAGACAGTACAAAAAAGAAATCTGATATGCAAACAGGTCCCATCCAGAAACAATTACAACATCAGGATTTATTTTGATCAATTCGGATACAATTGTAGGATTTATAAAATACGTAAAAAGATCTTTACCTTTTATTTTTAATGAAAAATTTGGTAATATTTTATACTTAAATCCGACAGGCTTTTTAACCCAGTTTCGATTATCTTCTTTCTGTGCGCAATAAAATACAGTTAAATTATTATCTTTTGACAACTCTTTAAACAGTGGTTCTACGTGAGGCGATACAATATTATGTATAACAACAATGTTGGGTTTCTTACGCTTTATCTGCATCTTTTCTTAATACAATCAATATATTATTTTTATCTCCAACATATTGACCTTCATGAAGTGTCAATTTAGCTAAAAGTGGAAATATTAGCCCAAACAGTGGCGATAATGGAAGAGTATGCGTGTAAATAGTAGTTATTATTGGGAATCTTTCATTACATATGATTCTCGATTCAAGTTTTAACCCTGAAGGATCAATTAAGCGTGTTTTTAAATTCTTTTTATCATAAATTCTAGATAAAAAAACTGGTTTATCCCCATCAAATTTATTACCATACGCATCTCTTGAAACCCAATTTTCTTTATATTCACTACCAAAAGGCGTAGTAATGACAATTTTACCACCAGGTTTCAAAACCCTAGCCAGCTCTCTGATACATGCAGTATCACCATTCTTCTCTATGTGCTCAATCACAGAAACACTAAATATCTTATCAAAAAAATTCTTTTTATATGGTAGTTTTCTACCATCAACTGTATTTAATTTTAAATTTCTAGTTAAATTTCTATTAAAAATTACGTTAGATTTTATTTTTTTCCACTCTATAATCTCTTTGTTCCAAACATCTGTACCATATACAACAGACTTTATTTTTTCAGAAATGTAAAAACTAATTAATTTCGGACTTGAAATATCTAAAATTTTTTCGTTAGCCTTTGCATCTAAATACCGGAAAGTAGCTGGAATTTCAAAATACCTTGCAATATCCATTGGTATAATAATTCTTTTTAACGCTTCTTTGCTAAATTTAAAATTACCTTTTAGAAAAAATCTAATTCCAAGTAAAATACTATATTTGTAAAAATAATACCAGTTTTTCATTTTTTGATTGCTTTTATTATAATATCACTAGCTAATAACGATGGATAGATCAGTTTAATATTTCTAAATAATCCCGAACAAGATTTATAGGTTACTTTAAAGCCACATTTATTAATCAAGTCTGAAAGCGACTTAAAAGTGAAGTAATGCAAAATACCTCCATCCCAGGTTTGAAAATGTGCCAATGATGTAAAAAGTTGTTTTCCAAATAAAAGTTGTATACGATACACGATCCACGCAAGATTAGTCACTTGGATATACATTACCCCACCCTTTTTTAAAACTCGATTCAATTCTCGCAGGGTAAAATAAGGATCAAAACAATATTGAAATGCGGCTATCATTACGATTGTGTCAAAATAACCGGACCTAAATGGCAATTTACTATCCATATCGCCAGTTTGAAAAATATATTTTTTATGGTTCAATTTTAAACTTTTCTTGATTGCATTCCTAATCCTAAAATCAGAAACGTCAATTCCAATAATTTTATCAAAATTAAAGTCGTTTTTAAAACAAAAATCACCATCACCACAACCCATATCCAATAAATTTGCTCCTTTTCGCATGTCCCGGATGACAACATCATCGGGTAAAACTGAATGCTTTTGAAATATTTTATAAATATAACCGACTAGAAATCCGTGTGGTGACTTTCGCTTTTTATTTATATATGGAATTCCATGAAAATCACTTTTATTAACCATATTATTCTCGTTTAAGGGAAATTAATTTGGAACACACTTCTTCAACATTTTTTTCAGTTAAATTGTACCCGGATGGCAAATATAATCCATTTATACCCAAATTTTCTGCTACTGGACACGAAACTCCCTTAAACAATCCCATTTTTCTAAAAACTGGTTGGGTATTCATTGGTATAAAAAATGCACGTGAATCAATTCCCAGTTCATTGAGCTTTTCCATTACTTGTTCTCTAGTACGTCCAAAATGCGCTGGGTCAATAACTATACCGTACATCCAATAAATGTTTTTGGCATATGTCTTTTCCACAGGAAGAATAACACCCTCAACATTATTAAGGTATTTTTTATACCACGCAGCAATCTGCCTCTTTAAACTAACTATTGTATTTATACGTTTCATTTGAGATACAGCCATCGCAGCTACATAATTTGGCATTCTGTAATTATATCCAGCATACCAATGTAAATATCTTGGGATTTCAAACGCAAGATTTTTCAAAAGATTTACTTTGTCTATTACCTTTTTATCATTAGTGATCACCATACCACCCTCACCTGTCGTTATTGTTTTATTACCATAGAAACTAAGACAGCCAACTGTACCGAAACAACCAACTTTTTTCCCTTTGTATTCTGCACCCTGAGCTTCAGCGGCATCTTCGATTAAATATAGGTTATGCTTACTTACAATTTTTAATAAAGGATCCATATCAACTGGGTGTCCATAAATATGGACCGTAATTATGGCTTTAGTTTTTTTAGTTATCTTATCCTCTATCTTATTAATATCCATATTCCATGTATCAGGTTCTGAATCTACAGCAACTGGGGTTGCTCCTGCATGTGTGATTGCCAAACATGTAGCAATATTTGTAAAAGTTGAGACAAGAACCTCATCACCCTCATGTATGCCAAGTGCATCAACTGCCAATTGTAAAGCAGACGATCCACTATTTACTGAAGAAGCATATTTAACTCCGTGATAGTCAGCACAAGCCTTCTCAAGATCAACAAGTGCATCTCCATAATTTCCAGATATCTGTCCTTTTTTTAAGGCATCAGTTACCGATTTAATGTCATCATCTGTGATTATTGGTTCAAAAACTGGTATCATTTGTATGTTTTTACTTCTATTTTGTCATTCAAATCGCCTAAAAAAGGACCTTGTTTAATTGATATTGCTTTACAATTACTAATCATTTTTATTCCATGTATTCCCCTAATTATCAGAATACTGTCACCTTTTTTTATTCGCTTTGTCTTTGTTAATATACCCTTTTTATCAAAAAAATCAACGCGCATTTGACCTTCTAATATATATAAAAATTGTTCCACCCTATCAATTTTTCTAATTACCTTTTTATGAAAATGTGGTTTCTCCACAAAATCTTTCTCCCTTTTAAAGATTGACATCTGAAAATTTAACTCCGGTGGAGAGAAAAAAGTTGAAGATGTAACCTCCGCAGTTGACCGCATAATTAATGCAACTAGTCTATTATCTATAATTATTTTTTCAAGCATAACAATTTATTCGATTATATTTGTTCAAATGCATCTTTAAAACTTTTAGCAACAACTTCATTGGTATATACATTTTTAATTCTATTTCTAGCCGCAACACCCATCTTTAATGACAATTTTTTATCTTTTAGAAGCTTAACAATGGAACTTACCATCTTTTCTTTATCTTCAGGTTTGAATAAATATCCTGACTTATTCTCCTCAACCTCTTCCACAGAATCAGAAGTTCGCACAACTGGTGTTTGAGACGACATTACTTCCAAAACAAAATAACTACAGGCGCTTGCACCATCTCCTACTCCAGCATAAACAGCACAATCAACTCTTGAATACAATGATGCCAAATCTTTATTTTTTACAAATCCCAATACTACAACATTTTTAGAAATACCATATTTTTCCGCATAATCAGTAATCTGTTTAGATTTATTTGATACATCAAATGGTGTTGTTATAAGTAATAAGGCATTTGGAACCTGTTTAACCACATCCTTAAAACCACTAATTACAAAGGGTGTCCTTTTTAAGGGCGTTAAATCAGTACTATGCAGCACAAGTAATTTATCAGTGAATAACTTATCAAACCGACTACTCGTAATTTTCTTAAACTTTTTAGTATCTACTATTAAATACGCAGGTATTGATTTCCGTCGATAAACTTTCATAATCCATTTTGATACACCATTGTTGACTGTCATCAAAACTTTGGACGATTTTGTAAAATAGGTATCTAGCCAACAATACAATAAACGAGCAATTTGCATTAAGTTACGTACGATAAATGGATATCCACCAATCATTTTTTTATCGTGAAAAAAAGCAAACGGTTCAAAAACGAATTGGACATGGTTTTTACGACTTAGTATATTGGCAACGATATTCATTGGAAACATACTAGAAACAATTCTGTAAAATTTAGGCAATCTCTTTCTTAAGATTATTAGCTCTGATATTAAAATAATTGGTAAAAACACCCAATAAATTAATTTATTAGTAGAAAAATTAGATATTTTAACAACCTTGATATTTAACTTATCAAAATCTTTTTTAATCTCATCGCTATACCCTTCAGTAAAAATTGTAATTTCATATTTTTTAGACAATTCTTGTACAACGGCCAATATATATTTTGTACCACCTGTCCAATATAAAAAGTGTGGATGTAACCATGCAATTTTTTGTTTCATTTTAATAGTTTGATATCTGTTTTACCTATTACAATACTGATATAGTAAAGCATCAAAGGTGGAAAGAACATAGACATTCTAACTGCAGAATCAGCAATTTCTTTCCACTCATTAACATTCATGCTAAACAAGTAAGTTCCAACAAACAATAAAAATAAATTAACTATTATAAATCCTAAGAAAAATAATGTTTTTTTGATAGATTTATTTACAATACTTATAATTACAAACGAAATAAACAAAACAGAAAGTGCACCCCAAGTAACAAATACATTATTGTAAATATACATAAATATATCTATCAGACGATTAATGTCGATCCCCTGCATTAAAGAGGAGCTTGCGTTAGTTACTTGTCCAACTGTCGAATAACTTTTACCAAACATACTTGAGTTAAATCTACTCCAAGGCTGTTGAATAACCAAAAAAGGTACTAAATATATTAGAATTGGCTTAATACTTTTTTTAATAACCGAAAGTGTGATAACAAACAAAATACCAGTTAACCAAAACGGTAAATCTGACCTTACCCATGTACTTAAGCCGATTAAAAGTGACGAGACTAACAACATGTCTAATCGTTCATTTATATATGCGTTGTAAAGATATATTAATCCTGAAACATAAAAGATTGTATATGGAAGATTGGTGTATGCAATCGTAGAATGTTGAAATATCTCAGGAATAGTAATAAGTAACAAAGTTGCAACTAATGCAACTCTCCTGTTTGATATTTTTTTCAGATTAATGAAAAAAACAGTTCCAAAACAAATAAAAAGCATTGAATATACAAACTGGGGATTAGTTATACCAACAAGATAAAAAACTGTATGTGAAAGTGATGTAAACAACGGATAATGTGCAAAATATTCATAGTTTCTAGCAACTTGAACAAAAAAACCTGTCTCAGTAATAATTTTAGCTCTAAAATCATATAATGCTAATGCATCCCACACAGTTATTGGAAAATACAATGACAGAAAAAAACTTAACCCTAAAGATCCAATTATCAATAATATAACAATTCTTTCAGTCCAAGTAAATTCACCAATATTTCCAAATTTAAAACTTGATAATTGCAGGACACCAACTTTTAATTTCTTACATATTAAAAGGCTAGTAATAATTAACAAAAAAAGCATAACTACCACAGATAAAACTGTTATTTTTATACCAACCCATGAATATATAAAAATCAAAAAAGTAGATATGCCAATTGACAACAGTAAACCTAAACTCAAAGCTTCAAAAAAACCAACAGATTTGATTAAAACCTTAGTCATTAAGTATCCCAAAACTATTAACAAAATCAACATTAAAATTGTGCTCATTTTAATTTATTAACCTTAATAATACCCCACACTTCGTTATCTTTGTTTTTATCGTAAACATAATTTTCATTTGCCTTTGAAGTTGTTCCATTATCATTTAAAAATAAAATATATTCGGCGGACACATCAAATTTTGGCCAACCGTGTGTGTATTCGCCTGATGTAGAAGGTGTCTCGCCCCATGCGATCAAAACATAATCAAATTGATTAATATCCAAAACAGACGAGAACTCATTACCACTTACCAAAGTTCTTGGAAACAAAAAATATCGCATGTAAACCGAGTTACCTGATTGTGGCCAAGGATAAGCAGAAAAAGGTGGTATAAGAATTTTAGAGTCCTTTTCGGTGTTATTTATAATAAATTCAGTAAAATTATAAAACTTTTTACCAAGTTTAAATTCATATTTTTCTTCTGTACTACTAAAAATATGGGTAGACATATAAAAAACATCATCCTTCATTTTATCAACTATTCCGACGATATTATTCAAAAAAATAAAAATTACAAGTGGAACAATTAGTGTTTCAATCTTTAACAACTTAACTATACCTTTCTGTATATTTTTTTTAGCACTATTAAAATTAATTCCAATTGTATATTCAGCAAGAAATATATAAAAAATAATAGATAATTGATCCGGATGTATATGAAATTTTGAAAAAACAAAATTTGTATATGTTAAACTTTCCAACGTATTAAAGGATAAATACAAAAACCCCATTACAATAATCATTAAAAATGCAAACTTGTGTGTTATTTTAAATAATAATCCATATGTAT
>CAYSAY010000005.1:22694-61621 GCA_964429215.1 uncultured Gammaproteobacteria bacterium | reverse complement strand
GAGCTGAATCTCATAGCGTGAGCTGAATCTCATAGCGTGAGCTGAATCTCATAGCAGATTAGTGTTATAATTTAGTTTATGGAATCTGCCAATCAACAAACAAGCTCTGAAAGCACTTTTAAACCTGAACTTGAGAAAGATTTGATTACTTGGATTGCACCAGCAAGGCCATTCAAAAGAAGAGATAGACAATTCTACGTAACTACAATTTCAATTGCTGGCATGGTATGTCTAATACTTTTCTTGGCAGAGGGTGCAATGCCAGTAATTTTAATAATTTCATTAATATTTTTATATTATGTAATGAGTACTGTTTCTCCTGATGATTTAGAATACAAAATCACAACCAAGGGAGTAAAAGTAGGTACAAACAGAACTGATTGGCAACACCTTGGAAGGTTTTGGTTTAGTAAGAGATATGATAGTGATTTGTTGGTTTTTGAAACTGCCTTTATACCAAATAGAATGGAACTAGTAATCAAAGGTGATAATAAAGAAGATATTAGGAAGGTATTAAAAGAATACCTAGTAGAAGAAGAAATTTCCCCATCAAAATTAGATAAAGCCATAGAATGGTTTTCAAAAAAACTTCCTCAATAACGTATATAATATGCATACGTCCCCGTAGTCTAATGGATAAAACATGGGATTGCGGATCCTAAAATAGAGGTCCGATTCCTCTCGGGGACACATATGGAGGGTTCGCATAAGAAACTTGTGCAACCCCCATTTCATGGAGGGTTCGCATAGCGGCCTATTGCACGAGTTTCGAAAACTCGAGGGAGTAATCCCTTCGCAGGTTCAAATCCTGCACCCTCCGCATCGCTAAGCGAGGCTTAATGGTACGCTAAGCGTACCGCCTGTGGTATAATCGATTTATGAAAAACGGAACAGGAGAAATATTAGTTGGTGGAGCAGTCGTTTTTAAAGAAGGAAAAGGAAAAAATTTATTCTTAGTATCTAAGAACAATGAAGGTAAATTTGAAATTTTAAAATCAACAGTTAGAAGAGGGGAATCCTCAGTACGTGCAGTCATTAGATATACTTCAGAACAAGGAAATATGAATACAAGAGTACTTGATGAAGTGGGAAGAGCAACAGGGACAGGTACTGTAAACAATAAAAGTGTTAATTATAAATATTTGTATTATTTATTATTCTTTAAGACAGGTGCTGAAATAACAGGCATGGGAGATATCCATTGGCTAGATTATGCAACTGCTTCCAAAAAGTTGGAATTAAAAAGAGAAAAAGATATGCTTAAAACTTCTTCAAATATGGTTAAAGAGTGGCAGAAAAAGAGAAAGAAAAAATAATCTTCAGTAAGTACGCTATTCAATTTGAAATGATATAATTCCCGTAAGCCTTGGAAGGGTGTCCGAGTGGTTTAAGGAGCACGATTGGAAATCGTGTGGTGTTAAAGCCTCGCAGGTTCGAATCCTGTCCCTTCCGCTTAATGAAAATTATATTTTTGAACTGTTTTACTGGGCAACTCGAAAAACCTCTTTTAGATTATATTTCTAGTGCCAGTAGCAGTACTGACATATTTTGCTTTCAGGAAGTTTCAGTAAGTCTGGAAAAAAAGATTTCAGGCATTCTAATTAACTATTCAAAAATATTTGAAATCGGCTTTATGCTTTCGGATTGTAATGAAGAAGCAGGTCAAATTATATACACTAAAAACGGGATTGAAATAGAAAAATCGGAAAAAATTCTAATCCACGAATTAATAACAAAGGATATAGGGTTTTTATTATATGCCGAGTTAAAAATTGGAAATAAAAAAATAGTAATAGGAAATGTGCACGGAACAAGTGCACCAGGCGATAAAAAGGACACATCTAAAAGATTAGAACAATCAAAATTAATATTAAATAGCTTCAAGAATCTTAAGGAAAATGTAATAATCGGAGGAGACTTCAATTTACTAAGAAATACAAAAAGTATAGAAATGTTTGAACTTGCTGGATATAGGAATTTGGTTAAAGATTTTAATATAAAGGCTACAAGAAATAAAATTGCTTGGGAAAGATTTAAAAATGAACCTAATTTTGTAAAACAGTTTGATTCTGATTATATTTTTGCATCGAAGGATGTAAAAATAAATTCCCTAGAAGTTCCATATAACGAAATATCAGACCATTTACCTTTGGCTGTCGAAATTGATATATAATCTCCTTAAATGGCAAGTAATCAAATAGAGGAAGTAAAAAACAAAACAGATATAGTCTCCTTAATTTCTGAATATATAGAAGTTAAGAAAGCTGGTAGAAATTACAAAGCCAACTGCCCATTCCATGGCGAGAAAACTCCATCATTTATGATTACTCCTGAACTTCAGATGTATAAATGTTTCGGATGTAGTCGCCATGGGGATTGTTTTACTTTTCTTGAAGAGCATGAGGGAATGGAATTTAGTGAAGCCTTAAAATATCTTGCTGAAAAAGCAGGAATAACTTTGACCTTTTCAAAAAACGAAACAGTTTCAGAAAGAGAAAAAATAATTGAAATAAACAATAACACCCTAAATTTTTATAATTATGTATTAAATAGTCATCCACAAGGAAAAAAGATATTAGAGTATTTAAAAAAAGATAGAGGACTTACTGAAGAAACAATAAAACAATTTAAAATTGGTTATTCTCCAGAAAGTTTTACAGCACTTTCTGATTTTCTAATAAAGAAAAAGAAGTTCGAAATAAAAATAGTTGAAAAAGCAGGTTTGTTGGTGGGACGTGGGATAGATAGATTTAGAGGAAGAGTAATCTTTCCTTTATCAGATCATAGGGGAAATATTGTAGGTTTTGCAGGCAGAATTTTGCCGTGGATGAAACAAGATATGGCAAAATATATAAATTCCCCAGACACAGAGGTTTATCACAAATCAAAAATATTATTCGGTTTAGATATTACAAAAAGTGAAATTAGAGAGAAAAAATATGCAGTTATAGTAGAGGGAGAAATAGATATGATTTCGTCATACCAAGCAGGGATTAAAAATGTAATTGCAATTAAAGGATCAGCCTTAACAGAAGATCAAATAAATTTAATCGGAAGATTTGCAAAAAAAATAGTGCTTTGTCTTGATTCTGACTTTGCCGGCGACGAAGCTGCCAAAAGAGGAGCAATGTTAGCATTTAATTTAGGTTTTGAAGTAAAGGTAGCACATCTAGAAGGTTATAAAGATCCAGATGAAATAGCAAGAGACGACCCTAAAAAATATCAATATTTTATAGATAATTCAGTAGGAATATGGGATTTTTTAATCGATAGTGTAATTGCAAAATATGGAGTAGATACAGGGGAAGAAAAAGCAAAAATTAGTGCTGAAATAATACCACTAATTTCAACAATACAAGACAATATAGTACTCGCTCATTATGCTGAAGTTTTATCTAGAAGATTGTCTGTTCCCATTGATGCTGTTAACGACGAGATAAGAAAAAAAAGAAACAACATAAAACAGGAAAATGATAATCCTGTTTTTACACAGTCTCAAAAAACAAGGAAAGAACAATTAGAAGAAAAATTATTAATAAATATAATTCAAAAGGATAAAAAACTTTTAGAAAGTAGTGAGATTAATGAATTAATATCTTCAAGCCTTATCAAAAAAATAATTAATTCAATAATTACAAATGGATTTCCTCTACCAAAAGAATTAGAGGAGGCGTATGCGCAAATGTTACTTTCAAATTCAGAAGATGACGACATTGAATTAATAACTAAAGAGCTGACAAAACTTAACATAAAAGAAAAACTTGAAGAGATTGGTATCAAATTAAAAACCTCTTCAGATAACAGCGAATTGTTAAAAGAGTTTACTCTTTTAAGTAAAAAACTTTCCTCTCTTTAAGAAAATCGAATTTACGGGTATAATACCACTATAACAATGATCAGAAAACAAGTCGTCGAAATTATTAAAAAAGCTAGAGACCAAGGATTTTTAACTCAAGAGGAAATATTAGAAATTTTTCCAGATGCAGAAGCTCGTATAAATGAACTTGATGACTTATATGATCAATTATTATCAGAAGGAATTGATGTCTTTGAATCCGTCACATCAGAAGAAGGAGATAATGTTGAAACTTCAAAAGAGAAATTAGACAAAGAAATAGAACTCTTAACCAGACTTGAGGGAATTGAGTCCACTGACCCAGTCAGACAATATTTAAGAGAAATAGGAAGAGTGACACTTTTAAATGCAGAAGAGGAAATCGAATATGCCAAAAGATATGAGAAAGCAGACAAAAGAGCAAAAGATAAATTAACAGAAAGTAATCTAAGGCTTGTTGTTTCAATTGCCAAAAAATATATAGGAAGAGGACTATCACTTCTTGATTTAATTCAAGAAGGTAACCAAGGGTTAATAAGAGCAGTTGAAAAGTATGATTGGAGAAAAGGCTTTAAATTCTCAACATATGCAACATGGTGGATAAGGCAGGCTATAACACGAGCTATTGCAGACCAAGCAAGAACAATAAGAATTCCAGTTCATATGGTAGAAACCATAAACAAACTTTACAGAGTAAGTAGAAAGTTGATGCAGGAATTAGGTCGTGAACCAACACCAGAAGAAATTGGGGCAGAGGTAGAATTAGATGCAGACAGAGTAAGAGAAATATTTAAAATTGCACAAGAAACAACTTCACTCGAAGCACCTGTAGGTGAAGATCAAGAAAGTATTCTAGGTGACTTTATTCCAGACGAAAGTCAATTGTCCCCAGTTGACCAAGCAAGTAAACAACTATTAAAAGATCACCTTGATGAAGTTTTGGGAACGTTAACAGAAAGAGAATCAAAAGTATTAAAACTAAGATTTGGTCTTGAAGGAACAAAACAGATGACACTTGAAGAGGTAGGTAGAGTCTTTGGTGTTACAAGAGAAAGAATAAGACAAATTGAGGCAAAAGCATTAAGAAAATTGAAGCACCCATCAAGACGCAAAAAACTCCAAGATTATTTGGATTAAACTTTGTTATAATCAGAATATATGAGCGATAAAATAACCGGTATCGTTGTCACTGATCCAGAAGTTGCAAAACAACAAGAATTACTACTTATTGAAAACAGACTTAAAGAGTTGGCCGAGCAAGGATTTACTCGAGATAATCCAGCTAATCAATTGGAATGTAGAATAGCACTCCAAAAATATTATCAATTTACCTTGGATAACAAGCCAAAATTTATAAATATACCATCAGACATAGAATCAGTAACAGGAAAAGTCTGGACGACTGTAAATTTCAAAGAAAGGGATCAAGAGCTATTAAAAGAACTAATAGTTGTGTTAGATAATCCTTCTGAGGCCAGCGAACTTTCTTTAAAAGGTGCAATGAGAATAATGGAGGAAAAAACAGACTCTGCTAAGAGAATGTTTACAGATTCAGAGGCTGATAGTGAAAAACTAATGTGGACAGTTTATTGCAGAGCTGGGTGGTCGCTTCGAGACGCTAAAGGAATTGGTGGTGGTGTTGGTGGTAGTGGGGTCGCAAGAATACCTTAAAGTATTATTTAATATCTTTCACCTCTAGGTTTAGGAACAAAAGGTCTTATTTCAGCAACACCTGCAGGCATTTGTTTGTATGTAAACAAAATTTTATCAATATAATTCCCCAAATCGCGATAAAGATAAATATCGCTAAGTTCAATATCATCAGCTGAAGTGTGACTTTGATTTTCATCAGATGTCTTAACAGTTGTCCTTGCATGAACTATTACAGTTCCAATTTTTAATTGCTTCCACAGTAGATTAGGTGAATATGTTTTAACCTTAACGGCCTCATCCCAAGAAAGAGATCTAATATTTGTCGCAAAAAAGGTAGTCGGGTCAAACCTTACTATTCTTCTGTCAGTTATATAACTCATGTTTCTTGTATTGAAATTTTTAACCATTTTAGATCCTAGAATAATTGTTATAGTGGGAAGTACTATGGCCAAAATGTGTAGAATTGAAGAAATAGAACTAGTTTGTTTTCCTACAAAATAAAAAATTACAAATAGTAAAATTGCAACCAAAAATACTTTAAATAGATTAAAGGTATCGGCTACAGGGTGGGGTCTAGCCACATATAATATCTTTTCGTTTTCCTGTTGTCCGTAAAATAGATTCTCGGTATTGATCATATGTTTAAGCCTGATTGTACCACTGGAATGTTTAATATGCTTTCAGGAAATTTCAATTCATTTATTCTATTCTCTAAATTTAATAATTTCTTCTGAGTTTCGTTCAATTCTTTTTGAGGAATTGGGCTAGCTACAATTATGTTAGGTTTATTTAAGATAAAACCATTGGAATTTGAATCTAAATTAGATTTTCTAAACGGAAGCGCAATTATCCCAACAACGATAATCAAAAACATAATGCCAAGAAAACTTCCAACGAAAATATACATTATTTTACGTAATTTAGAATCAGTAATTATTTTGGCGAACTTTTCGTCAGCAAGAATCAATCTTGGTTTTATGGCTGTCTTAAATTGTAATATTTTTTCCTTAATTTTGTCCATTATCTTTTTTCTGAAATTGTAATTTCAAGCTCCTTTATAAACTGATTTAATCGCAACAAATTACCTTTAACAGGTGATAATGTTTCAATTGTGTCTTCGTATGATTTTTCTACATCATATGTGTCTTTTGAAAATACTAAATGATTTAGTGGTTTTGATTTGTTTTCAATATCAATAATTTTATTAAGTTCTAGGTCAATATCTTTAAACCATCTATCAAAAAGATTTGAATCAACCCTTCCAAGAGAGATTAAGCTTTCAGCTTCTGTCCTCAATCCTTTATAAATTACAGTATTTTCATTTCTCAAATTTACAACATTTCCTAAACTTAAATTACCAAGTGTATAAAAAATTACAGGTAAAGTCTCAAGTTCGTATTTCTTGTCTTCTTCACCAGATTTACTGATTAAATCTTCAAGCGTAATCGTTTCTGAATATGATTTTAGCCTGTTCTCGTAATATGTTACTTCTGGATCAATCTTTGAATACACAGACTTCTTTTCATCCTCACTAAGGCCTAATGACTCAACTGTTTTCGATCTCAATAGCGTTAAATATGATTTTTTATATTCAATCCTTTTCTTCAGAAGATCAAGTAAAGCAATTCTGGCACCCTCTTTTAAAGAAAGAGTTGGGTTATTGTTGTATGACCCCTTTTTAAGGTTAAAAGTTGCCAGTGAATTTTTGTAATTATCCTCACTAAAAATATAATCTTTTCTTGTTTGTTCAGAATTTAATCCCTGTGCAAAAATATTTAAAGTAGTATTGTTTGGATTTAATTTCCAAATAGAAAGATTTAAAAGGGAGGCAAAAGAAATCCACATTAAATAAGGTATCAGTATCAGGCCTGCAACTTTGTTTAACTTGTAAAATTTTCTAATGATGACAACTAGTGTAATGTCCATTATTAGAATTACAATAAACGCCAATCCTAAATTTTTAGCACCAAAGAAAATTGGTGACCATATAGCATTCAAAAACAGGTGTAAAAAGAAAAGTTTTAGAGAACCTTTTTTGTTGGTCCAGATCAAATACATAGATATTCCAATCAATGTGTATAAAATTGTCCAAACAGGCCCAAATAACCAGTTTGGTGGGGAAAATGAAGGCTTGTTTAGTAGTGCGTACCATGTTGGAATTGCACTAAAAGTAAATAAAGTTCCGACTGCACCTGCAGATTGAGCAAGAATTACTGAAAAAATAAGTTTCGGCCAAGATTTGATTTTGAACATAATATCATTGTATCAAAAAGATTATAATAGCGTTAATGAATAAATATGTATCACGAGCAGGGGATAAATTGCAGTTTGCATTAGAAAAATTTAATTTCAATGTAAAAGGTTTAATTTGTGCTGATTTTGGATCCTCAACTGGTGGATTTGTCGATTGTCTAATCCAAAACGGAGCAGAAAAAATTTATTCAGTCGATACTTCATATGGTGAACTTGCATGGACTCTTCGAAAAAACCCAAAAGTAGTTGTAATGGAAAGAACAAATGCGATGCACATAAAACTTCCAGAAAAAGTAGACTTAATTACAATTGACACTGCATGGACTAAGCAAATTTTAACTATACCGAATGCTTTAGATAATTTAAAAAATGGAGGAATAATAATTTCGCTTATAAAACCGCACTATGAAGCTCCAAGAGAATATCTTGAAAAAGGTAGATTAAAAGATGAACACATTGAAGAAGTATTAGAGAAAGTTAAAAACGACATTATTGCAGTTGGAGCTAAAGTGGTTAGTATCATCGAGTCACCAATTGTAGGGGAGAAAGGTAAAAACAAAGAGTTTTTAGCTCTTATTAAATCGTCACAGCTCTGATTGTGTCGGTTGTTCCAGGTGTTCCAATTTTTGAACCCCAAATCAAAATTACTATATTATTCTTTTTGGCAGTTTTCTGTAATTTAATTGATTCAATCATTTTTCTACTAAATTCATGAGAATCGACAATATTTTTAAGTACTGTAGGAACAACTCCCCAAGAAAGTAGAAGTTGCCTTGAAACAGTTTCATCATGAGTAAAAGCAGAAATTAATGCAGAAGGCCTAAAGGATGATAATTGTCTGGCAGTTTTTCCCGTTACAGTACCTAGCCCAATTACAGGGGAGTGAAGCCTGTAGGCAATTGACGCACCAGATGAAACTAAGGCATTAAAATTTAAGTCACTCAAATTTATTTTTTCCCAATTAATTTTTATATACCTATTAAACTCAGGATTTGCTTCAACATTTTTAATGATTGAGCTCATTGTTTTAACTGTCTCGACAGGGAAGTTACCTGATGCTGATTCAGCAGAAAGCATGACAGCATCGACCTGTGAAAGAACAGCATTGGCAACGTCAGATGCTTCAGCCCTGGTAGGTCTTGGGTTATCAATCATGCTTTCAAGCATTTGAGTAGCTACGATTACAGGCTTTTGATGTTGTCTAGAAAGAACAATTATCTTTTGTTGAATTAACGGAACTTCAGCAGGTGAGGTTTCTATTGCAAGGTCGCCTCGTGCAATCATGATCGCATCTGAGTCTTTAATTAATTCCTCAATATTTTTGACTGCTTGTGGGGTTTCAATCTTTGATATTATTTGTATCTTACTATCTTTATCATTTAACAATTCTCTTAATGGTTTAATATCTTTTGAAGACTGAACAAACGAAATTGCTATAAAATCACAATTTTCCTTAATTGCAAAAATTGCTGAATCTCTATCTTCCTTAGTAAAAGTACTTCCTGAAAAAACTGTTTCAGGAAGATTTATTCCTTTCCTTGATGTTACCCATCCATTATTTAAAGCCTTAGCGGTGACAACACCAGATTTTGAAGAAATAATTGTAAGAGCAATCAAACCATCATTTAAGTACATTTTTTGGCCGGCAGAAACATCATTTGTAAAATCAAATTGAATAGGGAGGTGTGTCTTTCCATTCATCCCAAAAGTTAATACATCACCTTTATTAATTTTAAAAACTCCTTCAATTTCACCCAGTCTTATTTTAGGACCAGGCAAATCAGCCAAAATTGCAATTTGAATTTTTAATTTAGAAGATACCTTTCGTATTAATTCGATTGCCTCTTTTTTTTGTGTTAAATTTCCATGAGAAAAATTAAGCCGTGCAACATTAACACCATTTAAAAAAAGTTCTTTTAAAACCTTTTCATTTTGCGATGCTTGTCCAATTGTTGCAACTATCTTTGTTCTATTCATTTTTTAGAGGATTACTTCGTCACCAAGTTTAGGCATTATAACATCATTGATACCTAATTCAGTTTCAACTTTTTCTTTAAAACCAACTCGTGAATGGTCGTCTCCATGAGTAAGTATTATTTTTTTAGCACCTTTAATTGACTTAAGCCACTCCGTAAGTTGAGCTTGGTCAGCATGTGAGCTTAGTCCTTGTGTATCATGAACTGTAGAATTAACTAGTGTTTTAACACCTTTAATAACGACTTCTGTTTTTCCGTCCAGTAACTCCCGTCCAAGGGAACCTTCTCCTTGGTAACCAACTATCATTAATCGGGTAGATGCCATTGGTAAGTAGTACATAGCATGTCCAACTATTCTTCCTCCAGTCATCATTCCAGCTCCCGCAATAATTACTTTAGCCTCAGGCCTAGCGTGAATTGCTTGGCTTTGTCTCCAGTCTTTAGTGACTTCAAGACCAGGAAAATCAAACATTTCACCTAGTTTATATTCTGCTTCAATATGTGGATTAAAATATTTAGGGTAATCAACATATATTTTTGTAGCTTTCTCAGCCATTGGGCTATCAAGTATCACTGGAGTTTCATTTAAAACCTTACCTTCTTTTTTAAAATGCATAATCATATGCAGAAGTTCTTGTGCACGATCCAAAGAAAAAGAGGGGATAAGAAGTGTCCCACCGTTAACTTCAACTGCATTTATTTCAGCCTGAAGAGCTTCCAGAGGGCTTTCGTCTGGGTGAAGTCTGTCGCCGTAAGTTGTTTCAATAACTACAGCGTCCCCAGATTTAATAAATTCTGTGGGGTCTTCAAGGTAAGCAGGAAAATTTCCTATATCTGCACTAAATATGATCTTTCGAATATCTGAGTCAGGGCTCTTATCAACTATTTCAAGAGAAGCAGATCCAAGAATATGTCCCGCATCGTAAAAAGTAACAATAAAATCTCCAATATGAATTTCCTTGTGGTATTCCACTGTTACAAATTGCTTTACTAGATTCATAACATCAGTTGTAGTGTAAAGAATTTGACGTCCTGAGGACGATTGGCCTTTGGCCAATAAAGTGTCTTCCTTGGCAATCTTTGCACTATCCATTAAAGAAAGTTCAGTTAAATCACGAGTAGGAGGAGTCATATAAACGCTGCCTTTAAACCCTTTGGACATAATAATAGGTAGTCTTCCGCAATGATCAAGATGTGCATGTGTCAAAATCGCACCTGCAAGTGTAGAAATATCATAATCATATGGAAGATAGTTAAGCTTATCAATTTCAGCCGGACCCTGAAACATACCAAGGTCTATTAAGATAGAAGTACCACTACCCGAAGTTAAAATATATGAGGAACCTGTTACAGTCCCCGCAGCACCCAAAAATTTAATTTTCATAGTTTGATATATAAAAAGTATACAGCATCTTTTAGACCAACTGTTCCTTTAAAATATTTAGTGCCTGCTGAAGAAGGATTTTGTTTCCCTCTTTATATATCCAAGTGCTAGCTCCTGATGGATGAGGGAGCGGAATAACTAGAATATTTTTATTCAACATCTCATATGGATTTACATTAAAAGTTTTACTAATATAGTTTTTATCTAATTTATCAATTTTTTGGTTTAAACAATAACTTAACGACAACTTCCCAATTGTAACCAAAACTTCTGGATTGAAATCAATTATTGTTTTTTTAAGTCTTTCTGTTTCTTTGGCAGTTTCTTCTTTTGTTGGCACTTTGTGCCCTCCTTTTTCTTGGTAGCCGGGGAAATAATTAACAAGTGCTGTATATTGAAAATTATCTTGAATATCTTTGTCAGTTAATCCTATGCCATAAAGCCATGTGTTTAAAGACGGCCAATGGTGAGGATGTCTCTTAACCGCTGGCATTGCTTGCCCAACAAACATAACCTTTTTCATTTGTTTTTGAGTAAATAGTTTTTAGTAGATATAACTTTTTTCTTTGATTGGCCTTCTATATCAAGTCTTGTTCTTCCTGCAACTTTTCCACCATCTTTAGCATCTTTTGATAACTCAGGTACTCCTTTTGAATCTCTATCTCTATGCAGTTTTGTTGTAGTAGCTTCGCCAAGCATAGTTAAAATAAGCTCGATATCTTCCATATGATCCCTTAAATTTTGTTTTTTTAAACCTTTTAACTTTTTATATTCTTCAACTGTTAAATCAAAAGCACCTTTCATAATATCGTTTGTTAAGATTGCATAATCTTGTTTCTCGCGTGCACCTCGTATTTTCCATTCGTCAGTTAATTCATTTCTAACTGCAATTCCACGAACTCTTTTTTCGATCCAGTTTTTAGAATATCCTTTAAGTTCATAAACCACCTTCATGCGTTTCATTGAAAGTTCTGGATCTTCGATTTCTTGAATTCTTTCATAGCCAACTTTTGCAAGCCACCTTTTAAAAGGTTCTGCTTTTGGAGAGGGAATTGATTGAATTATTCTAAAAATTCCTTCTGTATTTGAACAATTTAGTTTTTGAATTCCTCCCAAAGTTTTGATTGAAAGGGGGGTGACAAATTGTCCATACCCTTTGGATAATTCTTTATCCCTCAGCCTCATTTTATTAATATAGTCTTTGGGATTTTTACTATCCGTAAGTGCAACAACCACATCTTGAACTACAAACCACCATTCATTATTAAAAATAGTCTTTCTAATATTTTTATGCTTGAAGATTGCTATTTTAGTTTCATCCAACTGGTCCATAATTAAAACTAAACCATATTATAACCGAAGTCAATAGTAATTTAATTTGTGTTAAAGTACGATTATGTTTTATATCGCCAAAAGTTACTATCAAATTAAAAAGACAAGAAATAAAGGGAGAGGGGTGTTTGCCAAAAAAGAAATTAAAGCAAAAAAAATAATTGGGGAGTATACAGGTGAACTTGTAGAAATAGAAAAATATGATTTAGATAAAGACAAAGATGGTTTATACCTCATGTTTTTAGATGACAAATATGCAATTTATCCAGATTTAACTAAAGTCGACATCCATTTGATAAACCATTCATGTAAACCAAACTGTTGGATTATTAATAATAGTGGCAAAGTATATTTCTTTGCACTTCGTGATATTAAAGTAGGGGAAGAGTTAACTATTTCATATTTGCTTCCACCAAAACATGAAACTTGTAACCCTTGTAACCATGATTGTTATTGTGGAAGTGAAAAATGTACAGGCACAATGCACCAATCAAAAGAAAGTTTTGCTAAATGGCAAAAGTTCCAAAAAAAGTTAATTTAGTACTCCTAATCCGAGTAGCCCAGTAATTATTAAGTAAGCTGCTATCCAATAGTTTAAAAACCGTGGAAACATCAAAATCAACAATCCAAATACTAACGAAGTTAAAGGGTTTAAATTTGTAATTGAAATTCCCATATTTTATAACACCTCCTCACTTTTGTGCATTATTCTTAATTTCTTGAATTTTATATTCTGTCTCAAGTCTTAATTTCTCAATCTCCTCATCTGCGGCATCCTGTCTCTCTTTTATAGCAATCTCTTCCACCTCAATTTTCTTCAATCGAGCCTCTTCATCGATAGCATCCTTTTGTTGTTGTAGTGTTAACATCTTGTCATTCTCCTTGTTTAACGTTTACGTCAATTGAACTCGGTACATTAATTTGTGGTGTTCCAACTCTTATATTTCTAAGAGCAGGAAGTCCATATACAAAAAACATAAATGCAAGAATTATTAACACAACCAAACCAATAATCATTCCCATACCACCATTCGAATCGTTGGCAGGTTGTGGTGTATTAATTATTGTGGTCAACTTTTTAGTTTCCTTCCTATAAATATAACTACCATTGCTCCTATTACGGCAACAACTAAGCTATATATATTAAATCCATTTACTCCTGATTGACCCACAAGGCCCATCAAAAATCCTCCAACGATTGCTCCAACTATTCCCATGATGATATCCATGGCTGTTCCTTGGTTACCATCATTCTTCATGATGATAGATGCAATCCATCCTGCTATTGCCCCAAAAATGATCCAAAGTATAATTCCCATTATTTGCTCACCTCCATAATATTAAACATTTTGTTCCTCTCCCGATGAAATTCTAATTAATTTGACAATCCCAAAAGCTAAAATAGCATAAACAATAATCGCAACAATTGCAGAAGGTTCAATAATAGTTGTAGTTCCTCCGCTTTGAGCAGTAACTCTTCTAAATATTCCTTCAAACGGCATAATAAAAACTCTGCTTAAGCTATATATTAAGTTAACAAAAAAACTTGAAGTACTTGCACCTAATAATTTTAAAACTATTCTAAAGGCAAGTAATATATCAAGCGCACCAAAAATGTAATAAACAAGGTACTCATAAGTTTCATGATTTGTAGCCCCAGACCTGAGAGGAGTAGTAACCACTGGTTCCTCAATTACAACAGGTGCTCTTTTTATTTCTATCATTCTCAAAGTATAAATTAAGCATAAGTTTTATACTGCAATCTGGAAAACAATTTATTTGTAATCTGAATTACTATTTTGAAGAGGTAAGCTCGAGTTCCAACTTATCCATGTCTTTAAATATCATTGAATGTTTGACATATTTAATAACACCTTTCTTTTCTAATTTTGATAGCTCATTACTTGCTGTTTCCCGTGCTACACCTACAAGTGTTGCAATATCTTGTTGAGTAAAACGATGGTGGACTACAATTGTATTATTGACTTCCTCACCGAAATGCTTTGCAATGTAGAGAAGTACTGAAATCACTCTTCTGTATGCGTCACTAAAAACTAGATGTTCAATACGTGTTAAGGATTCCGCATAGTCTTCAATAAGTTCACTTAACAATTCAAAGATTATTCCTGGTTTGTCTTTTATGAAATTAACAACATCTTCTCTCGGTGCCCGACCGACCTCAACAGGTGTTAATGCCTCAAAATAATATACATTTGGTGTACCATTAACTGCCCAAACCATCGGAAAATATGATATTGGTTTTAAAATATGAAGAGTAAGCTCAAATCCATTTTTTGAAATTGTATATTGTCTAACGTAGCCTTTTTTAAACAAAAAATACCTTGTGGGTCGTCATCAGCCCGAATAAGCATTTCGCCTTTTTTGTAATTACGAATCGTAAACTGTTTGTAAAATGTCTCAAACTCCTTAGTTTTGTTAATACCCATCTTGTGTTATTAGGGGGGGCTAATGACTATAGATATATTAATTAATAGACATTACCTAATTTTGCTGAATTTATAATCTAAAAGTGTGCTATGATACTCCTTATGGCATACTTTAACAGAGATACAAGTAATAGAAGCGGTCGAGATAATCGTGGTGGAGGACGTGGTTTCGGAGGTGGAAGAGACAGAGGAGGATCTTCATTTGGACGAGGCGGAGATGACAGACCAAGAGAAATGTTTAAAACAGTTTGTAGTAACTGTGGTAAAGACTGTGAAGTTCCGTTTAGACCAACTTCAGGTAAACCAGTATATTGTTCAGATTGTTTTGAAAAAATGGGTGGAAGAAATTCAGACGGCCCAAGACCAGAAAGAAATGATAGATTTGATAGACCAGAAAGACCAGAGAGAAACAGGTCAGACTTTGGACCAAGGCCAGTTCAAACAGTTGATTACAAACAATCTTTTGATGCACTAAGTGCAAAATTAGACAAAATTATAACCCTACTTACACCACAAACAGAAACAGTTGTTCCAGTTGTGGTAGCAGCACCAGTTGAAAAAGAAGTTAAAGTGGTAAAAACTCCAAAAGTAAAAAAGGCAAAAATAGTCAAAGAGGAAGTCGCCGAATAATCTCCGTTCCCAAATTCCATTAATGTGTTAAAGTATGCGCAAACATGTCAAAAATTAAATTCATAGATTTCTGTGCAGGAATTGGAGGAGGAAGGATTGCTTTAGAAAACCTTGGAATGGAATGCATAGGCTTTTCAGAAATTGATAAAAAAGCAGAGATTACCTACAGGGAAATATTTAAGACTGACGAAAAAAATTTTGGAGACATAATGAAGATTACTCCAAATAATTTACCAAATTTTGATTTAATGATAGCAGGATTTCCGTGCCAATCATTTTCGGAAATTGGAAATAAGAATGGTTTGCATGACGATAGAGGACATGTAATAGTAGGGCTAGTTAATATACTAAAAACAAAAAAAGTACCATATTTTATTCTAGAAAATGTAAAAGGTTTGGTGAATCATGACGGAGGGAATACTTTAAAAGTTATATTTAAAATGTTAAATGATGCAGGTTATACAGTCCAACATAAAATTTTAAATAGTTTAGACTTTGGAGTACCACAACTTAGAAATAGAATATATTTAGTTGGAATCAGAAAAGATTTGGTAAATAAAAAAGATTTTATTTGGTCTAATAATAAAGGCAGGGTACTCCTTAAAGATTTTTTAATAGACGAAACGATTATTGAAAAATCTGAAAAAATAAAATCGTATAAAAGGTTATTAAATTATGTTAATAACAAAGTAAATATGGGTAAGTTTAACTTGAATGAATTGTTAAAAAAAGATTATTTAATTATAGACACAAGACAATCAGATTTAAGAATTTATGAAAATTTAGTTCCTACATTAAGAGCAGGTAATCATGGAATTCTGTATGTAAAAAACAACAAGTTTCATAAGCTGTCAGGCTTTGAGGCTTTACTTCTACAAGGGTTTCCAAAATTAATTGCGCGAGAGTTAAGTACTAAAATATCAAACAGTGATCTATTAAAACAGGCGGGTAATGCAATGACTATAAATGTAATTGAAATGGTTGGTAAAAGTTTAATTGAGTCAATAAATTAGCCAAATCGTTGCTACTTTTGGCAATAATGATGGTATCATTGTTTATGAACGAGTTGCCAGAAGAGATAAAAAGTTTTCTTTCTTCAAATAGTGTTGCAACTATAGCAACGGTTACTGAAAATAAAGATTATCCTTATGTTTTACCAGTATTTTATGTAGTAGATGACAATTTTAAATTGTATTTCATTTCTCCAGAAGAAAGTAGAAAAGTTAAAAATATTTTAAACAATCCACACATGAGCGTTTCAATTACAGACACCTCAAAACTGATTTCACTGCAACTACATGGAACTGCAACTGTATCTGAAAGAAATCCAAAATTAACAGAATGGCTGATTGAAGTTTCAAATAAAAACAGCAACCAATCTCTTCCACCAATGATGCAAATTAAAACCGATCAAACTGTAGTCATTAGTTTTACTATTGATTGGTACCAGCTATCAAATTACTCAGGGAAAGTTATGGTTCAAATCGAAGGAGCTTATATCAAATAATATATCTTTCAACGAATAAATTTCTATCTACAAAATAAAACACTTTTATTCCAAGAAAATAATGAGTGTAGTCCAATAGGGAGCTTTTCATAGTTGTAAACCGGCCCATCGAAACATTCTTCTTTTCCATTTATATTATTACAAGAATATCTCCACGTACAAGAAAGTCCCCAAGAAAAAATAATTGCACACAAACTGAAGATGGATATCAATATAAAAGTAATTTTTTTACCTGCCATTTCCTAAAATTCTATCACATAAATTGATTGATTAAAAACAAGTGTTTTACACTATTTTAGTGTATGGTAAACTGAAGTATATGAGATCAGATCAGTCAACCGAGCTGTATTTAAGAATTCTTGACCAAATGCCAAACCCTATATGGAGAGCTGGGTTAGATGCAAAATGTAATTTCTTCAATAAATCTTGGCTCGATTTTACAGGAAGAACAATGGAACAAGAAGTTGGAGATGGTTGGGCAGAAGGGGTGCATAAAGATGATTTTGATGGTTGTCTTAAAACCTATGTCGAGTCATTTAAAAATAGGCAGGCATTCCGAATGGAATACAGACTCAAACACAAAGATGGAACATATCATTGGATACTTGATTCTGGATCTCCATTCTATGATGATAGCGGTGAATTTCTGGGGTACATTGGTTCTTGTTATGACATAAATGAAACCATAGAATACAAACTTTTATTTTCAAACATGATCAACGGTTTCGCTTATCACAAATTAATAACAGATGAATTAAATAATCCAATTGACTATTTATTTATTGATGTAAACCCATATTTTGAAAAAATAATTAATAAAAAAAGAGAGGATATAATTGGTAAGAAAGTAACTGAGGTTTTACCAGGCATAGAAAAAGATCCTGCTGATTGGATTCGCAAATACGGTCAAGTAGCCCAAAACGGAGAAAGCTTACAATTTGAGAGTTATTCAGAAATATTACAAAAATGGTTTTCAGTATCTGCATATTCTCCTAAAAAGGGTTATTTTGTCACAGTTTTTGAAGATATCACTGATATGAAAAGCAAATTAGAAGAATTAAACAAAATTAACGTTTGATGACTGGCAGAGAATTAAGAATGGCTGAACTTAAAAAAGAACTTGCAGAAGCTAAAAGTAAATCTACAACTATACTCTAACAAAAAATTATATTCTTCAAACACACATGCTCCTCGAGTAGGATTCGAACCTACAACCTTGATCTTACAGATTCCCTCTTGTTACCAAAAGGACTGGACTATCTCATCATCAAATAAATTTGATGTCAGGTATATAGTCTCTACACATTTACCAGCCAAAGGCTGGATTTAGCTCGGGATTGACCAAAATTTAATTTGGCGTTCCCCGAATTAGCCTGATTTTTCTTCTCGGTATCACTACCAAGTGCTGCCACTAGACAGGATCCTGCTCTACCGTTGAGCTATCGAGGATTATAACTTTAAAGAACAAGGCCAATTATATCATTAATCATGATAAAATCACTCTATGAAAACTAAATATATTCTTCACGGTGGTTTAGCACATATTCCGAATGAAATGAACGACCTATTTTTCAAAGAAATTTTAAAAGATACACCAGAAAATTTAAACATACTTTTAGTATTGTTTTCAAAGGAAAACGAAAGAGTACTATCAAATAGCCAAGAAGATGTAGATCAATTTAACAGAAATAAAGGCGGAAAAAATATTAATTTTGAAGTTGCTAGAGTTGAAGATTTTGTAAAACAATCTAAAAAATCAGATATTTTATATTTCCACGGTGGTAGCACACCAATGATGATTGGTGGGCTATCTAAAATTAATAATTTAAGCAAATGCCTTGAGGGTAAAATAATAGGAGCAGAATCTGCAGGTATGAATGCATTGTCTGCATACTGTTATAGCTTTTTGTTACAAAAAGTTATTAAAGGTTTAGGAATTTTGTCTCTTAAAGCTATTCCACATTTCGATGGTGTTAAAGGAATTAAAGAAATGGAAAAAATTGCTCCAGAACTTGAAAAACTCTATTTGCCCGAATTTAAATATAAAGTTTTTTTTAAATAATTGTTTTGTGAATATTTTTTTGTTACGATAGTTATATGCAAATCAATTTATTATCTGTATTTTTAGCTTCACTCACTGGGTTAATTCTAGGATTTCTTTGGTATTCGGTATTGTTTGCTAAAGTATGGCAAAAACTATCTGGAGTTTCAAACGTTCAATTAGAAACAGGGATGATAAAGAGGGCAATGGGTTCATATTTGTTGTCACTTATTATGGCGTTTAATCTAGCTTTTTTCATAGGTCCTGATCAAACTTCAATGTTTGGACTTTTTGCAGGATTTGCTGCAGGTTTTGGGTGGGTAGCTACGGCTTTTGGAAGTAATTATTTATTTGAGCATAGACCTATGAAACTTTATTTAATCAATGCTGGTTATAATATTCTTTTACTTTCAATAATGGGTTTTATAATAGGTTTGTTCTAAAGTGCACAAATTACCCTTAGATTTAAAAAATGCTTTAAATTCTGATTCAAAAGCACACGCATTATGGAATGGGCTAACTCCACTTGCACGGAATGAATGGATTTGTTGGGTTACATTTGTTAAAAAAGAAAAAACAAAAAAGGATCATATTAAAAGAACTGTAAGCGAACTTAAAGAAGGCAAAAGAAGACCTTGTTGTTGGATAGGTTGCATTCATAGAACAGATAAACCAATAAGTCCATCAGTGCGAGGAATACTTAAAATTAAGTAAAATTAATTGCTATAATATCAAGATGAAGAACATTTTTAAGATTTTTAAAATCAGCAAACCACAGCACAAGTGGATATTTTTTGCTTGTTTTTTAATTACAATCCAGGCTGTTTTGCAACAAGCTTCACCGGTAACCTTAAAGTATGTAATAGATGAACTTTCAAAGCAGATTGCCAATAAATCAGGTAATTATGAAACCGTAATTTATCTTTTTGGTCTAATTTTAGTTATTAATTTATCTGTAGCTATTCTAAACTCGGTAAATCAAAGAATAGGAGATTTTATTGCCTCTCGTCTGGGACGTTTTTTGACTGAAATTTTTTACAAAAAAATATTCACACTTCCTCAAAGCTATTTTGATGGCGAAATTTCAGGGAAAATAGTTAATCAACTTAATAGGGGAATAAACTCAATTCGTGACTTTATAAACGGAGCAACAAATTTTATAATCCCTTCAATCCTACAAACTATTTTTGGAGTATCCGTTCTTGCTTATTTTGACCCAACCGTTGGGCTTTTGGCTCTTTCAGTTTTTCCAGTTTATATTTTAATAACTGCTTACTCGACAAAAAGATGGGGGAAGATTCAGGAGGAAAAAAATGTATACGAAGATAGCGTAAGAGGCCGAATTCAAGAGGTTATAAATAACATCAGACTTGTCAAAACTTATAACACTCAAAGTAAAGAATGGGAATATATCTCAAATAATTATGGAATAATAAACAAGCTTTACGACAAACAATCAAATGGTTACCATATACTAAATTTTATCAGAGAATTTGGACTAGAAGTGGTATTGGTAATCATTCTTTATTTGATTTTCAACAGGACTTTCTATGGTAACTTGACCCTTGGGGAAATGATCTTAATTATTCAACTTTTAAATCAACTTAGGTGGCCATTATTTGCCATGAGTTATATTTTAGAGCAAGTCCAAAGGGCAGAAGCAGATAGTAAAACATTCTTTGAGCTACTTGATCTTAAATCAACTGAAAAATACGAAGTAAAAGCCCTCTCCTCATTATCCAAAAATCCAGAAATAACTCTTAAGAACGTCAGTTTCTCATACGGTGATGGAAGTGAGGTACTAAATAATTTAAATCTAAATATAAAGTCAGGAGAAACTGTTGCGCTTGTGGGACATTCTGGGGCAGGTAAAACCACACTTATAAATTTAATTCTTAAATTGTACGAACCAACTGCAGGAAGTATTAGTTTAAGTAACAAGAAGTACTCTGCGACTTCACATGCATGGATTAGAAGCCACATGGCGCTAGTATTTCAAGACACAGAGCTTTTCTCTTCTAACATTCGTGACAATGTCGCTTACGGACTTGAACAAGTAAATGACAGACAAATAATTGATGCCTTAAAACAGGCAAATGCCTATGAGTTTGTAGAAAAGTTTACAAATGGACTAGATGAACAAATAGGAGAAAGAGGAGTAAGGCTTTCAGGTGGACAAAAACAAAGAATCCAAATTGCCCGTGCAATCCTGC
The DNA here is from genome assembly GCA_964429215.1 of uncultured Gammaproteobacteria bacterium. GTDB lineage: Bacteria > Patescibacteriota > Microgenomatia > UBA8517 > UBA8517 > JAUYMM01. Next base: position 40,350 of record CAYSAY010000005.1, on the reverse strand, counting down.
AGAATAAACCAATCTTAATTCTTGATGAAGCAACAAGCTCACTTGATTCAAAGTCAGAAAGTTTAGTTCAAGACGCACTAGAAAAATTATTTAAAAATCGATTAACAATTATTATTGCTCACAGATTTTCAACAATTCAAAATGCAGACAGAATAATAGTTTTAGATAATGGCACAATTGTAGGCGATGATACGCCACAAAAACTAGCCAAAAAGGAAGGTTTGTATTCAGAATTATTACAGTATCAAATCGCAGGAAATAAAAAGTTATTAAGTAAGTATGAACTTAGATAAGAATTAACAACCTAAGTATATTTGATGACAAGAGGTACACTGGTATCCAGCGGGTATCACTGCATTTATTGGTACTCCACAACTTCCACAGTTGTAAACAAATTTACCTACACCTTCATAGCTTTGTGTTTGTGTTAAAGTATCTACATATCCAAAGCCACCAGAAATATTTACCCCGGCGCAACCAATTGGGTTGTCACCCAAAAATTTATTTTGCTCCATTTGATTAAATACCTGTCTAGGATCAACTCCATTTTTAAGTTGGCTTGCATAATAATATGCATCAGACCTATTTTCAGAATTATTTACCAATGAATCTTCAACCTTCTTTTTTGAAACACTTTTTAACCAACTTATTATTTCTATCACCCCTTCTTCAGTGTCTTCCTGTGGAAAGATAAAACGTCTTATTTCTTCTGGATTATTAAAGTCAAAATCAAATTGATGGAATGCACACAAAAGAACCTTTTTGGTCTGACTTAAATTTCCATCAATAATCTCATAAGCTATTCGGTAAATCTGTATTTGGTTATCGGGGTGTCTAAAGCGTCCTCCTTTTGGACTGATTCCAATAGCCAGACCTGTCTCGTTCATCAAAAACCAATCTTGCAACTCACCGTTAAACTCTTTTTGTGCATTCACACCGCCTTCAGTTCCCACAATCGGACCATCCATAATTGAGTTGAATAAAACACCATTACGATCTTCATATACACAAGCAAACCATTGAAGTTTTGATTCAGCCTGTCCAACAAGTAAATCTCCGGCGAGTGCATCAAGTGAAGAGTCATTAATCCAAGTTGGATCATTCGCAAACCTTTTAAGTGTATTAACTGGTGTTTCAACTGTCATAATTTTCCTGCACGGGATTTTTACAATTCCAAAGGAATTTGTTATTTAAATGATTGTTAGTTTTCCGACTTACCCCGATTAAATCGGGGCTCACGGTTGCGGCACAGCTAGGGAATTTCCACCTCGGCGGCGAGACGGGTCACCCTTATTCCTTAAACACAATCTTCTAATTAAACAATTTATTTTTTAGAAATAAATTGTTTTTTCGAGTAATGAAGAACTTATTAAATAATATTTCAAAAATAATAAAACCAATAGGTACAAAGAACAAAGTGCTGGTTAGTTGATACTTCAGGAAAGGAAGACCGTTTATAAGTGACTGCATAAGACCGAGCATACTATTAGGATACATTCCCCACGAATCAAGTGCCCATACACCAAAATTGGTCCATAAATAGAAGATTGTATTAAATGATATACCTGCCAAAAGCCCAGAAAATACTTTATTCGTTTTCAATTTTTTAAATGCTTCTATAGCAAAAATAGGTAGTATAAATCCACTCCAGGTAAAGATAAAAATATTTGAGTTACCTATAACAATATCAGTTAGAACAACTAATACAAAAGTTAAAAGTAGTGCAATCTTTTTATCCATATAAAAAGCTGCCAATAGGGAAGCTAGCGTGACAAGTTCAATATTTGGACCTAAATCAAACCAAACTCTCTCGACCAGCGCCAATATAAATATTGCAAAAATGAATAATCGTTTTGTCATGGTTTTGGCGTTTCATAAACCCACTCTACTTTGTCTCCATTTTTTAGTTTCATTTGGTCTGCTGCAATCTGACCCGATTCATTGTTAACATAGTAAATCCATGATTTCTTAGCACTACTTTCGAATTTATCTATTTTTTGAACAAATACTCCAAAATCATATTGTTTTGTTACAAGCTCAATGTTATTAGTCTCTGTAGCACTCTTAAGTACAGAAAAAGCAGTATCGTCCGCACCAACTGTAAGTTCATATGCTTTAATATCTTTGTTTCCAAAATCAATTGAAATAGTCACACGGGCTTCATACCCAGTTGGCTGATTCTCTGGCACAACAGCAATTTTACTAGTATTGTATGACTTAAACGCAAATAAACCTGAAGCTAAAATAAGAATTAAAAGTGGTATAGCAAACTTTTTCATAGTCCCATCATTTAACGATATGATACAATTTTTGTAAAGTGGGAATATGACTATTAAAGAAACATTACATAACAGAGCAGATTATGTTAGAGATATCGTTCTCTCAGCAAATGATGGAGTAGTTACAACTTTTGCAGTTGTTGCAGGGTCACTAGGAGCCTCTCTCTCACCCTCAGTAGTTGTTATCCTTGGACTTGCTAATTTGTTTGCAGACGGACTCTCAATGTCTACCGGAGCTTACCTTGGGGTTAAGTCTGAAATTGAATATGAACAAAATTCAGGTGAGAAAGTAAAACTGGGGAATAGGCCATTACTAAACGGATTAGTATCATTTGTATCTTTTGGAATAGCTGGGTTTATCCCTTTAATGTCATATGTTTTTAAATTTCAAAATGCTTTTGTAGTATCTGCCATATTAGTTGCTGTTTCACTTTTTATCGTAGGTATATTTCGTGGGATAGTTTCCAATAAACACATAATTAGAACTGCCTTTGAAAATTTATTTATAGGAGGTTCTTCAGCAGTCATTGCCTTCTATGTAGGAGAACTTGCCAAAAAATATTTAATTTAATAGGCACAAGTTGAGGCCAGCCTGCCTAGCCGTCGAGGCTGGCGGTAATTAAGCGTTAATTATGCGGAGAAAAAATATTTGACAAACTCCTGACTAAGTATTATCCTCTCATCAAGATGAATTACTCCAAAAGAGACGTTATAACAGGTTTTATAATCATAGTATTAATAATTTTAGGAATTTTCTATTTCACAAAAATTAAAGATAAAAAAATTACAAATCCCTTTGCTAAAGCAACACCAACTTCTTCACCAGTTCAGATTTCATTTAAGAAAGAATTAGAGAATAATTTTAAATATACAATTCCAGAAGATCGTAACTCAATCGAATTAAAAGATGTTAACGGCGGGAATAGTAGGGGAATAGCAACCGAAAAAGAAATATTAATAGATGTTGATGACCCTCAAACAGGATATTTCTACCAAGGTTGGTTGGTAAAAGACGATAAAGTGGTCTCTCTGGGTAAGCTCCAAACAGCAAAGGGTGGTTGGCTATTAGAATATGACAAAAGCAAAAATGCAGATTATCCAAAAATAGTTATCAGCCTTGAAAAAACATTAGACAGTAAAATTGAGACAAAAATTTTGGAAGGTTCTTTCTAATTTATCCAGTTTGTTCTAATATTAGTTAAGTTGAAAAAAATAATCCTGTTTATAATCTTATTTATCTTATTTATCTCTTTTGGTGCATTAATCCTCAACGCCTATATTTTGCAGAAAAATTACTTTAATTCGAAAAAAGCAGTAGTTATTGATGATGTCAAAAATGAAGAAGTAAATAATGTAACGCCATCTGTTTATAAAAGTTATTCTAAAGATGATTATGACATTGCCTTAAAAGAAAAGAGAGTTATTTTATTATTTTTTACTTCCAACTGGTGTAAAGAATGTTCCAAACAAAACGATTTAAACAATGAAGCGTTTTCTGAATTGAAAGATTTGGGAACATTAGGCTTAAATATACACATATTAGATTCTGAAACTACAACTGAAACTGATGCACTAGCTAAGAAGTTCGGAGTAACAAAGGAAAATACATTTGTAATATTAGATAAAAATGGGGCAGTTTCGTTTAAATTTACAGGGGAATTATCAAAGGACGGACTTATTTCAAAAATAAAGGAGGTGACAAGTAAATGAATTTTACAATCTATTCAACAACTTCTTGCCCATATTGCAAAATGTTAAAAGACTATTTAACATCCAAAAACGTTGCCTTCGTAGAAAAACTTGTTGATCAAAATGAAGAATCTAGGATAGAGATGACCAACCTCTCAGGTGGGTTTTTGGGAGTTCCTTTTTCAGTAATAACAAAAGATGAAACAGAAAATGGAACACCTAGCACGAAGACTTACCATGTGATAGGATTTGACAAGGGAAAACTTGACCAAATATTAGCATGATTTATCTTAATTTTAAGACTTATAAAAGCGGAACAGGTGAAAGAGCATTAGACATGGCAAAAATTGCAAAAGAAATATCACAAGAATGTGGTATAAAAATTATTTGCGTTGTTCAGCCAATGGATATCAAAGAAATTTCACTTGTCGTCAACTCAGAAATATGGTCTCAAAAAATTGATGCAGTGGAGTTCGGTGCACATACAGGGTCAATATTAGCAGAATCAGTAATAGAAGACGGTGCTGTAGGCACTTTTCTAAATCATTCAGAAGGAAGATTCCCAGATTTTGAGACATTATCCAAAGCTCATGTTAGAGCAAAAGAAGTTGGTTTAAAAACTCTAATTTTTGCAAAAGACTTAGAAGAGCTTGAAAAGGTGTTATTTTTAAAACCAGACTTTGTCTCGTATGAGCCCCCAGCATTGATAGGAAGATCTGATGTTTCAGTTGCAACAGCTGAGCCTGACATTATTGCCAAGGCATTTGAATTATCAAAAATTAAAGGAATCCCTCTTATAGTAGGTGCAGGTGTCCATTCAAAAGAAGATATAAGAAAATGTATTGAATTAGGTGCAGTTGGAGTTGCTGTGGCCTCAGATATTATGAATGCTGAAGATCCCAAAAAAGAGCTTCTAGATTTAATTGACGGGTTTCGCTAATATGTAACTAATTATAAAATGTTAAAAATTTTTATCGGCGCAGATCATAAAGGTTATGAGTTAAAAGAAAAAATAGCAACTTGGCTATTTGATTTAAGTTATGATTTTGAAGATTTAGGAGCTGATCACTTAGATACAACTGATGATTATACAAAGTTCGCAGCAGATGTTGCTTCTATGGTTGCCAAAAGACCACATTCTAAAGGAGTATTGCTTTGTGGAAGTGGAGTAGGGGTCGAGGTGGTTGCTAATAAATTTGATGGTATAAGAGCTGCAATCGGAAAAAATGTATTACAAGTTAAAGCGGGCAGAAGGGATGATGATATGAATATTTTAGTAATTGCGTCAGATTTTACTATTGAAAAAGAAGCCAAAGCAATGCTAATTGCCTTCATTGAAACAAAGTATGAAGAAAATGCGAGAAGAGAAAAAAGACTGGAAGAAATTGAAAAGATAGAAGCAAATAATTAGCTTTCAACTTGTAAAGATTGAACCTCACCGTCTTCAGCAAGACAAATATATTCATCCTGACCTGTTGAATTTATTAAAATATCTTCTCCGACTGAATACACCTCCCCAGCCTTAATTAATTCTCCAAATTGACACAACTTGCAATCACCTGTACAGATAATTTTATCTTTCATAACGATAATATATCATATTTTTATGATATTCTTAATTATGATGAATTTACCAAAATTGACTGATATTGATGTTAAGAATAAAAGGGTTTTACTTCGATTAGATTTAGACATAAAAGAATTCAACGAAAATGATTTACGTCTAAAAGCCTCAAATAAAACCTTGGATTACTTAAAAGAAAATAGTTGCCAAATTACAATTATTGCCCATCGAGGTAGACCGGATGGAGAAGACCCAAGTTTAAGTTTAAAAATATTTGAACCATACTTTAGTAGGTGGAATGCAAAAGTTGAAGAAAATTTAAGATTTGATAAGGGTGAAGAAGAAAATAATCCTGACTTCTCAAAAAAACTGTCACTACTGGGTGACGTTTTCATAAACGATTCTTTCGGAAACTCTCATAGAAATCATGCTTCAATTATAGGAGTTCCAAAACTATTACCATCAGCTTTTGGTTTTAGGTTTATTGAAGAAGTAGAAACTCTTTCAAAAGAATTTCAAAAACCAACATTTTTAGTAATAAGTGGTATTAAAGAAGACAAAGTAGAAATGGCGAAAAAATTATCGACTATTGTCGACAAAGTTTTAGTAGGAGGAAGGCTTCCTGAATATTTTGGTGATGAAGGCAGAGAAAGTATTAGGCTACAAAATAGTGATAGAAAACTTTTAATTGGCAATTTATTACAAGATAAGGAAGACATAACTCTAAATACAATTGATAGGTTTAAAGAGGAGCTGGCTAGTGCAGGGACAATAATTTTGGCTGGAGCTTTAGGAAAATACGAAGATGAGGGCCACACACAAGGAACAAAAGAAATTTTTAACTTTGTATCAAAAACAAACGCCTTTAAAATTGCAGGTGGTGGAGATACAGAAATTTGTCTTCAAAAATATAATTTAGTTGATAAATTTGATTGGGTATCAGTAGGTGGAGGAGCAATGCTTCAATTTTTAGTAACAAAAACACTTCCAGGTATTGAAGCTTTGCTTAATTAAACTTATACTGATATTACTGCTCATGACGAACAAAGTTCGACATCAGCTTTGCTTACATGGTTACAATAGGAATTAATGGTTTCGGTAGAATCGGACGCTTAGCGTTTAGAATTGCTGTATCCAAGCACTTGGATGAAATTAAGTTTGGTGCAATAAATACTTCAGGATCAATGCCAGCATCTGGCTGGGCACATCTAACTAATTTTGACACAATGTACCGAGAATATGAGTACAAAGTTCAAAGCACTGAGGTGCAAGACAAAACAAAAGAAGAAATAGGGCATCTCCTAATTCCAGAAAGAAATGTAGACGTTCCACTATTAGCTCAAAGAGATCCTTCACTTATTCCTTGGAGTAAATATGGTGTTGATGTTGTAATTGAGGCAACGGGTAAATTTACATCAGAAGACGACGCTAAAAAACATGCAGTAGGTGGAGCCAAAAGGGTAGTACTTTCCGCTCCTTCTAAAGGTGGTAATGTCGGCACATATGTCCTAGGAGTAAACGAACTTGAAGGCCAAGTGCCAGAAGGCCTAGTTATATCGAATGCAAGCTGTACAACGAACTGTGTAGCCCCAGTTGCTGCAGTTATGCATGCATCCTTTGGAATTGAAAAAGCTATGATGACAACTGTTCATAGTTATACCGATGATCAAAATTTACAGGATGGAAGCCATAAGGATCTAAGGCGTGCTAGAGCAGCAGGGGTAAACATTGTCCCAACGACAACTGGAGCAGCAATAGCAGTTACAGAAACTATTCCAGAATTAAAAGGTTTATTTGATGGAATGAGTTTAAGAGTTCCAGTAGCAACCGGATCAATTACTGACTTTACATTTCTATTGAAGAAAAATACAACAGTAGAGGAGATAAACAATGCCTTCAGAGAGGCAGTTAAAAACCCCATATATAAGGGGATATTAGCAGTTTCTGAAGGTTTTTTAGTATCAAGTGATATCATAGGAAGAAGTGAGTCTGCAATCGTCGATTTACCACTAACCCAGGTAGTCGCTGGGAATATGGTCAAGATTTTTGCGTGGTATGACAATGAATGGGGCTATGCTAATAGACTTGTAGAACAAGTAATAAGAGTAGGAAGGTCACTTGAAACAAATACCATACCAACAGACGCAATTACTCTGTCAAACAAAATATAATTATGGACGATAGAAGAAAATATTCAAACCAAAAAGGATTTGTTAAAAATATTGCATTTTTTGGTGATGCAGATATTTCAGAAGTAGATGAAACATACACACAAGCATTTAAACTTGCAGAGTTACTTGCAAAAGAAGGATATGCAATAGTCGATGGTGGTGGGCCGGGTGTTATGGAAGCCGCAACTTCAGGTGCTGAAAAGGCAAATGGAGAAACAATTACTGTAACGTTTGACCCAACAAATGCACCAGGATTTGAAGGAAAATATATTGGAAACGTGCCAGATGAAGAGATCGTAACCACAAATTATATTGAAAGAATGTTTAAGCTCATGGAATATGGAGATATTTTTATATTGTTTAAAGGCGGAAGTGGAACAATTTCAGAATTTGGAACAGCTTGGGTTTTAGCAAAACTTTATTATGGTCACCACAAACCATTTATTTTAATGGGAAGCTATTGGGCTGATATAATTGATATATTTAGAAAAAATATGAATATCGACAACAAAGAACTTTCAGTTTTTGAAATTGCAAATAGAGTAGAGGACGTATTACCAATTGTTAAAAAGTTTGAAAAACAAATGAAGGCAAGAAATCATGACAACGATGACAAAATGGATAAATACGACAAGGCATTTCAGATTTAATACTATTTCTTCAGATTAACATTTATTACGGCCAAAATAACCAATATAGATCCAATGATTTCAGATGTTGATAAAGATTCTCTAAACATTAAATAGGCAAAAAGAGGTCCAAAAAACAATTCAGTCGAAACAAGCATTGACCCAATATTAATATCTGTTTTTTGAAAACCAACAAGCAAAAGATAAGAAATTATTAAGAACAACAAGCCGTAAGCCAAACTGACAACAAGGGCCTGTGCTGTAAGTATCGGTAGAGATAATGTCCCAGTTACACTCATAAATATTATTGCAAAAATAAGCCCAGTAAATGTTTGGATTTTAACAAGGTTTAATCTATCCAATCCATTTAATTTCTTTTGAAAAATTGATGTTATTGTTTGAAGAACGCCAGATATAAGACCAAAAACAAAACCATTATCAATGGTAAACCCTGTAAAAATATTAGTAAAAAAAGAAAGAGCAACAAGAATTAATATGAGTGATATTAATTTAGATTTATTAACCTGCTCGTCCAAAAACATCTTCCCTAACACAAAAGAAGATACTAAATTCGCAATATAAAAAGAAAATATGGCAAGAGACACTTTAGTGTTAAATATTGCTAGGGTGAAAAAGATAACTGATATGGGAAATATGATTGAAAAAATAATAAGGTCTTTGGCGACTACTTTTCCGAAAGGTTTAGATTTTTTTATTAAGGAAATTATTAGAGCAAATAAAAAGGCAATTCCAAATCTTAACGCTACTGCTTGGTAGGGGTTTACCCAAGCTGATAAATATTTTGCAATTGGGCCAGATATACCAAAAAATATACCAACAATTAGAAGAGATATTATTCCACTACTCTTTGAGTTCATAATAATATTGTATACTAAATTATGGTTAAATATACAATTGAAGAAATAGAGGAAATCGCAAACGAAGTAAGACAGGATGTCATTAAAATGATTCTAAAGGCTGGTTATGGACACCCCGCAGGGTCAATGGGCATGGTAGATGTATTTGTTGCCCTTTATTACGGAGTATTAATGCATGATCCAAAAAGGCCAGACTGGGAAGATAGGGATAGACTAATTCTGAGTAACGGCCACATATGTCCTGCAAGGTATGCCGTAATGTCGCATAGTGGATATTTTGAACATAAGAATTTATTAAAACTTGGAGAATTTGGGAGTATTTTACAAGGCCATCCAGATAAAAGATTTCTGCCTTCTGTAGAAACAACATCAGGGCCATTAGGGTCTGGCCTTGCCCAAGCATCGGGTATTGCCTACTGCGCGAGAATGGACAAAAAAAGATTTAGAACATATGTAGTTACATCTGATGGTGAACACGATGAAGGGAATCATTGGGAAGCAGTAATGTTTGCAGGAAAGAATAATCTTTCCAATTTAACTATGATTATAGATAGAAATGGAATTCAAATTGATGATTTTACTGAGCATGTTATGCCACTTGAACCTCTTGCAGATAAATACAGAGCTTTCGGTTGGTCAGTAATCGACGTTGATGGGCATAATATTGAAGAAATTATTAATGCATGCAATAAAGCTCGGGCAATTTATGAAAATCCAACAGTAATAATTGCCCACACAATTCCAGGAAAGGGAGTGGATTTCATGGAAAACAATCCAAATTGGCATGCCAAAGCTCCAAATGATGATCAAGCAAAATTAGCTCTTAAAGAAATCAGAACGATGCAAGGAAAGGTCAAAGAATATGGTGAATAACAAGCTTTACCTATGATAAACGCAAAATTATATTTATCAAACAACTTATTTAAAAAAGATATTGAATTAAAACTCATGAGAGATGGTTTTGGACAAGGTTTATTGGAAGCAGGAGAGAAAGACGAAAGAATAGTTGTATTAACTGCAGATTTAAAAGAATCAACAAAAGCAAATTATTTTGCAGATAAATTTCCAGAAAGATTTATAGAAGTAGGTGTTGCTGAACAGAACCTAGTGACAATTGCATCAGGTATGGCAAACTATGGAAAAATTCCATTTGTAACATCCTATTCTGCCTTTTCTCCTGGAAGAAATTGGGAACAAATAAGAACCACAATAGGTATTGATGGTTACCCAGTTAAAATAATAGGTGCACAGTCCGGACTTAACATAGGTCACTATGGTGTTACCCATCAAAGCTTGGAGGATATTGCGCTATCTCGTGTTATTCCAAACATGAATGTTATCGTTCCAAGTGATTACAATGAAGCAAAAAAAGCGACTCTCGAAATGGCAAAAATTAATGAACCATTCTTCATGCGACTACCAAGAATTGATAGTCCTGTTTACACAACGGAAAAAACTCCATTTAAAATAGGTAAAGCAAATGTTTTGACAGAAAGTAAAAAACCAGAAGTAACAATAATAGCTACGGGTTTAATGGTCCATGAAGCCCTTCTTGCATATAAAGAATTAGAAAAGAATGGTATCGAAACAATTGTAATTAATATGCATACAATTAAACCGTTAGACGTTGAAACCATAATTAGATACGCAAAATTAACAGGAGCAGTAGTGACAATTGAAGAACACCAAGTAATAGGGGGACTAGGTTCCGCAGTATCAGAAACATTAGCTAAAAATTTCCCAGTTCCTATGGAGATTTTAGGTGTTCAAAATAGATTTGGACAATCTGGTAAACCAAAAGATTTATTTAAAGAATATGGACTAACAAAGGAAGATATCTCAAAGGCTGTGAAAAAGGTCATTGCTCGAAAAAATTCTTAAGTGTATTCTTAATGTATGAATCAAACTGTCCACAATCTTCTACAATCATATAAAGGCATACTTGCGGCAGATGAATCAACCCCATCAATTACTAAACGATTTGCAGGTTTAGGTTTAACTTCAACTCCAGAACTTAATAAAGAATATAGAACTCTGTTATTTAGCACGCCAGACATAGAAAAATATGTTAGCGGTGTAATTCTTTATGAAGAAACACTAAAGCAAGGGCTTGGAGACTTATTAAAACAAAAAGGAATTGAAGTGGGCATCAAGGTAGACATGGGTCTTGATAAGTTTAATGATTCAGAAGAACAAATTACAAAAGGACTAGAGGGTTTGCAGACAAGACTTGAAGAATACAAAAAACTAGGGGCTACATTTACCAAATGGAGAGCTGTTTATAAAATTACTGATTACTATCCAAGCGAAAAATTAATTGAAGAAAGCCTTTCAATAATGACGGATTATGCAAAAGCAGTACAAGAAGCTGGAATGGTTCCAATTGTAGAACCTGAAGTGTTGCTTGAGGGTAATCATACAAATACTCGTTGTGAAGAAATAACTACCAAGATTTTAAGAAAATTATTTGAAGTTTTAGATCAAAAAAATGTAAAACTAGATGAAATGATTTTAAAAGCAAGCATGGTAATTCCAGGAAAAGAGAGTGGAGTAATAGTTATGCCTCTTGAAGTATCAAACTCAACACTTAGGACTTTACAGAATTCAGTTCCAGCAGAAGTTCCAGGAATAGTTTTTCTTTCAGGTGGCCAAACTCCTGATGATGCAACTTTTAATTTGAATGAAATGGCAAAATTAAACATTGGTAAATCATTTGGCCCTTGGGAATTATCTTTCTCCTATGGAAGAGCTCTTCAGGAAGAAGCAATGAAAGAGTGGTCTGGAAAATCAGAAAATATATTAAAAGCTCAACTTGTATTTTCAGAAAGGCTTCAAAAAGTTTCGAAAGCTAGACAGGGAGAATTATGACTTTAGATCTACTATCAATTGGAGACGCTAATCTTGATGCGTTCATTGTGCCTTCTGAATCAGAATCACTTTGCGAGATTGATACTAAAAAATGTCTGATCGCTTTCTCGTATGGAGACAAAATCCCAGTAAAAAATATGGAGTTTTCAGTTGGAGGAAATGCAGCAAACAATGCCGTTGGATCAAAAAGGTTAGGAATAAATGTAGGCACAGTACTCACATTAGGTGATGACAGTACAGGTGTCCAAATTATAGAAAAGTTGAAAGCCGAAGACGTAGATCTAACTTATTGTATTCAACAACCATCAACACTTTCTAATTTTAATGTAGTTGTCACCTACACTGGAGAAAGAACTATATTTACATACCATGCGCCAAGATCATACGAATTTCCTGTTCAGCTTCCTAAGGTTCCATGGGTATATCTAACTTCCATGGGAGAATCATATAGACCTTTTTACAATCATATTACAGAGTGGCTTGTTAAAAACCCTGAAACAAAATTAGCATTTAACCCAGGAAGTTGGCAGCTAAGAGGTGGAATCAAAGACGTTGGGAATGTTTTTAGACTTTCCCATTTAGTATTTGTAAACAAACAGGAAGCAGAAAAATTAACTGGCTTTGAAGCCAAAGCAGAAGTTACAAAAGAATTATTATTAGCACTTTCAGGACTAGGTCCAAAAGTTTCAGTAATTACAGATGGTAGTAATGGAGCTTACGTTTTTGATGGAATTAAGTTTTTACATTGTGGAATTATGCCAATGGACGCATATGAAAGGACTGGTGCAGGAGACGCCTTTGGATCCGGATTTCTGGCAGGTGTAATCAAAGGTAAAACTATAGAGGAGTCACTAGTTTGGGGAACAGTTAATTCAGCATCAGTTATTGGCTATACCGGTGCACAAAAAGGATTATTAAAATCAGATGATATGGATATGTGGGTAGAAAGATTTAAATCTTCTAGGGTTAAGGTAGAGGAGATGTAGTAGGACAAACAGCAAATTCACAATTAGGACCGGATCTTCCGACGCTTGATCCATCAGGACATACTTTGGCTTCCTTAGTACAGGTAACAGGAGTGCTATTTGTTATTGGTTCAATTAATTTAAGAGTTGAAAGGATGTCACTTCCAGAAGGTTCATCAAAAGTTATACCTATTAAGTTATTGTTATGATTTAGTATAACAACTCGATTATATGGAGGTTCACTACATATTCCATTGTCTGTCTTAATTCTTTCCAACTCAATTACAGAATCTTTGCTGAAGTTAATAATAACCTCATTTGTTTCAGATGTTTTATTAACTGAATTTATATTCTTAAGATTAAAGCAAGATGCTGGTTTTTTTGTAAAATATTCTTCTGTTTGGCCTGCCCACCATTTTTCAGGATTGGATTCGTTATATGCGACAGGCTCTATTTGTATTAGTATGTGATCAAGCCCATATGCCCCTACTAGTTCATCTGTTAATGAAGGCTTTGCAGAATAACCATCCCAAGCTGGAATATTAATAGAATATCCAAATTTTTTATTTACGTAATTTGTTGTGGTTAATTGAGTGTTTATTTTGTCTGATGTTGGAACTGATTTTAGTTTAGTTATTTCTTTGACTAGGTTTTGAGTTTTATAGGCAAAAAAGCCAGCAATAATAACAGATGTAAGTAACAAGACTGACAGTAGGGTGATGATTGAATTGTTTTGTTTAGATTCCACGCTTTAATAATAACATAGGAAATGATACATTGAATATATGCGTATATTTGTTACAAGAAAAGTTCCTGGAGATTTAGAGCCACTAAAAAATGGTAATGAATTTATAATTTCTGAATTTGACAAAGCTTTGTCTCCCCAAGAATTAATAGAAAAAGCAAAAGGGGTAGATGCATTGCTTTCGCTACTAACAGACAAAATTGACGGAGAAGTAATGGACGCTATAGGGCCACAACTTAAAGTTATAAGTAATTATGCAGTAGGGTTTGACAATATAAATATAAAGGATGCAACAGATAGGGGAATAGTAGTGACAAACACTCCATGTGAGGAAGTAGACGAAGCAGTAGCGGAACATACATGGGCATTAATCTCAGGACTCTCAAGGAGGATAGTAGAAGCAGATGAAGCAACCAAAAGAGGAGCATATAAAGGTTGGGAGCCAAATATATTTTTAGGAACTTCACTTATAGGTAAGACTTTAGGAATTGTTGGCTTCGGTGGTATTGGAACAATGGTAGCAAGGCGTGCAGAGGGTTATGGAATGAAAATTTTATATACCAGAAGGACTAAGGATGATAAAAGTGTTGATCTTGACACTTTGTTGCAACAAAGTGATGTTGTGTCATTGCACGTACCTTTGTGTGACGAAACAAGACATATGATTAACAAGGCTTCTTTATCAAAAATGAAAAAAGGTAGTTTCCTTATTAATACGGCAAGAGGGCCAGTAGTAGACGAACATGATTTAATAGATAGTTTAAAAGATGGCCACTTAGCAGGTGCAGGGTTAGATGTGTATGACAACGAACCAAATATTGAACCAGAACTTGTTGGTATGGAAAATGTAATATTAACGCCACATATAGCATCAGCTACTCATGAGGCAAGAGAAGCAATGGCAAAACTGGCAGTTAATGGAATACTAAAAACTTTAGGTAACGAAATTCCTGAGAATATCGTTAACAAGGATGTTTGGCCGAACAGAAGAAAATAGATGGGATTGTTTAATAAAAAAAAAGATAAGGAAGATGAGATTGATGATGATTTGGAAGTGGATGAAGAAGAGCCTAGGCGTCTAAGACGAAAATTCAAAGATTTAAATCCAGAAAACAAGAGATCAAGAAAAGAACCACCAAAACCATGGGGTAAATCAGAGAGACTTTTTGTTTTAGCCGTTTTACTAATTACAGTAATGCTTTCCGGTTTTCTAGCCTTAAGTGCAAGAAATTTTAAATTAGCCCAATTGCCACAGCTAAAACTAAAAAGCTTAGAAGAATTAAACCCATTTAAAGAGCAATTAATTATAGTAGGTAATAAAGGTAGCAAAATTTCTCAGCAAAAAATTGAAAATACTAAGAAGTTATTCAAAGAGGAAACAAATAATTATTCAGGAATATATGCCTTCTATATCTATGATCTAAATGGGGAATACTATTATGGTTTAAATTACAACGAAGTAATGCAAGCAGCTTCACTTATAAAACTTCCTGTTATGTATTTAGCCATGAAAAATGGTGAGGACAAAACCCTAATAGAATCAATGGGAAAAAGATCGGACAATAGTGCATTCATAAAAATGAAAAACACTCTAGGTATAGAAAATATAAATAAATCAATCATAGAGTTGGGTATGCCAAATACATCTATTGCTAAAAATGAAACTACACCAGAAGAAGTTGGAACCTTTTTTAAAAAATTGTATACAGGTGAGTTATTAGATGATTCAAAAACAAGCGATTTGTTAGGTTATATGACTGATACAAATTTTGAAGACTGGTTAAGACCTGGCATCCCAAGTGATATAAAACTTGTGCATAAATATGGCAGAGAAGAGTCTGTTGTAAATGATGCTGGGATAGTCATGAGTGAAAAACCTTTTGTAATAGTAATAATGACTGATGGGGTAATTGAAAGTGAAGCAGATGAATTATTTCCCAAGTTAACTAAACTTCTGTATACAGAGCATACTGGAGTAGAGAATAGAGATTAGTGCATAGATCTTAATGTTGAACTGAAGTAGTTGATAATGCTGGCTCAATTATTTTAGGACAGGCCAATTGTTTTTCCTCCAAAAACCATTCCTTTCTGCTATAGCAATCTTTAAGAACTAATCCATTGGGTACTTCCCATTCTTCAGAGTTATTATTATTTAATAATGTAGTTATTATTCTGTTCCAAATTGGAGCTGCTCCTGTAATGCCTGAGGCTATACGACTCATAGGGCTACCATCATTATTTCCAACCCAAACTGCTACTAGATAATCTTGATTAAACCCAATAGTTAAATTATCTTTCAGATCATTACTAGTTCCAGTTTTAACTGCAACTTCCGGATGATCTTTTACAACAAGCATTGAGTTTAATCCAAATGCAGGTGACCTTGCGACGTTATCTTTTAAAACGTCAATTAGTAAATATGAAACTCTTGGGTCCAATACTTGTTCCTTTGAATTATCGAATTTGTTAATACTAAAAAGTGTTTTTCCTTTGAAGCTTTTAATTTCTGAAATAGATTTTATATTATTTTTTACTCCACCATTGGCAACAACAGAGTACACCTCGGCCATTTCAAGAAGTTTTGTTTCTCCACCTCCTAAAGTTAAGGATAAACCAAATCTTGATCTATCACTCCAAGTAGTAATTCCCATTTTTTCACCCAAATCAATCATTTTGCTAACTCCATATGAGGCTAGTATTTTAACAGCCGGTATATTTCTTGATTGTGCTAAGGCTTGACGAACTGTGATTTTACCTTTATATGTACCGTCATAATTTTTAGGGTTATAAGGTTTTTGTCCTGGTATATTAAAAGATATAGGGGAGTCGTCAATAATAGATGCCAAAGTTAAGCCATTTGATAATGCTTCTGCATAGTTAATTAATTTAATAGATGATCCAGGTTGTCTAGGTCTAGTCGTCACGTTTACATTACCACCTTTTTGAGTATCAAAATAATTAACTGAACCAACCATTGCCAGTACTTCGCCATTTTTTGGGTTAAGTACAACAATCCCAGTATTTCCAACTTTCAGACCTTTAAGTTTTTCAATCTCATCTTTGGCAACTTTTTCAGCTAAGTTTTGAATATTGATATCAAGAGTTGTTTTAACAGTTAGTCCACCTTTTAAAACAACTTCTTCTCCATATTCTTCAATTAGTTTTTCTCGAACAAACATAACAAAGTGAGGTGCCTTTATGTCTTGTCTATTGGGGGCAAATGTAATTCTTTCTGAAGTCGCAATGACTTCGTCTTCAGCCGTAATATATTTATTCACTTTCATTAAATGCAATATTTCCCTTTGTCTTGAAAATGTAAGTTCTGGATTGTTACCAAATGGGGAATACCTAGTTGGGCTTTGAGGTAGTCCTGCTAAAAGGGCTGCCTCAGCCAAAGTTAACTCAGAGACATTTTTGTCGAAATAATGCTTTGATGCTTCTTGAATTCCATAGATGCTTCCACCATAACTAACTTCGTTCAAGTACATTTCAAATATTTCATCCTTTGAATAATTCATCTCAACTCCTAAAGACAAGATTAATTCTCTAATTTTTCTGACATAAGTCTTTTCGGAAGAGAGTAAAGCATTCTTAACTAGTTGCTGAGTAATTGTGGAACCACCTTGAAGTTTACCTTCTGAAACATTTTTACTTAAAGCTCTAAACATTCCTTTAATCGAAAAACCAACGTGCGTATAAAACTCTGCATCTTCAGCAGCCAATGTTGCAAGTTTTACTGACTCTGGAACTTGACCTAGTTTTACAGGAGTCCGATTTTTATCTTTATAAATTGTGTACAACAAATTGTCATTCCTGTCATATATTTTTGTTGATACGTCAACTTGTCGAGTAGTAAGTTCCTTAGGAG
>CAYSAY010000005.1:0-22684 GCA_964429215.1 uncultured Gammaproteobacteria bacterium | reverse complement strand
GATAAAAACAAAAAAGAAAACAAATATCGCTTTCTAATTGTAATATGTGGCCTAAAAAGTTTTAACTTAGGTATTACAGTTACAGGTATTTTAATTGCAGGAATTTTAATTGTTTTTAATACATTCCAGATTATTATTATTCCCTGTCCAACAAAATATATAGTAAAAACAATTGCTATAAAAATATGGGAAAGAATAAAATAAAAAGGTTTACCCACAGCAGCAAAAAAGGTTGTGAGTATCAATAGGGCAGTGGTGGGATTTTTATTTGTTCCAGCCACAAGCAGATTGTAACAGGTTTTTAGTTATTTTTTAGAGGATATCTAATAGTTGCTGATTGAGAGGCTATAGGGCAATTCATACAATATATACCTCCAGTTGGGTCAGTATATATAGGTTTACCTTGAGTTTCAGAATTCTCAGGTGCAGTATCTTTTCCGGCAATTTGGCCATTCGTTTTATCAATTTGTACATCTTGTTGGACCACGTTTGTAGTTGTTGGTACTGTTCCTTTTAAGAAATATTCAAACCTTCCAGGACATCCTGGATTATTAGGATCTCCTGATGGGATTGTACCACCTGTATCTGCACATATTGTTGCACCTACAACTTCTTCGGGCTGAAGTGGCCAAGAATGTCCATGATCATCGGCATCATACTGGCCTTTCTCAGATTTATCTAATGCAAACTTTATAACTTTATTCCAAATAGGGGATGCACCAGTTACTCCAGAAACCGCACCACTCATTGGGGTATTGTTGTTATTTCCGACCCAGACAACTACTACAATTTGTTTGGTATATCCTATTGTCCAGTTATCTTTTCTATCATTTGTAGTACCTGTTTTAACTGATACTTCTGGATGACCTTTAACATTTAAAAATGATGATGGTCCAAATGCCTGAGTTCTTGCGTTGTTATCATGTAACATGTGAGAAATTAAAAATGTTGTTCCAACATCCAAGACTTTTTCACCAGACAATTTTTTGTCTGCAATTTTTACTTCTTCTAAGACTTTACCTTTCCAGTCTTCAATTTTTGTAACGGCTATTAATGGTTGCCTAACACCATCGTTTGCAAATACACCAAATGCTTCTGCCATATCATAAGGTCTAACTTCACCACCTCCAAGAGTAAGTGAAAGACCATACTTGTCAGGATCGGTATAGGTGGTTAGTCCCATACTTCTAGCAAATTCTACAAAATCAGGAATTCCATTAAGTGCTAAAATTTTGACTGCAGGTACATTGAATGAGTTTCCTAACGCAAATCTTGTTTGAACAAGTCCGTGAAATGATCCGTCATAATTTTTTGGACAATACAAGGACTGACCAACTACAGAAAAACACGTAGGAGTATCAGCAAAGGTTGTGGCAGCAGTTATTTTTTTATCTTTTAAAGCCATTGCATAATTTAAGGGTTTAATCGATGAACCTGGTTGTCTTTCTCTTAAAATTATATTTACCTTTCCATCTTCATCTTTTGCAAAGTAATCTTTGCTCCCTACCATTGCAAGTATTTCTCCAGTTGCAGGGTGGGTGATAAGTGCTGCACCGTTTCCAACCTTTTGTTTTTTGAGCTTAGCTACTTCCGTTGCAACTTGTTCTTGTGCAAAAGTTTGGAGATCAAGATCAAGAGTGGTAGTGACTCTAAGTCCACCTTGTTCAACTTTTTTCTCACCATATTTTTCAACCAGTTGATCTTTAACCCAAAGTGCAAAGTGTGGTGCTGCTGGTGCCTTAATTTCGGCATATTTTAATTCCATCTCAAATGTTTTGTCTGCCTCTTCCTGTGTCAAATAATTATTTTGAACCATTTGGGCTAATACTTCTTTTTGTCTTTCTTTTGCAAGTTCTGGATGTGCTCCAAAAGGAGAATACCTGGTCGGGCTTTGTGGAAGTCCTGCAATAAGTGTTGCTTCACTTAGTGTTAAATCCTTAGCTGGTTTACCAAAGTAAAGTTCAGACGCAGATTCAATTCCATATGCTGTTGATCCATATGGTATTTGATTCAAATACATCTCAAGTATTTGATTTTTCGAATAAATACCTTCAACAACTATTGTTAAAAAGAACTCCCTAGCTTTCCTTCTCACTGTTCTTTCAGGCGTTAATAATGAATTTTTAACTAATTGTTGGGTTAAAGTAGATCCACCTTCAACTTTTCCACGTGTTACGATTTTAAATGTAGCCCTTGCAATACCAGTAAAAGAAAATCCTTGATGCTTGTAAAAATCTTTATCTTCAATTGCTATTGTCGAATTTTTTACATAATCAGGTAATTCGTCTATTTTAACTGGGCTTCTTCTTGTCTCTGCATAAATTTCATAAATTAGTTTTCCGTTCCTGTCGAACAATTTTGTCGATACTGGAATATCAGGAGAAGATAATTTTGTAGGGAGTGGTATTCCCCAAAATAACCAAAGTGAGAATGAAATTAAGACTGAAAAGAAAATAATTCGCTTTCTGTTATAAACAGATGATAAATGTACTTTGATTTTTTGAAAGAGAGACTTCATACTTGTATGTGGTAATGCTATTATACATGTAATTATGGATCTTAATCTACAAAACAAAATTTGGTGGAATTATATTGAAGAGGATTTACAAGAATTGCTTGTAGCTTCTGAATTCTTGGCCAACGTTGTTAAAAGCTGGGGTGGAGATATGCCACAAGGTAGTAAGGTTTTCCACGACTATTCATTTATAGTATTCCCAATTGCTAAAGCATATGAAGGTTACTTGAAAAAAATATTTTTTGATATGGGTTTTATCACTCAGGAAGATTATTCAGGCAAACGATTTAGAATAGGGAAGGCATTAAACCCATATCTTGAAGATAGATATAGAGTTAATGAAAGCGTATACGACAAGGTAGTAACACATTGTGGAGGTAAAGAACTTGCTGATACACTATGGAACGCCTGGAGCCAAGGTAGAAACTTGATCTTTCATTGGTTCCCAGAAGAGAAAAAAGCTGTATCGTTTAGTGAGGCCGAAGATAAAATTAAAATGCTAATTAATGCAATGGACAAGGCATTTGAGGGGTGTAAGATTAACTAAAGTTAATCTTGGCCATTTATTTGATAAATGGTAAAATTAATTAACAAGAAAATGAAATCTTTTAAATATGCTGTAGGACTTTCAGTTTATCTTCTAATAGTATGGGGATTTTATAGATTTCTATTTCAGTTACCTGAGCCTATCGAAGAGTTATTTATAAAACCTGTTGTCTGGCTCTTACCAGTTTTCTACCTTCTCAAAAAGGAGAGACAAAATCTTGAATCTTTAGGCATAACAACTAAAAATTTATTTCCAGCAGTCTATTATGCTATTGGACTTGGAACATTTTTTGTAATGGAGGCATTAATAATAAACTTCATAAAATATGGAGGCCAATTTAATTTAGGTGCAAATATTGGAAGTCTCCCATTTTTAACATCTTTCGGATTATCTTTTGCAACAGCAATTTCAGAAGAAATAACCTTTAGAGGGTATGTGTTTACCAGAGTTTGGAAGTTTTTAGGTAAGGAATTTCCTGCAAATTTAGTTACTAGTATATTTTGGGCATTAATCCATGTCCCAATCACAATTTTTGTTTGGAAGTTGGATTTGTCAGCAAGTCTAATCTATTTATTCCTAACAACAATATTTGGAGTAGGGAGTGCCTTTGTGTATGCCAGAACTAAAAACATTCTTTCTCCAATCCTCCTACATGTACTATGGCAATGGCCAATTATTTTGTTCAGATGAAAATGGTCAGCCTCAAGCTAGGCACGACTTGACTAATTTAAGCCGACAGTTTAATATAGTTATATATGGATTATATCGCCAGAAAAATTGAAAAGGAAATAATTAAATGTCACAAAACTTTTAAAGTTGTATTTTTAGGAGGACCGAGACAGGTGGGAAAAACAACAGTACTAAAGCATTTAGCAGAGAAATATAATTTAAGTTACGTAACTCTTGATGAAATCGAACAAAGAGAAAGAGCTATCAAGGACCCTGTTTTGTTTTTGCAACAATTTAAAACACCACTAATAATTGATGAAATTCAATATGCTCCAAAACTTCTATCACAGATAAAAGTAGTTGTTGACAAAAGTGATCAAAATGGGCGTTACTGGATAACAGGTTCACAGCAATTTAGCTTAATGAAAGGATTGCAAGAATCGCTTGCCGGTAGAGTAGCGATATTGAATATACTAGGTCTTTCAACTTATGAAAAAAACATTAAAGAATCTAATATCAGTTCGCTTTTTAAAGAAATATTTATTGGTGGTTTTCCGATATTTCAATCAAATGAAGCACCCAATAGAGAACATTATTTTAATTCGTACATACAAACTTATCTTGATCGGGACTTAAGTGATATCTTTGGAGTTGAAAAAATATCAGAATTTAATAAATTTTTGCAAGTTTGTGCGGCGAGAACAGGACAGATATTAAACACATCAGATTTAGCTAGAGATAGTGGAATTTCAGTGCCAACTGCAATTGATTGGTTAGGAATACTAGAAAGTACGATGCAAATTTATTTATTAAGACCATATTTTTCAAATATAACAAAAAGGATAATTAAAGCACCAAAACTATATTTTCTAGATACAGGGTTAGCTTCATATTTAACGAAATGGAATTCTATTGAAAATCTTCAAGCTGGTGCTATGGCAGGCGCCATGTACGAATCCTACATTGTAGGGGAAGTTGTTAAAAAATACATTAATCAAGGTAAACAACCACCGATTTACTATTTAAGAGATAAAGAGGGACACGAAGTTGATTTGGTAATTGAAGATAACGGGTTACATTTATTAGAAATGAAACTGTCAGCAAATCTAGATATAGAGCAAACCAAAGGCTTAAATTACTATTTTAGTAGATTAGATATTTTTAAAAGTAAAACAATTGTATCTCTGGTAGATAGAGAAATTTTAACAAGTGACGGTGTTAAATATATTCCATATACTTCAATATAGTTTATCAAAAAAACTTCATATTCTTTTGCAATGGCCCATTATTCTATTTCGATAGAAAAGTAATTTTCAATTATCAATTTTCAATTTACAAATTTTAAAACCAAATTGTGGTAAAATAATTTCAAATGAGTGATAAACCTAGTTTCAATCGAAGAGATTTTTTAAAAATGGGAGGATATGGAATGCTTGGAGCTGCTGGAATGTATGGTGCTGGGGCAGTAATTAGAAAAGCTGGTGAAGCATTAGATAAAAATGTCAGAGAGATAAATTCTGATTTAGATCCTGAATATGAAGCTGTTGTTGTTAGTGCTGAAGAAAATTTGTCCAGAAGAGTAAAAGAAAAATTTAGTTTGCCGTTTGTTAATTCTGCGTTTGCAATTGAATGCAGGGGTGCAACTCTTTCGAATTTTGTGCTAGCTCCGAAAAGTGACGACAGTCAAGTTCTCGCAATATATACAGATTTAGGAGACGGAAACCCTGTAGAGCTTGTCTTTAATCCTCAAAGAAGTACTCCAAATATGGAATGGCATCGTAGAGATATCAATGAACAACATGATCCTGTTTTGTCATATGCGTTTACAAGCGAGAACAAAGGCGAGGAGGTCACTATTTTTTATAGACCACCTGTGGAAATGGCAACAAAGATTGGATATCAAGAGAAAGAAAAAAGCTTCCATTTTTCGTCATTACAACTTCCAGAACCAGTTCGACAACAATTAGGATTAGATTAACTTTATTTGCACCTGTTGACTGGCTGGTATACAATAACAATTACCCGATGGAACCGGAAAGTCACATTAAAATAAAAAGTAAAATTGCAGGAACTATCATTACAATATTTGTAGCTTTTGCCGTATTAATGGTCTCAGTTTTAAAAAGCGCTAAAACAAATTTCGCCTACGAACCAAAAAATTTGGCTTATTCACCAATGGTATTATCAGAATCTGTAGAATCTGAAAAAGCTCAATCAATTGATTATCTTTTGGCCTATCCAGGAAAGGTGGGACCAGATCATCCACTTTGGTACGCCAAAGTAATAAGAGATAAGGCTTGGCTTGCACTTACCTTTAATGCAAATAAAAAAGCAGAATTAAATTTATTGTTTGCAGATAAAAGGTTAAGCTCAGCAGTTGAGCTTTTTAAGAATAATAAGCCTGATCTAGGAATTGCTACGCTTACTAAATCAGAGAAATATCTGGAAACTGCCGAAAGCATAATGACTGATGATGACAATTTTTATAAAAAAATTGGGCTTTCATCCCTCAAGCATAGAGAGGTGATAGAAAATGAGATTCTCCCAATTTCCCCAGAAGATCTAAGACCTCAAATAATTAAAACAGAAGATTATTCTAAAGAAGTATACAAAAAAGTGAAGGATCACATGCTTACAAAAGGATTGACACCTCCAGTTAATCCATTTGAAACGAACTAATTAATTACCCTTACAATTTCAATGATTTCCGCTCAATTTACGCAAGCAAAATATAAAATTGGTTTTTTGTGCTAGACCCAGCTTTGAGGTGATATATTTCGACATAAAAACTGATAGTTGACTATCTACCCCTAGTGTTAGATCATCTATTTCATTACTAGTGATAGCGTTTTTCGCTTTCACATGTGAAACATGGTTACTTTATCTGAAACATTAAAATAATATGAATTGTCCATTTTGTAACGCTAACGATTCGCAGGTTCTAGAATCAAGAATAATAAATGAAGGACAAGGAATAAGAAGAAGGAGAGAATGTGGTAAATGTAATAAAAGATTTACCACACATGAGGAAGTAAAAAAGTCTGTACTTTGGATAATTAAAAAAGATGGAAAAAGAGAACCTTTTGATAGAGAGAAAGTCAAAAGGGGGATATTAAGATCAATTGAAAAAAGACCAGTTTCATTAGATCTTGTTGAAGAAACAGTAAATGAAGTAGAAAGAGAATTACTAAAAGCTTTAAAAGAAGAAGTACCAAGTAAAGTAGTAGGTAATGCAATTTTAAAAAGGTTAAAGAAGATTGACAAAGTAGCATGGTTAAGGTTTGCAAGTGTTTATTTACAATTTGAAGACTTAACAGATTTTGAAAAACTAATAGAAAAAAATAACTAATATGAGATTCAACTAAACGTTATGGCAAAACAAAAAACAATTCTAAGTCTAAATGATTACAAAGCTCCTTCCTATGCTGAAATAAAAAAGGAAATTGAAAAGATCGTAGGCCAAAGACCTGCCCTGCCTACAGATCTTCCAAAAGGCAACTGGACAGAACAAGCTTTAAAAGTATTAAAGGAAAGATATCTTGTTAAAGATAGTGATTTGAATCCAATTGAGACTCCAGATGAAGTCATGTGGAGGGTAGCTTGGGAAGTAGCCTCAGCCGAAAGCAGATGGGGTGCAACCAAAAAAGAAGTTGTAAAATCCGCAAGAGAATTCTACGAATTGATGGTTTCAAGAAAGTTTTTACCAAATTCTCCAACACTTATGAATGCAGGCACAGGAAATGGTCTTCAGTATTCAGCCTGTTTTGTGTTGCCAGTAGAAGATTCCATGGAAGGAATATTTGATGCTCTTAAATACCAAGCAATAATACATAAAACTGGTGGTGGAACAGGATTCTCATTTACTAGACTTAGGCCATCAGGGTCATTAGTTAAGACATCATCTGGTACCGCTTCTGGCCCAATTTCATTTATGAGAATATTTGACGCCGCCACAAATGAAGTAAAACAGGGAGGAAAAAGAAGAGGAGCAAATATGGGAATTTTAAGAGTTGACCACCCGGATGTGATGGAGTTCATTCATTGTAAAGAAGAAGGTGGAATAACAAACTTTAATATCTCAGTTGCCTTAACTGATAAATTCATGGAGGCATATAGAAAGAATGAAGATTACGAATTAATAAATCCTAAAACAAAAGAAGTTACAGGTAAACTTTCAGCACAAAAAGTATTTGATGAAATTGCAGATGGTGCGTGGAGAACAGGGGACCCTGGACTTATCTTTATAGACAAGATAAATAATAGCACTGCAAATCCTGTACCTGTAATTGGAGACATAGAGGCGACAAACCCATGTGGCGAGCAACCTCTGTATCCTTTTGATGCCTGTAATTTAGGAAGTATATTTTTAACATACTTTATTAAAAACGGAGAAGTCGACTGGGATGGCTTAAAAGAAATTTCAAGGCAGTCAGTCAGGTTTTTAGATAATGTAATTGAAGTTAACCCTTATCCACTAGAACAAATAAGAAACACTGTATTTGGTATAAGAAGAATAGGTCTTGGAATTGGCGGCTGGGCAGATATGTTACTTGAACTTGGAATTCCATACGATTCAGAGGAGGCATTAACTTTAGCTGAAAAAGTGATGAAAACAATTAATGACGAGGCAGTAGCAGAAACGGAAAGACTTGCAAAAATAAGAGGAGCATTTCCATTATTCGAAGGGTCTATATATAAAGATAAAACTCCACGTAGAAACTCAACAGTTACAACAATTGCTCCAACCGGAACAATATCAATAATTGCAGGTGCATCCTCAGGTTGTGAACCATTATTTGCAATAGCTTTCCAACACATTGTTAAAGATAAGCATTTGGATAGAAAAATGACTTTTGTAAATCCAAAGTTTGAAGAAGTCTTGAAAACAAGAAATCTTTGGAGTGAAGAGTTTATGAATAAAATTGGAGAAGTTGGGATAGTAAGAGGCTTAAGTGAATTGCCAGAAGATATAAGACAAGTTTTTGGAACAGCTCAAGAGATAACCCCAACTTGGCACATTAGAACTCAAGCAGCCTTCCAAAAATATACAGAAAATGCTGTAAGTAAAACTATAAACATGGATAATAGTGTCACAAGAGATGATATCAAAAAAGCATATTTAGAAGCATGGGACACTGGCTGCCGAGGCATAACAGTCTTTAGAGATGGATGTAAAGATGTACAAGTATTAAACATAGGAACCAATAATGGTGGAACTAAAAACGGCGAAACAAAAAAAGAGGAAGTAGTCATGCCAATAGTTGATGAAGATCCACTTCGACATAGACCATATATGGTCAAAGGTTCAACTTATAGAATGAATACACCAGTTGGTACTGCGTTTATTACAATTAACGAAGATGAGTTAGGCGAACCATTAGAAGTCTTTGTAAATGTAGGAAAAGCTGGTTCAGACGTTGCTGCAATGGCAGAAGCGTTAGGAAGAACAATCTCAACTGCCCTTAAGTTTAGAGGAGGAGTTCCAGCGAAAGAAAAGGCAAGAGAATTTGCAGAGCAACTTTCAGGAATTGGCGGAAGAAGATCAATAGGTTTTGGTCCAACAAAAATAAAATCATTACCAGATGCAGTAGCAGGAGCTATTTCAGTACATTATCACTTAGGAATTAATGGCTATCATAATAGTCCAAATGTTTTTGGAGTAACAGAAAATAATGAACCACAAAGTGAAGTCGTAGCAAGTGCACCACATTTTAATGAAAAACAACAAGAGAGTCTATTCATGAATGCTAAAGCAGAAAAAGTAGGAGATATTTGCCCAAGTTGTGGAGCAGGAGCATTAGTTTTTGAAGAAGGTTGTAGCAAATGCCACGCCTGTGGGCACTCAGAATGTTGAACGAAAAGATATAAAGTAAAAAAGATATAGAGATATAAAGTAAAGTGTGATGATACAAAAGTTTACAGATTTAGAAGTTTGGAAAAGTTCACATGAGTTAACTATTTTTGTTTATAAAATAACTAAAAACTTTCCCAAAGATGAAATATTTGGAATTACTTCTCAAATTAGACGCGCATCAGTTTCAATTGAATCTAATATTGCAGAGGGATTTTCAAGATTTCATTTTAAAGATAGATTAAATTTTTATTACCAATCAAGAGGTTCTGCTTCTGAAGTCCAAACTCAATTGCTGATTGTGAAAGATTTAGATTACATTTCGCAAAACGAGTTTAATAAAGCTTTTGATTTATCTCAAAAAGTATTGATAATTTTAAGTGGGTTGATAAAATCAACAGAAAATATGATACCAAAATGAAGTTACTTTATATCTTAATATCTAATCACTTTATATCTTTCCAATGAGTGTATATACAAAAACAGGGGATAAAGGAAAAACGGGGACTTTTGGTGGAAAAAGAATTTCAAAATCTTCAAAACTTATTCAAGCCATTGGCGCAATAGATGAATTAAATTCATATCTTGGTATCATCGGAAAATTATCAAATATCCAAAGTAATTTATTTACAATTAATTCAATTCTTTCTGGTGCAAAACTTACATTTCCAAAAGATGCAACTAAAAAATTAGAAAGAGAAATTGATGATATGGAAGCGAAAATGCCAGTTCTAGCAAACTTCATTATTTATTCTGGTATTCCTCGAGCTACCAAACTATATTATGCTCGTGCGTTGTGCCGTAGAGCTGAAAGAAAATTGGTTGCAGCATCTGATGACAAACATCCAAATTTAGACAAACTAGCCTATCTCAATAGGCTTAGTGATTATTTGTTTACCCTCGCTCGCTTCACAAACCATAAAAAGAAAGTTAAGGAAGAAGTGTGGAAAACTTGACAAAAATAGGTAACATGTTACTATTTATATATGTTATTAACCAGAAGAACAAATGTATTGTTAGATGAGGAAAATTACGCAACTCTTTTAATGTATTCAAAAGATAGAGGAGAAACAATTGGTGAGCTCATACGAAAAGCAATTAAAAAAACATACAAAGCTAAAAAGACATTAACTGCAAATGAGAAAGCATATAGAGCTATTAGAAAAATTACTAAAGGAATGGACTTTTCTGGAATTGATTACAAAGCGTTAATTGAATATGGCAGAAAATATTAAGATTGATTCAGTTTATGTTGTAGATGCTTCTTTCATATTATCCTCAATATTACCCGATGAGAAAGTTTTAAAACCTTTTCAAAAGATATTGAAGCTTTTTGAAAAAAATAAAGTTTATTTTAAAGCCCCTGAAGTATTAATGTATGAAATTGGGAATAGTTTAAAATCTGCTGTAAAACAAAAAAGAATTGCTTCCAATCCGGCTACTAAGTTGTTTTCAAAAATAGTAACAGCAACAATTGATTATCAGAAAGTTGATTTTAAAGCGGTTTTAGATTTATCTATAACACATGATTTATC
This sequence comes from uncultured Gammaproteobacteria bacterium, assembly GCA_964429215.1. Classification (GTDB taxonomy): domain Bacteria; phylum Patescibacteriota; class Microgenomatia; order UBA8517; family UBA8517; genus JAUYMM01. The sequence continues at coordinate 11,567 of CAYSAY010000005.1, read as the reverse complement.
TTTTTACGATTCTTCGTATTTATATTTAGCCAAAGTAAATAAATGTAAGCTGCTAACTTTAGATAAAAAACTTGCAGAAATTGCAAAGTGAGTGGATAAGTTAAAGGAGTCTATTTAATCCATCCATTTTTACCTCTTGAAATCCAATATATATATATATATATATATATTATTCAGGTATGGAATTATTACCTGAAATAAAAACAGATGCAATAAAGGCCATCCAATCCCCAGAAGTTGCAAAAAGCGAGAGAGAGAAATTAATTAATAATTGGACAAGTACTGCTTTAATGAAGAATTCTGAACTTGGTGGAAAACTGGTTGCTACCTTTGACCCTCAAGCAATGGAACTACCTACTGGTCACACCAAAGGTAGAGGTATAGCCGAATATCATTCTATTAGCCATCACAATTATGATAAAGATGGAAACTCAGATAGTATTGGCTTTGGAATTTATGGAGATAAAAGTTCATTGCTAGAAATATATACGACTAACATGTACAGTAGGGAAATTAAAGTGACTCCAGTTCTAGATTCTAATGGGACAGTTGATCGAATGGCTTCAGTACTTGAAGTCAAACTTAAAGAAATTGCCAACGCCAAACAATTGGAGTTGGATAATGTAAAGTTGACAAAACTACCTCAGATCAGTGTATAGCTAATATTTCATTTTGAGTTAACTTCAGTAGCTTTTTAGAAGGTTAATTTTTAACCAGAAAACTTGATATAATTAAAAAATGAAAAGCGTTTACAGTACGCCATTAGATGAGTACGAACAGGAGCTGGAAGATTTTTTAAACAAGGGTGATTATGTTTCCGCTTCAAAAGAAGAACTTGCAAAGACAAAACAAATTTTTAAAGAAGCTGCAGAAAATTATTTCAAACTTAAAAAAGCTGGTAAATTAAAACTGTCTAAATAATTATTATGAAATATATAACAAAGAAAAATTCAAAAGAATTTAAAAATAGTGAAACATGTATTGCTATCGAATATCAATTAAACGATAAAGATATAAATATCGCAGTTGTTAAATTAAAAAACGATCGATATCCATCAAGTGGATGGGCGGTTAATGAAAAATGCAAAGAAATTTCTTACATTTTAAAAAGTAAAGTAGAACTTGTAACTGAAAACGAAAGTGTTGAATTGCAAGAAGGAGATGTCGCATTTATTGAAGCAGGAGAGAAATACTATTGGATGGGAGATTGCGAAATGATAACGCCTTGCACACCTGCTTGGTATCCAGAACAACACAAAATTATTGAGGCTTCTTTGTGATATTATTAATTCATGGGACTACTGCCTGAAAGAGAACCAATTAAAAATAAGTATGAGAATCCTGATGAAGCTTCTGCCTTAAACATAGAAAGGAAAGAAGTTGCATCTCCTGTGCCCACACAATTCAAAGCTCAGGTAACTGACGATAAAGGAAATAAGTTAATTTCAACTCCTGAAGAAAAAAAGGCAGATATAATTATTCCAGAGGTTAATAAAGAAACTTTAGAAGTTAAAATTAAAGGTGACACGGAGGAGTCTTCAGTGTGGTCTGCAGGATATTGGTTAAGATTATTTAAAAAAGCCGTGTACTTTGGTTGGAAGGTGCTATTTGAATCAAAACAAAAATGATACTACCTGATTTAACAACAATAATTGCATTTTTAGTACTGCTTATATTTTTAGTATTTATAATGGCAGTAGTAGGGTATGTAGTATTTATTATATTTAAATCAAGGAATAGAGAAGAAAAATCAGTTGATTCAGTTTATCTCCAGGTTTCAGTTCCTCGAATGAATGAAATTAAAACCGATGCGATGGAACAGCTTTTTGCATCCCTTTATTCAATCAAAAAAGGTGGATGGAAACAAAAGTTTTCAGTGCAACCTACAATTTCATTTGAAATAGTAGCTAGGGCTGAAGATATTAAGTTTTTTATCTGGACACCTTCAGAATATAAAGATTTAGTAGAAAGACAGGTCCATGGTGCATATCCAGACGCAGAAATTAAAGAAGTTCAAGAAATAAATTTGTTTGAGGCAGAAGGAAAAGTTGCCTATAAATCGTTTCAACTTGGAAAATCCAACTATTATCCTTTAAAAACTTTTAAAGATTTACCAACTGATATATTAGCGTCAGTTACATCGAGTTTGGCAAAACTAACAACAGGGGAAGGTGCATGTATCCAGATTTTAATTTCACCGGCAGAATCAGATTGGCAAAAAGATGGTAAAAAATTTATATCAGATACTAAAAAACAAGAAAGTAGTTCAGAAAGTGCTAAGTATTCTGTATCAAGTAAAGCATTAGAAGCTATAGAAAATAAAGTAAGTAAACCAGGATTTGAGACGTCTATAAGAATTGTGGTCACTGCCAAAACTAAGGAGATTGCCAAAATGAATCTTGATAATATCTCCTCATCCATAGGACAAGTAGCAGGGGAACACAATAGTTTAAGTGGAAGAAAAATTTACAATAAAGGTGGCTTTATGCAAGATTTCCTTTATAGATATCAACCATTATTTAACGTATTAAAAAACCATGTTTCGATTTTAAATTCAGAGGAACTCGCAACACTCTTTCATTTCCCAAACAGACAAATAACAACTCCACATATTCACTGGTTGCACTCAAAAACTGCTCCAGCCCCAGCAGAAATTCCAGAGGACGGGTTATTTTTAGGTAAAAGTATTTATAGAGGTGTTGAACGAAAAATAGCCATGGGAGATGACGATAGAAGACGCCACATGTTTATTATTGGAGCAACTGGAACAGGTAAAACAGAGCTTCTCAAAAGTATGATTATGCAGGACATTAATGCAGGGAAAGGAATTTGTTTCATGGATCCTCACGGTGACGCTGTTGAAGATATTTTAAAAATGATTCCTCCTGAAAGAGCAGAAGATGTTATTTATTTCAGACCATCAGATACAGACAGACCAATGGGACTTAACTTAATGGAGGCAAAAACTGAAGATGAAAAACACTTTGTAGCTTCATCAATAATTAACATGATGTACAAGCTTTTTGATCCGTACAAGACAGGTATTGTTGGACCAAGGTTTGAACATGCGGTTAGAAATGCAATGCTTACTATCATGTCAGAACCTGGGACAACCTTTGTTGAACTGATGAGAGTTTTAACAGACGCGAGATATGTTCAAGAACTACTTCCTAAGGTCACAGATCCTATTATTAGACGTTATTGGACAGATCAGATAGCACAAACCTCAGATTTCCATAAATCAGAGGTTTTGGACTATATTACCTCAAAATTTGGAAGATTTGTTACCAATAAAATGATTAGAAATATTATTGGGCAATCTCAATCATCATTCTCTTTCCGTGATGTAATGGATAATGGAAAAATTTTATTAATTAATCTTGCAAAAGGAGAATTAGGGGAAGAAAATTCAAATTTCTTAGGTTTAATACTAGTTCCTAGAATTTTGATGGCAGCAATGAGCAGAAGTGATACTCCTGAAGACCAAAGAAGAGATTTCTATCTTTATGTCGACGAGTTCCAAAACTTTGCCACACCTGACTTTGCAACCATACTTTCAGAAGCTAGAAAATATAAATTAAACCTTGTTGTTGCCAACCAGTTTATAGGTCAGATGGAGGAAGAAGTTAAGAATGCTGTTTTTGGAAATGTTGGTACAAAAATTTCCTTTAGAGTCGGTGTAACTGACGCCAATTATTTACAACATGAGTTTTCTCCTACATTTGGTGAGGATGACCTCTTAAATGTCGAAAGATTCCATGCTTATGTTAAAACCATAGTAAGAAATCAACCTCAGCCACCATTTTCATTGGACACAACTTTAGATATGTCCAAAATTAAAGCAATGAAAAGTGACAGAACAGCTGAAATTATCATTGAAATGAGTAGACTAAAACATGGTAGGGATGTAAGGCTAGTAGATGCAGAAATCACTAGAAGAGCAAAGCTCTAAGCACAAGATATAGAGTAATCAGATATAGAGTGATAAGTCATCTGATAATAAGTGCTTGTTGAGTTATTTCTCTTTATATCTTATTATCTATTCACTTTATATCTATGTATAAGATTGGAATTATTGGTTATGGGTTTGTAGGAGAGGCGACAGCCAAAGGTTTTGCAACATCAAAAGAAAATGAAGTCTTTTGGTACGACAAATTTAAAGAATCTCCAAATACCTTAGAAGAAGTTGTAGAAAAATCCGAGTTTATTTTTATTTGTCTTCCAACTCCAATGTTTAGAGATTACTCAGGTCAAGATATATCAATCGTCGAAGGAGTAATCGACGAGATTGCACCAAAACTAAGTGGAACTGAAAAGGTTTTGATAATTAAATCAACAATCCTCCCTGGAACAACACAAAAATTTGCAGATAAATATACCAATATAAATTTTGCAATGAATCCTGAATTTTTAACTCAAAGTAAGGCAAATGAAGATTTCCTGAAACCTGCAAGGACTGTACTAGGGATTAGGGACGAGGGAGTGGGGAATAGGATTAAAGAAATTTACAAAACAATCTTGCCAGAAGGTCAAGAATATTTCTTGGTAGGTTTAACTGAAGCCGAAGTTATTAAATATATGAGTAACTTAATGCTTGCAAGCAAAGTTCTCCTTGCAAATGAGTTTTACGAATTATCAGAAAAAATTGGAGCAAATTACAAAGAAATATATAAGGCAGTCGAAGCCGATCCTAGGATTGGAACACACTTAAACGTTCCGGGGCCTGATGGGGACCTTGGTTTTGGTGGAGCATGCTTTCCAAAAGATACTTTAGGACTTTTGTCTTTTTCAAAGCAAAGAGAGGTTGAAATGGACGCATTAAGAGCAATTTGGGAAAAGAATTTAAAAATTAGAAAAAATAGGGATTGGGAACATATGGATAACGCATTTGGTAGAGGAGCTTCAGACAATAAAAAGTGATATAATTCCTTCATAAATAAGAATTTGGGCGCATAGCTCAGCTGGTTAGAGCATTGATCTTATAAGTCAAGGGTCCTTGGTTCGAGTCCAAGTGCGCCCACCAAATTTGAAAATATAGCAGGACGGACTCTTAAAGCAAATCTAAGATTTGATATATCGAAGCCATGCTTCGTTATAAAGTCCAGACGATAGTCCGACTCTATCATGACCCACAAAAAAAATTTTATGCCAGATAAACTATTAATAACAAAAAATACTTCTTTAGAGGATATTAGACATGAAATAGCAAAACTTCGTGAGCAAAAAGGAAAAGAAAAAGAAACCTTAAAACTAATTGATGATTCATTGGAAATTGGCCACGATTTTATTGTCCATTTATATCTTGAAAAAGCTCTAACATATCAGCATTTGAGATCGTCTCAAGAAATGGAACACGTGGTTTTAAAAGCTAGAGATTATATAAAAAAACACAAAATAATAAAATTAAAACCGAGGCTATTTATTTTTTTGGGTAAAGTCGCTGACACAAAAAAAGAGTATAAAAAGGCAATAAGTTACTATAAGAGAAGCTTATCGGTTCATAGTGAATCGGCTCAAAAAAAAGCAGATTATAATCTAGAAACAAAAAGTCACTTAACTTATTCACTAATTATGGATGGACAAGTTAAAAAAGGCTATTTGTTAGGTAAATCAACATACCTTGATTTTTTTAACTCAAGTGAAGGAAAATTGCTTAGAAAAAATGATTATGAAACCTGGGTAATTTGGCTAAGTGGGGTAACAATTAGGACGGTTAATGCTTTAATTGAAAAGAAGTCTAATTTTAATAAAGCGGAAATTGAGAATTGGTTAAAAGAAACAGAAAAATATTTAGACGACAAAAACAAATTTTCATATAGAAAAATGGAGGTAAAGGAACTATGGACAAAGCTAAAAAATTACAAGAATTAACTCTAAAAAGAGAAAAGTATCAGGCCAAACTTAAAAATATGTATGGGCATTTTCATGGTGTAAAACATGAGAATTCACTTTCAGAACTACAATATTCCGAGATCAAAGTTTATGAAGATATGTTAAATTCCGTAACAGATGAAATCGCCAAATTAAAGCTCAATCAATGAAGATTTTTTACCAGTTTCCTTGATATTGGCAAGTTCCAAATATCTTTCAGTTGTTGAAAGTCTTTTGTGCCCAGATACTTGTGAAACAAGCATCAAATCAACTCCATTTTTAATGTTTTCAACTATAAAAGTAGTTCTTAAGTCGTTAACAGAGTACTTTGGAAGCTCTGCTTTTTGAATAAATCTATCAACTGATGCTCTAATGTTTCTTACAGCTAAAGGTTTACCTGTTTTACTTATAAATAAATACTCAGAATCTACTTTTGGTCTTTCGACTAAGTATTTATTAATAGATTCTTTTGCAGGTTGGTTTAGAGGAATTGTTCTCTCAGGTTGTGTTGCATATCCTTCAATTTTTAATGTTGAATCTGTTACATCTGCTGTTCTAATATTTGCAACTTCAGAGATTCTAATACCTGTTTGCAATATTAGTTCAATCATAGCTGAAATTCTTGAATCATTTCTTACAGCATCTCTTAAAGCTCTGTATTCAAGGGGAGTTAAAAACTTAGGAAGAGAGCTTTCGACTTTAGGATGAGTTACACTTTTTGATAAATCAGTTGAAAGATATGAATTTTCAACCATCCATCTAAAAAATGTTTTAACTGCATTTAATTTTCTAGAAACTGATTTTGGAGTATATTTTTGAGACAAGAGAGTATCCCTAAAAGAATCTAAGTTCTTAAGAGCTATTTGATCAGGTGTACCAACATTTAATTTAGTCAAGAATTCAACTAATTGCTCAAGGTCAGATCTGTAAGCCAAAATTGTGGCTGGTGATCTTCCCAAATCAGTTAAGCTTGATATAAATTTAGGTAAAAGGACTTTAATTGTTTCTTGTTTCATGATTTTGTAACTCAGCTATAATATAACTATCTCAGGGTATTATACTATGAAAACAAAAATAGTCAATATTATAGGTCTTTTGTCAGCTTTAGCCATGTTTTTGGTTCTTTTGTCATCTTTAATTAAAAGCGTAAAGCGAATAAATGAGGGTCAAAATATTATTGAAAAAAATAAAGTTAGGTTGGAAAAAATTAATGAAGAAAACGAAAAACTTAAAGCCCAAGTCAATACTATTCAAAGTGATGAGTATATTGAGAAACAACTAAGAGACAAATTAGGTCTAGCAAAAGAGGGGGAGATAGTAATTGTCATGCCTGAAGCTGAAATAGTTAAAAAACTATCTCCAGTCATACCTGAGGAGGAGCTAATCAAGCCAAAAACCAATTGGCAAAAGTGGTGGGAAATGTTTAACTGATACACAAAAAATCCCACTTTTTAGGTGGGATTTTTCTTTATGTTGCGGAGCTGGGAGTTGAACCCAGCCTGCGAGATTATGCTCACAGTTATCTCTAATTACTTAGAGTGTCGGACTATATCATCAACCCGTTTGATAAATTAATATCAAATGGGTGCTCGGCGTGTAGTCTCTAGAGGGTCAATTACGACTTCCCTCGGGATTGACCTATTTTATTAGGCGTTCCCCGATATAGCCAAGTTCCTAGTAAACATTACTGTTTAAAGGGCCCATATTTATTTAAGCCTCGCGTGCAGCCGTACACTACCCCGCATATCATTTGAAAGAACAATTGTCATTATACTTTGAAATTTCAGTTCGGTCAATTGTATTTGAACGAGTATATATAGTATAATTTATTTAGTGGCGAAATCTAAAGAAAAATTTGAGTCTATTGAACTTAGAAAAAATGGTGAAAGTATAAAATCCATTGCTAAAAAATTAAACGTATCTCCTGGTTCAGTTAGCGTTTGGTGCAAAGATGTAAAACTTACTGTAGACCAATTAAAAATTCTTGAAAAACATGCTCACGATCCAAATTATGGCCGTAGACTTCAAAATTCACAAAACCAAAGACTTAAAAAAGAAATAAAAATAAAAGAACTACTAGAAAAAGGTGCAGAGCAAATTGAAATATTATCAAAAAAAGAATTGTTTCTTGTAGGAATTGCGCTTTATTGGGCAGAGGGATTTAAAAAAGATACACAAGTGGGTTTTGCAAATTCAAATCCAGAAATGATTAATCTCTATCTCAGGTGGTTGTATGAATGTTGCGGTGTCAAAATAGAAAATTTAATAGCTAGGGTTACAATTAATATATCTCACAAGGATAGAATTGATGAAATTCAAAGTCAATGGTCTAAATCAACACATATTCCACAAGAATATTTTAGAAAACCTTTTTATCAACAATTTAAATGGAAGAAAATTTACGAAAACCCAAATGAATATTATGGAGTACTTAGAATAAAGGTGCGTAAAAGCACAGATTTATTAAGAATAATTCATGGCTGGATAAAAGGGTTAGGTAATCAAGATAAAATTTGATAAAATACGGTTTACGGCAGGGTAGCTCAGCGGTAGTAGCTCCGGATTCATATCCCGGCGGTCGTGGGTTCAAGTCCCACCCCTGTCACACTATTCCGTCAGAAATGGCGGATTTTTTGTTTTCTGAAATTGGTGTAATATAAATATATAGCCTATTTAGTCACAAAACTTGACTTAATAGATTACTTTGTATTACAATGTCATCTAAATATAGAAAATTTAATTTAGTTTGGGACAACTGGAATCTGGAACATATTAAAAAACATAATGTCTCAAAATATGAAGTTGAAATAGCATTTAAAAACAATGAATTATTAGCAGAATCATATAGGGGTAGAACTGTATTAATTAGTAAAACAAAAAGAGGAAGATTATTAACAATTGCATTATCTTTTGAAAAACAGAAAGATGCATATATAGTTTCAGCTCGGGATTCTAGTAAAAAAGAAAAAGAAAAATATAATAACGAAATCAATAAAAATGATAAAACCAATTAAACCATTTAAGACCTTAGATGAAGAAGCAAAATTTTGGGATACACATGATACTTCCAAGGTGTTTGAAAACCCAAAAGTTTCTATATCCGATCTTTTAGAACTTGAACCTAAAAAAGATGTTGTGATGACTGTTAGGGTTCAAAAGGCTGTTAAAGATAAAATAGAAAAGATTGCGAAAACCAAAGGTATAAATTCAACAACTCTTTCGAGAATGTGGTTGATTGAAAGGTTGATAAAAGAAGATAATAGTAATCCAAAACTTGCTTTTTAGGTAGTAAATTAATATAATACTTGTACATTTTAATAAATGCTTTGAGAAAGTCGGTTGGGACTTTTAAATAGCAGGCGAGGCTACTCGAAAGAGATGTCAAACACAGAGGCGAAACTGTAAAAAGAAAAGCAACATTTGTCACTTAATAAGTAGAGAATGTCTAGAATAAGTTTAACTTATTCTAAAGATTTATTTCTCGAAGGCGACTTCGGGATTTTTGTTTTTAGAAAGGTTAATGAATATCAAGGTGGCACCGCCTATTGAAGGCCCTTGTGAATTAATCATATTTTGTATGGTTTGTTTACAAGGGTTTTTTGTTGTCTTAGGGTGGATAGTTTAATGGTAGGACTTCTGTTTCCAGAACAGAAAGTGTCAGTCCGATTCTGACTCCACCCACATATGAAAAATATCGAAAAAATATTAAAAAATAAATTACTGGTAAAAGAAATTATCCCAGGACTTTCTATCGTGGGAAAAAGAAAATCTATCAAGTTATTATACGGGGAAACTTATGACCTATTAGGTATGACAATAGATTCTTTAAAATATTACTTTTTTGTTTCGCTTATTCACAAATACTTTGAACAGGCTGGAGTCAATGTTGTATCTATAGTTTTGGTCGGAGATAGGGCTGCAACCATGAATGACAGCTCTGTTGAAAAAGATAAATTAGTTATTGAAGGACAAAAAAGGATTGAATTAATAAAGAAAGTTATTCAGGTATACAGACTTCCAATCAAACCTTTGTTAATGAGCGAGATGTTAAAAGAACAAAAAATTCCGGCACTTATTAAAAATGTAGAAAATTATATTGATACATCAGACGAAGCTAAAAAGTTTTTAACTAAGACTGTATTAAAAAATAGAATAAAACAGGAGGTTAAATCTAATTTTCAGTATTCAAAAGAAGAAATAGCTATTGGAACGCTTTTTGATGTTAAAATTGGCCCTCCCAGAGAGAAAAATTATGATGAGGTAACTAGGATGGTCCAGAGAAATAATGATATCAATGAACTTATAAGTATATATCTTCAACCGAGTTATCCACTTGGTAAAGATTTTTCATTTTTTCTTAATCACCCAGAAATAGAAGAATTTGGGATAACTCCATACAAAGCTGGTAGCAATAAACTTCAAGAATCTAGAATTATATTAGGTAAAACAGATTACCGAAGTGCATGTCGACTAATTTTAGATTCTTTTGATTCGTTGGAAATAGAGACAGCACATCCTATTTTTGATTTATTAGCTATAACCGATTTAGCAAAAATATTTATTGAAGACGAGCATTCTGCATTTATAGATTTTAAATTCAAAGATATATCAGACTTAAAAAAAACTGTTCAAAAACAGATTAAAAAATATATTTACATTCCTTTATCCTTATGATTAATTATTTAACTGAATCTCAGCAAGAATACAAAGAAAAACTTCTTATAAAAAAGAGGATAGATAGCTATTACCAAAAAGAAAGCGTTAAAAACGGATTAAGTGGCCTTGAAAGAATAAAGAAATATGTTCCTGATAAATTAATGTTTAAACACCTTAAGAGAAACATTGTTATTGCGCAACTTGATTTTGAAAAAGTCATCTCGGAAATTGTAACAACTGGAAAATTTACGATTGTATCAGGCCTCAATCCGTCAACTAAATTACATTACGGCCACAAAATGCTATTTGATTTATTATTAGAATTACAAAAACTTGGAGCAGATATTTTTATACCATTAACAAATGACGAAACCTATTTAGATCAAAAGTCTAAGTCCTTAGGGGCAAGCAGATCAGTGGCAGTGGAGGAGATAATTCCAAACATCATAGCGTTTGGTTTTAAACCAAGAAAAACACACATTTTTATAGATACTGAGTATCCAGATATTTACAAACTGGCGATAAAAATTAGTAAGTATGTTTCAATGAGTGAACTTTATAAACTCTTTGGTAACGAAGCCCTTTCTAATCCTGGACAAGTTTTTTATAGGGGGTGTGTACAACTTGCCCAAATATTGTTACCACAGATGCCTGAATTTGGAGGGCCAAAATTAACATTAATTCCTGTAGGTATTGATCAGCACCCATATATTCTCCTTTCAAGAGATGTCGCCAAAAAGATGGGTTTAATTCCACCTGCTGAGCTTGTAATTAAATTCCAACCAAGCTTAAAAAGCCCAGAATTAAAAATGTCAAAATCAGACCCATTATCCGCAATTTTCTTGTCTGACGATAAAAACTTGGTTAGTGAGAAAATTAGGAAAGCTTTTACAGGTTCGGTTTCGAGTAAGTTGGGCCACAATAAATTTGGTGGGATACCAGAAATTTGTACTGTTTTTAATTTGTTAAATAATCAATGTCAGGATGACGATTTTGTGCTAAAAATATATAAAAATTACAAAAAAGGGGAATTATTAACT
>CAYSAY010000004.1:0-84214 GCA_964429215.1 uncultured Gammaproteobacteria bacterium | reverse complement strand
AGCAGCAGCCGCAGCCGGCGATGCTCCAGCAGGAGAAGCATCTGGTGGAAACCAAACTGTAGTAATGACAAATTCAGGAGCAACTAAAATTGCAGTTATTAAAGCCTTAAGAGAGATCAATCAAACTTTAGGACTTAAAGAAGCAAAGGATGCAACAGATAACGTTCCTTTTGAAGTATTAAAGGACGCTAAACCTGAAGATGTTAAATCAGCAGTCGAAAAGTTAAAGGCAGCTGGTGCAACAGTCGAACTCAAGTAAGAAGCTTAGTTAATTAGTAACTTAGTTACTTAGAAGAGAAACAAGAAGACCGTCCGAAAGGGCGGTTTTTTTGTGCCTATTTTTATGTAGTTATGATATACGAGATAGGAGATAGTCAGAAAAGGCCTTAAGTTCTGGGGATGTCCTCGCGTCAGGCTCAATTCCTGGACCTTTGTTAACTTCAATTATGAAAATCTTTTTTGTAACTTTTTCTACAGCCAAATCAACACCGGAAATATCAAGCCCAAGTATCGTAGCTGATCTTAATGCTATTTTATTAGCATTCTGCGTCGCACAATATAAATCTAGGAAAACGGATGGGCCAGTAAGATCCTGGTACTCAACTTTTATCTTTTCATAGTTCCTTTTGAATTTTTGCTCCAAAACTCCAACTTTTTCACCTAAAATTAAAAACCTGTATTCTTTCTCAATGTCTATAAATTTTTGAAAAATAAATTCTTTTTTAGATTTTTTTAATAATTCATTAAAATCGTTTTCAGATTTTAAAATATAAATATTTTGATTTCGTTGTGACAAAATTGCTTTTGCAATAATTGGAAATCCTAACGACTTAATTATTCTTTTTTTATTTTTTAAAACACTTTCTCTAAAGCAAAAAATGGTGTATGGTAGCGGTATCCTTTTTATCGCAAGTCTTAGAGCACTTGAGGCCTTATCCATTGACATGCCAATTTCACGAAATGCTGGGTCTACAAACTTTATCTTCTTGTAATCCAAATATTTTGAAATTGCGCCCATAAAACGGACATATTTGCCAGCACGTCTGACAAATACCAAGTCAAATTTACTAATATCTGAATTCTTAATTTTGATCTTTGACTTGCCAGTTTTAATATCAAAATATAAATCTTGAAAAGAATGTAAAAATGCACGGTATTTATTTTTGGAATGAAAATTTAAGTATCTAACTAATTTTTTCTTTGAGGAACTTTTAGAATCCACCAAAACCAATATTTTCTTCATCTTTGTCTGCATACCCTGTAGTATATCACTGAATAAGGAAATCCACAACTTTTGAGGCTATATTTACACCTGTAGCCTGTTCAAAACCCTTGAATTGGCAGGCACGATTTACTTCCAATACTACCCACTCATTGTTGTTATTTAACATCAAATCTACTCCCACATAATCTAATTTAAAATGTTTAGCTGTTTTCGTAGCTAATTGTTCTATAATTTTTAACTCTTCACTATTAACTATTAACTGCTCTACCCTTCCTCCTTGCGAAAAGTTAGAAAGGAACTCCCCTTCTCTAGGTGTTCTTTTCATAATTCCCAATACTCTACCATTTAACACAATTACTCTTAAATCAAAGCCAGAAGTCTGAAATTCTTGGAATAATAAATCCTCAATTTTGTGTTTTTTCAAAACTTCATCAAGGTCATCTTTACAAGTAACTTTATATACAGAATCTCCGTGACTTCCCAATTTATTTTTAACTATGTATGGGCACTTTAGTTCTTCTGGTTTTAAATTTTTAATATGTGGAATACCTGCTTTTTCGAATTCTAGGGTTTGTGTTATTTTATCTAATACTGACCACTTTGAATAAGAATCTTGATTCAAAATTATAGATTTCTTGGAAATATAAAATTGCAATATTTTGTCTCGCAAATTATACAAATCTTTTTTATAATCCGGTTCTCGTAGAATAATAGCTTTAGCTTCAGGTAACAGTAAGGTGTCACCTTGTCGTTTCAAATCGTTGTAGCAAATTGACTCATCACTCAATCCTAATTTCTTCGCTTCCTCGCGTATGTGTTTTGGAGCGTACGCGGAAGGATGTTGTGTAAAAACAAGAAGGTCAAGCATTATTTCTCCTTAATTTTGTACATGAATATTGTAAAGTCGGATGGATGGTATTGGTGACGTAAGATTACTCTACGAGTTAAACTCATACAATATTCTAATATTTCCAAGCTATCAGAGTACCAAATATTACTTTCTAGTTTATCATTTTTTGGTGCTGGGTGTCCGCCTAACATATTAAATGCAACAACATTTGTTGTATGATCAAACATTGTTTTTATGGCATTTTTACGAAACTCTAAATTCTCATCATTTGTTCCAAAGTTAGAATTTAGTGCACCTGAACAAATTATTGTGTCAAAATTTTCGGGTTTAGGTTGCCCAAAAAAATCTTGTGTTTCTAGGTCTAAGTGAGGGTAAATTTTCTTTCCATTTTCTATGAATTCTGGCATAATATCGACACCTTTGTACTTAACGTTTTTGTACCTTTTTGTTAAGAAATTACCCATTTCTCCAAAACCACAACCAACATCTAATACATTTTTGTCATCAAAGTCTATTTCTGACCAAAACTGTCTGAAACGTTGGTGAGCAGCACCTTTTGATTTCCACTGCAAGGCTTGTGGACTAACACCAAATTCTTTAAATTTTTGTTTGTATATATTTAATGATTTCATTTTCAACAGACACATTACAATATTTATTTATAAGCTTCCAAACTGGAGCTGCATTTGCTTCAATCACAAACATCTCTTTTGTCTCATTATCCACTAAAATATCGATACCAGAGATATCTAAGCCAACAGCCTTGGCAGAAGCTACTGCTAAAGTTTCCACATCATCAGGCACAGGATTTAACGTAATTTTTGTATGATCTTTGTTCCATTTGGTATGTCTTACAATTGCACCAATAACTTTGTCGCCCACGACTAGCGCCCTAATTCTTCTGGCATTAGGAACTAGCGCTTGTATAAAATAGTGCTTGTTCTTAACAAACTTTTCTGCCTTAAGTTTATCTAGTTCTTCCTTATTATTTACCAGCCAGACTTCCCTAGCCTTTTGACCAGATGTAGATTTGACTATATATGGATACTCTAAGCCATCTAATGTGCCGAATAATGTCTTTGGTATCTTAATCCCCTTCTCGTTTAGTCTATACATCTCTAGTGATTTACCCAATGATATGGGCATTAACAAACTATTTGAATACATTACATCTATTAATTTAACATTATTTTCGACGGCGTAGTTTGCAACCAATGTTGCAATTTCAAGACTTTTACCGACCATTCTAAAGTAGATAGCATCAAAATCTTTTAAATCTGTTGACTTTACCTTTATAGAATTTGAATCAGATGAATAATTTATATCTCTAAAGGAAGCCAAAACCACTCCTTCGATGTTTTTAAAGCCATCAAGTTTAGCTACGTTTCCACTTGTTAGTATAAGTATTTTTACCATTTGGCTTTAACTAAATTTTCTTTATCTATAGTTGGACTTATTAAAAATCCTTGTAAATCGATCCTACCAATTAGTACTTGGTACCTTAGTGGTTTTCTGTCACTTACAGTTGCTCTAGTTACTATTTTACGCCCTGCCAACCAAAATGACAAAGCTATGACTGGTCTTTCTTCTTCACCTAAGCTTGATAGCTTTTTTCTAGTCATCAAAATTTTATTTTTTCTTAATAATCCCAGCTTTTTGGCCAAACTAATGTCTATTGTAGAACTCCATGCGCCAGTATCAATTTTTGCAAGATGTTTTGATGGTCTACCATCACTATCTATTATTTTTACTTCTTCAATTGCATTAATGGTTCTAACATCATCAACGTTTTTAACCCGTTGAACAAACTTACTTGCAAATAATGCTTTTGCAATTTTAACGCCATGCTCTGCGTCAATTACATTAATGTCATCAACTCTATCAAGTCTTCTTTTTAAGCCTTCCATATTAGCAAGTTGGATTGATAGCCCTGGTTGTGCATTAAGTTCTATTATTTGTGGTCCCTTTTCAGGATGAAGCACTATATCAACACCGGCGTAACCTAGATCAGACGCTATTTGCCCTGTAACTGCAGTTTCTAAAATCCTATTCCAATATGGTACTTTTATGCCTCTTAATTTTCTTGTCGTACCTGGTTTGTATAATATTTCCTTGTTGTGTTGAATTGCTTTTGTTGTAATACCAGTTGATATATCAATACCTAAGCCCATTGCCCCTTGATGAAGGTTGGCTCTTCCTCCACTTTCTTTTGTTGGAAGACGTAACATAGCCATTACAGGAATTTTATTAAAAACTATTACTCTAATGTCTGGTGTTCCTCGAAATGAAAGTTTTCTAAAGGCGGAGTGCCTTCCCACATATTCTTGTATAAAGGCTACGTCAGGTTCATTTCCCATCGAAAAAGCACCTTCCAAGATGTCTAATGACTGCATTTTTAAGTCGTCAACTGTTATTTTATTTTTAGATGAAGTTAGCCATGTAGTATCATTTACCCTTTTTTTGACTACTATAATACCATCACCGCCGAGACCACGTGACGGCTTTAATGCAAATGCTGATGGAAGCTTGGTCCAATCAAAATCATATACATCATTTGGTGTCCTAAACTTTCTAAATATTTTAGGGTGAGGTACATTAGCGTTCCTTAGTACCCTATCTGTTGCCAATTTTGAGTCAGCAATCATTTTTGCTTTTCTGGTGTTATATTTTCCGGTAAACAATGCTCCTCTTGCATTTAAACCTAATATTGAAGATACTTTCATAATTGTAGTTATTGTTTTACTTTGTGCTAATTAATTTTCTAAACCTGACATATTCCATAACTCGAAGACCTAAATATTTTCCCAATACTATATCTATTAAAAATGTAGACATAAGTGCAATTTCTGGGTTTAATAAAACCAAACTTTGAAATGGTGCGTATGTTAAAAATACATAAGATATCAAGGCAAGTACTAGTGTTTGACCTGTTAAGCTCATGGCAGTTTTAAATGATTTTCCAAGCTGAATTTTGGTAAAATCTTCAACCAAAAGTGTTAGGACTAGAACTGGGAAGATTGAAACGTTTAATAATGGTTGATACTTCATAATTGGTGCAGTAAACAGTATTCCCAATATTCCAAAGGAAACAAACCATAATATTAAGGCCATACGAGGTAGATATTGAAGTTTTAATTTGAGTTTCCTGGTGATTATTCTGACTGTTGTAGAAATTACTACGATCGCAGAAAAAAGTAAAATCCCGAGGATTGGACCAATAGCTACAAATGTAATAGAAAGTGCAGCTGGTAAAAATATACCAAAACCACGGATACCAACTATTGTTCTTGTTGCTGCAATTACTGTAGCCACGATTGGAAGCAAAAGCAATAACACAATTGTGTTGGCTGGAACTCCTGAATTTACAGAATTTTTAATAGCATATTTAATAGGATTTAGTGGCCAAACCATGCCAATTTCCTGCTCTTTAATAAGTTTTTCAAGGGGACCTATTACTTCTTCTGTTTTTTGGGTAATATCAACACGCGGTAATTCAGTTGAAATTGGTAATTCAGTTGCAATCGGTGTTGGGGTTGGACTGGGCACAGGAGTTTTTGCCATTACAGAGCCTGGCAAAAAAAGTGAAATTAAAAGCAATGGGACAAACAAAAGGTTCTTCATATGGGAGATTAGTTACCATATTATACCATAATGACAACAGAATATTCTTTTTCAAAACGACCCACGAAATTAGTACCAATCGCTGGCGCTAATGGTAGGGCTGAAGCTTTTGAACAAACAGATAAGTCTATTGCCGATCGATTAGCTGAAGTTAAAGAAAGAGAAAAGGAACGAAAACGAAGAAAGCGTGAGGAATACGAAAAAAATAAGGGTAAAAAATAAAATTACCTCCTTAAATAAGTGTGGAGATATCATGACCAAAGTTATCAGCAACGATTTCGACAGATGCTAGTTTTCCTGAATGACTTAAACCTTCTACATCAACTGGTATTTGATAGTGAATTACCCCATTTTTTTCAACTGCCAAAGCCATATTAAACGGTATTGTTACCCTTCCAAAGTATTGAGACCCTCCAAAACCAGTCCTTTGGTGTGTGTCTGACCTTGGCTTAACCATAACTACCGACCCTTCATAGACTTGAGCGCTACGGACAATATGCTGGCATGCACCACATATAGTTTTTTGTGATGAATCTGGTATTCTATTTAAAATTTCTAGTCCCATTTTGTTAATTTTGGGAATAATACTATATTTAGCAATATTTTGCTATGATATAATCAAATCTCCAACCGAAGAGAAGCTACGCTTATGTTCAAAGATTTAAAAGTGTTTTACTCATTTGTGTTAAAAAAGAAGCTTGTGTTTACAGGCTTCATTTTGCTGATTATAATTTCTAATGTTTTATTTTCTCTAAATCCTTATTTTTATAAATTATTTGTTGAAGCAATCCCCTCTCTGGATAGCAATAATTTAATGAGGATTTTGATTTTATTTATTTTAGTAAGAATTACTGCTGTAGTTTTAGACTTACTTGTTGGGTTTGTTGGTGATTTACTTTGTTTTGAAGCTGCAATTGATGCAAGAAGTAAAATATTTAAGAAGGTTCAAGATTTAGATTTTGCATTTCATGCAGATAAATCTACTGGAAGTTTAATTTCTGCCTTTAAACGTGGTGATTCTGCTTTTTTCTCCTTTTTCCATGACATTCATTATCGAATGTTTACAGTTTTAATTAGTTTTTCTGTAATGATTTACTTTTTTTCGAAACTTAATTTAATAATTGTTTCGATGCTTGTTGTTTCCCTACTTTTAACAATTATTGCAACAAGGTTTTTAATTGCAAATAATGTCAACAAAAAAAGAACATTTAACGATGAGGAAGATATTGTTTCAGGAATTATTACTGATAACTTAATAAATTTTGAAACTGTAAAGTTATTTGCAAAAGAAAACTGGGAAGGAAATCGTTTAAAAATTAGTTTTATACCTTGGTTAAAATCACTTTGGGGTTATGGGAATTCATTTAGGTTAATTGATGCCACAATGGGTACTATTGTAAATACTTCTATGTTTTTAGTGCTTTATATAACTCTTAATCAAACAATTGACTTAAAATTATCCATAGGAGATTTTGTTTTGATTACTGGATTTTTATCTAATTTTTATCCAAAACTCTGGGACCTTGTCTGGTCAACAAGAGATATAGCCAAAAATTATGCAGACATAGAAAAGTATTTTGAACTACTGGACTTTGACATTGAAGTTAAAGATCCTATAAATCCTATTGATCTCAAACACAGTAAAGGACAAATTATACTTAAAAAAGTTTCTCATTCTTATAAAGGTGGAACAAAAAATGCAATTCGTAATATGAGTTTACAAATTCAACCTGGTGAATCCATTGCCTTTGTAGGTAGATCTGGAAGTGGAAAAACAACAATCACAAAACTTTTGATGAGGTTTTTTGACCCTACTAAAGGACAAGTATTAATTGATGGAATTGATATTAAAAACTTAAATAAAAGTACTCTTAGAAGTTTATTTGGTGTTGTACCTCAGGAAGCTGTCTTATTTAATAACACCATTGGCTATAACATTGCCTATGGGGCTGATAAATACAGTCTTAAAGTGGTAAAGAGGTCAGCAGAACTTGCAAACATTTCAGAGTTTATTGAATCACTACCACTTAAATATGAAACTAATGTTGGTGAACGAGGCATAAAGCTTTCAGGTGGACAGAAGCAAAGACTTGCAATTGCTAGGATGATTATGAGTAACCCTGATATTATCATTTTTGATGAGGCTACTAGCCACCTTGATTCAGAATCAGAAAGACTTATACAGGATGCATTTTGGAATTATGCAAAAGGAAAAACAACTATTGTTATAGCTCATAGATTATCTACTATTTCAAAGGCAGACAGAATTGTGGTAATGGACAGAGGTCAAATAACTGAAATTGGAAAACATCAAGAATTATTGAAGAATGAAAAAGGAATATATTTTAAATTGTGGAATATACAGAAGTGATTTTAGTCCTTTGCCTGCATACCAAGTAACCACATAACTGCTTCTTTTTTGTATCTTCTATCCCCTCTTGAGTTAATTCTAATTGCTGGAAGTTTGCCTCTTTTGCCCCATCTTTTAATTGTTAATGGTGAAACTCGAAGAAGATCTGATACTTCACGGACAGTAAGAAGGTCTGGCATGTTCTGTAAATTTACTTTTGCTTTTGTAGGTTTTTCGTCCATTTTTAATAGTATGTTACTATCTCACAATATAATGAAGTGGAACACTTGTGTCAACATGCAATTTGATTAGATTGAACCCATAGTATACAATACGGCCCTTTGGTAAAGGGCTTTCCCTTGCAATAGGTACGTTAACAAGGGAATAGTCTTTTAAAAAATCTTTTTTTTTCCCTGCTTGTTGTTACTAAACTCCTAAATTGACAAAGTGAAGTGTGATAAAATAAACTATGAACATAGGAAGTAAAAATATGACATTAGGCAAAAACGACTTCGAAAAGAATGCAGTAGTCTACAAGATACTTTCTAGTGCAATAAGGCTTGAAATACTCCATGCATTAAGAGATGGAGAAAAATCAGTTTTTCAGTTATTGAAACAAATTAAGATTAGAAAAAGTGCTCTGTCACAACACTTGGCAATTTTAAGAAACACAGAGCTTGTTAGTACTAAAAGAGCTGGTCAACACATTATTTATTCTATAAACAATCCTGAACTTCTTAAGGCTTGTTTTTTCTTGAGTGAACTTAGACAAGACAAGAAATTAAGATAATTTATATATTTTTTTGTACTTCTTTTGAAGATATTTAATGTTTACTGTTGGGTCATATTTCATCTTATTAAGCTTTAATAATTCTTTCAAAGTATAGGTGCTTCCATATTGATGAATATTTTTTTCAAGCCATTTTTTAGGATCTCCCTTTATTTTTTCTTCCCATTGGGCTCCTAGAAATGTACCTAAACTATATGTTGGGAAATATCCCACACTTCCTCCGCTCCAGTGAATATCTTGGAGCACTCCTTCTGAATCCTTTTTAGGTATTACCCCTAAGTACTCTTTCATTTTTGTATTCCAAATCTCTTTGATATCTTTGATTTTTAATTTACCCTCAATAATCCCTTTTTCGATTTCGAACCTTAACATTATGTGGAAATGATAGGTAACTTCATCAGCTTCTACTCTGAGTAGACTTGGTGAAACTTTATTAAAATAAAGTGACACATCTTCTTGAGTCAATTTCTTCCCAACTACTTTTTCAAAATCTGGAAGGAATTTTTTAATAAATTTGTCACTTCTCCCTACAAAATTTTCCCAGAATCTACTTTGTGATTCATGGATTACTAAGCTTGATCCACCGGCAATCGGAGACATTTCAAGGCTGTCTGGGCTTTGTAAGTCGTATAGGGCATGACCGAATTCATGAACAGTTGCAAGAAGACTCCTTGCAAAATCCTTCTCATGGTACCAAGTAGTTATTCTTGTATCATTATTACTAAAAGATGTTGTGAACGGATGAGTACTGACGTCAAGACGGAACCTGTCAAAATCGCTCCAAAGCGAGCGTAATACTTTGTCATTTAATTTAACCATTTCTTCCTTGTTATACTTTGCACTTTCCAGCCAATGAGCTTTATTATATTTTTTAGAACTGACTATTTGATTTAGAAGCGTTTTTAATGGCAATCTAATTTCATTAAAGAAGTTTTCTACAGTTTTTGCTTTCAAATCTTCTTCGTACTCATTAAGTAATGCATCATAAGGAGAGTCTTTATAACCTAAATAGTCTGCCATCTGGCGGTTCATGTCAAAAATTTTTGTAAGTGGTTTCTCAAACAGTTTAAAATTTTCTTTTTCTTTTGCTTCTCTCCAGACTACTGTAGCGGTATTTGTAACATTTTCAAACTCTTCCAAGAATTTGGATGGTACTTTCTCGTAGAAATCTAGGGCTCTTAACAACACCCTTCTTACTCCTTTTTCGTAATCATTAAGTTTTTGGCTTTCAGTTTTATGAATTAAGCTTACGAATTCTTTATTTAGGAACATGTTCTGCCTGATAGTAGAAATTCTACCTAATGCCTCTCCCCTTGTGGCGACACTTTTCTTTGGCATGTAGGTTTCTAAATCCCAATGAGTAACACCTGAGACATATGATAATGCCCAGAGGTTTTTGTAATAATCTAAAATTTTTATAATTGTAGGGTTTTTGAAAACAGACATATTTACCAATTTACAATTATCATTTCCCAGTGATTTATCATTTTTCATTTAATCTTATTGTACTAACAATCTTTTGAAATATCATAGTCAATTCATGACATTCTTGCCATAATTCTCTTAGTTGAGTTGTAACTTCCTCAGAATTTTCAGATACAGAAAGCATTCTTAACCAATGTTTTGTTTCTTGAGCTTCTTTTTTACAAATAAAAATCTTATTTGCAAAGTCCTTCTTTGAAGCTGCATTATTTGCTTCCATGTAGTTTGCACCAATACTTGTTGCAGACCTTATTATCTGAGAGATAATTGGCTTATTTATCAAATTAAGTTTTAATTTCTTACACAAAACTATAACCTTTTCACCAAAAACTTCAGTTCTTTCTTCTAATTTATTTGATAAATGATCCATTGATAATTCATTGTAAATTGAAAAATGAAAAATGTTAAATTGCTTTTTAGGCGACTCTTTCCTTTAAAGCTGAGTAATATTTCTCAAGATAGTCCTCTGCTTTTGTCCAGTCGCCTTTATTTCTTGCTACGTTTGCAAGGACTCTAAGGTGAGCAGCTTTTGCAGCTTGGAAAAGGCTAATTCTATAGACTTCTGCCACGTGTTCTTTGGTTAGCTCCTCGCTCTCCCCTTTTGTTTTGTTAAGTTCCACGGCCAGAGAAGCTACTATTTCAGGTTCAAAGGCTAGCTTTAACTCCCCTTTTATTAATTTATAGAATTTCTTAAGCGAATTTTTAGCAAGATCCCACTTTTCTTTTTCTTGATACAAAATTGATTCTAATGTGTATTTTGTAGCTTTTGCGGCTAGTAGCTTTGATAACCCAAATTGTTTTCTCATATGCTCTATTGCATATTCTGCAAACTTTACTCCTTCTGGGATTTTACCTAATCTCCACCATTTAAGTTCTAAGTTTGCTACTAGATGAGGGTTAAATTTAAAGTGCTCTACTTCGTCATTCCCACCAAATCTTCTTCTACGTCTTGAGAAGTCTAGAATAGCCTCTTTTAACTTGTCTGGAGTAAAGTCTGGTAAGTGTACATCTGAGAATAAATATTCTGCATAGACCATTTGCCATGGCATAAGCCCAGAGGTTCTTTGTTCGCCACTAGTTCTAATAAATAAATCTGGATTAGGATAAGGTTGGCCGTATGTATCTAAGAATTTTTCGTATGTTTTTTCATCTAAGTCTGCAGGTGCAATACCTGACTCAATTGCTTTTTGTGTCGCTCTTACTATTTCACTTCTTCCACCGTAATCAACTGCTAAATTATATATATGGTTTTTTGCATATTGTTTTGTTTCTGATTCAATTTTTATTAGCATCTTTTGAATATCTGCAGGTAATCTATCTTTGCGACCCAGATGAACCAATGCTACTTTATCTTTATGAAACTCTTTTTCTTTTTCTTTTAAAGCTTTCCTAAAAAGGTCCATAATTGCATCAATTTCCGATTGAGGTCGCTCCCAATTTTCTGTAGACCAAGCCCAAACAGTAAAGGTATGAACTCCCAAATTTCTGACTGCTTTTGCAAGAGCTTCTACTGCTAAATATCCATTGTAGTGGCCTTCCCATGGTTTAAGTCCTCTTGCTCTAGCCCATCTTCTGTTTCCATCTAGGATCATAGCAATATGGTTAGGCACCGTGGTATTCTTTGGAAGAGTGATTGTATTAGCCATTGAGAATGTATTATATAATACATATTAATGATACAGCAAACACTTGAGGAAACAAAGGAATTAGTCTGGCCGGTAATTGAAAAATATTTGGAGGATCCTAAATATCCCAAACAGTTTGAAATTCCCTCACAATTTAAAAATGAGGCAGATGAATTTTGGAAAATAAACAGAGTTTATCCTGAGAGAAAAGGCAAATACCTTCGACCTACACTAGTAATACTAATTGCAACCGCAATGGGAATTGATTCAAAAATAGCTACAAATGTAGCTGGTGCAATGCAACTTTCTGAAGAATGGATATTAATTTCTGATGATATTGAAGACGATTCTGATGAACGAAGAGGAGGCCCTACACTTCACAAAATTTATGGAACAGAACTTGCAATTAACGCCAGTGATACCCTTGAAAACATAATGTGGAAAATGACTATTGACTGTAAAAATTCTGAAATAGTAGACGAGTTTTATAGAATAATGATACGTACAACACTTGGACAGGCTGTTGAACAAATATGGACGAATAAAAAAACAAAGACTTCTAGTGATCAGTACTTTTTTGTAGCGGATAGCAAATCAGCATATTATTCAATAGCAGGACCCATGAGATTAGGAGCTATTTTGGCTGGTGCCACTAGCGAACAATTAGATAAATTGACCGACTTTGGTTTGCACTTAGGAAGATGTTTTCAACTAGTTGACGATATATTAGATTTGGAGCAAGACAAAAAGGAAGGAAAATCCACTTTAGCAACAGATAAAGGTGTTGAGTTTACAAAAAAACTAGCTGAAAATGAGAAAGAATTAGCAAGAAAAATATTTGACAATGAGTTGCAATTTTTATCAGATGAACCCGCAAGATCAAAGCTCATCGAGCTAATCGACTTCATTTTAGAAAGAGAATATTAATCTTCTTTTTTAAACGGATCATTTTTGAAGACAGAACTTAAACCAAGTGTATCTCCATCATCGGGGCCTACTTTTCTGTTTTTTCGAAGCGCTCTGGCAATTGCTCGCCTTATAGGAGAAGATTCTTTCTGTTGATGACTTTTTCCACGTCCCAAAAGTTCTAGGTCAGAAAATTTAATTTCATCACTTTCATCAGAATTATTATCAGTTTTAACTTCTATTCCCATGTTTTATTATTATCATTTTCTTTCTCGACTTTTACCTTCAACTGCTTTTTTAACTTGATGGTCAATCCAATCAGACATATACCAAATGCCTGAATCCCCTTTTTTACTACCTGGATATTCGATTATATCATCAATTCTAGCTTCAATAGTATCTTTTAATTTAACTAGATCCAGTCTTGGTAAATTTACCTTTGATGCTATACCTCTAGTTAAAAACCGTGTCATGGTAATTAGTTAGTCTTTTAAAATCTGAAAATCCCACGCTCTGGATTTTGATATACTACACATATGCATTTCGAGTCGCTTTACAAGCAATTTATGTCCCCACTTACTCGCTTTGTATTCAAAAAGATTGGAAGTGACCCAGAAGCAGCTGACTTAATAGTAACTGAAACTTTTGAGGCAGCATGGAAAGGATATAAAAAATTTGAACACAAATCTACCTTTTTTACTTGGCTCTGCCGAATAGCACTAAATAAAATTGCAGATTACTACCGAGATCAGGTTAATAAACGGTCTCACCTAGTTGTACCCACTCTTAAGTGGCTTTCTCAAATTGAATCAAAAGATATACCAATAGAGGAAAAAATGGCCTTAGATGAGCTCCGATTAAAGGTTAATGAAATTTTAGATCTATTACCGGAGGATAAAAGGAAATTATTACAGTATAGATACTACCGCGATTTGTCATATAAAGAGATTTCAGTTGTAATGAAGATCTCTCCCCGTGCGGTCGAAGGTAAAATATATAGAGCAAAGAAGGCTTTTGTCAAACTATTTAACTTTGACGGCCGTACGTAACTTACTGTAGTTTGGTAGGTTTAATTTATACTTAAAAACATTCCAAGGAAATATTATAACTGCATTTAGTATTCTTCTAAATCTTTTTGGTTCTTGGATAAATCTATAAAGCCACTCAAGACCAATATTCTCTACCCATTTTGGTGGAGTTTTCATATTACCTGCAATGTAGTTATATGTTCCTCCCACGGTCATAGCTCCTGTTACATTAGTAAGTCTGAAGAAGTTTCTATATATCCAATTCTCTTGCTTTGGTGTGTTCATCGCAACAAATATGAAATCTGGCTCAAATAATTTGATGGATCCTACTATATTTTTGTGCATCTTTCTATCTCCTACTGATACAGGTTGTCCATTTTTTCCATAGTGTGGGAATTTATAACTAGTCTTGTAAGTAATGTTGGGATATAATTTTTGTAATTCCTTAAGTGTAGTTTCTTGCTCTCCATGCTCTCCACCAAATAAATAAACTCTTAATTTCTTCTGGTTTAAGATATTCATTATATCCAAGAATAATTCTCTCCCTTTTATAACTTCTAGATCTTTGGTTAAATAACTTTTATTAATAAAAGTTGATGCTCCAACCAAAAGCCCTTGACACATTAGTATTACCGGCCTAAAAATATTGTTTCTATTTTCTTTAAAACTTAAAAATTTATTTGCTTGGGACAAACCAATACCATCTGGCACTGAAAAGTCGGATCTTCTTATAGCCTTTGCCAATAGCCAATCCTTTGTAGCAAGTAATAAATTCTCTGGATTTGGTGTGACAATGTAAAATTTTTCTTTAGTGTCGAGCCTAGAGGATACAAAGTCTAGCACTTCCCTCTTTGAAGTGATAGATATCTTGATTCCTAAGATATAGCCTTCTTTTCGCTCTAATGTTTTATAATTACTTGGCATATTTTATTACTAAGTTCAAATTTTAACTATCTAAATTCAATTTACTTGTTATATTTCTAACAATTTTATAATTTATTTTAATATTTTACTTAAAAATTTACCGTATTTATTCCGCATAAAGAAAAAGTATATTGTATATAGTATATAGTATATTGTGAATTACTATAGACATATAATGTCGTTATTAATTTTTAATTACTAACACAAATGTATAAAAATATAGTTCAATTCTTAGCTTCACTTTTAAGGAGTTATCCTCAAGTTGCTAACATTCGTTTTGTTTTGACTCCAATATACTATATACCACTCCCTATATACTACTTTACCCTTTAGTTGTGACACTTCTCTTCCATAACTCAATGTTTTCAAGTACCAAACCTGTACCACGAACAACACAAAGCAATGGTTCATCTGCGACATGGGCAGGAACACCTGTTTCTTCTGTTAGAAGTTTATTCAAATTTCTTAAACTGGAAGTTCCTCCACTCATAATTATTCCCTTATCGATAATATCTGCAGCAAGTTCTGGAGGGGTATCTTCAAGTACAGCCTTAACTGCACCAATCATTAACATTAGTACTGGTTTAATTGCTGTAGTCACGTCAGTTGATGTAATAGTTACAGTTCTTGGTAGACCAAAAACAAGATCGCGGCCTGATATCTCAAGCTTCTCTTCTTTTGGTAACTTTATTGCAGACCCTATCTTTATTTTTATATCCTCTGCTGTGGTATCGCCTATTACCAAATTGTGCTTCTTCTTCATAAAGGCAATTATTGCTTCATCGATTTTTGTACCAGCTGTACGTGTAGATTTATGCACAACTACACCACCAAGTGAAATTACTGCTGCCTCAGTTGACCCTCCACCACTATCTACTATCATATGCCCAGATGGAGCTGAAACAGGTATGCCTGCACCAATTGCTGCTGCTAATGGCTCATCAATTAAATAGGCATGTGCTGCGCCTGCACTAAGTGTTGCATCTAAGGCTGCTCGCCTTTCAACTTGAGTGCAACCTGCTGGGACACAAACCATAACATCAGGACGGAGAAGAAAAGAGGAAAATCGGGAAAGAGACTTCACAAGACCGGCTTCACCGGCGACACCAAGAGCTTTAGATATGAAATATCTAAGCATGGCTTCAGTAGCTGAATAATCTGCAATAACCCCATCTCTCATTGGCCTGTTGGCAAGTAATGCTTCTGGAGTTCTGCCTAACATTTTTTTAGCCTCAATTCCGACGGCTACGATTTTATTATCATCAACTGATGTTGCTACAACTGTTGGCTCGTTTGCTACTAAACCTTGCCCTGCAACCCAAACAAGAGTGTTTGCAGTTCCTAAATCAATTGCGATTTTTTTCCTGTTAAAC
Source organism: uncultured Gammaproteobacteria bacterium (assembly GCA_964429215.1). Taxonomy (GTDB): domain Bacteria; phylum Patescibacteriota; class Microgenomatia; order UBA8517; family UBA8517; genus JAUYMM01. The sequence goes on along the minus strand of CAYSAY010000004.1, from coordinate 68,040 downwards.
ATATTTAAGCTAATTATATAGTATAATTCTTCATATGACTAAACTAAGAGTGTTTGTTTTATTTTCAACCTTTGCAGTTGTGGGAATTGTAGGTTATTTTGTAGCACTGATAGCTAGAGGGTACCAGTTTGATACAGGTACATTTAAGTTTTTAGAAAACGGCATATTGGTTGCTAAATCAGACCCTGATGGTGCTTCAATTGTTGTAAACAACAGTTTAAAAGGAGCAACTAATACTAATTTGAAGTTGGCGCCAAATACTTATGATGTTGAAATTAAAAAGGACGGCTATTTATCTTGGAAAAAAAGATTGACTATTAAAAAGGAAGAAGTAACACAAGTAACTGCACAACTTTTCAAAGTCGCTCCAGCATTGTCGCCTGTTACATATAGTGGAGTTAAAAACCCAGTAGCTTCTTCTGACTTTAGTAGGATTGCATACACAAACGATGAGGGTTTATGGGTAATGTCTGTTTCTACTCTTCCAATTGGGTTCCCTAATGAACCTAAGAAGATTGCAGTAATAACTGATACTGAGGCAAGTTATATCTTTTCACCAAACTCAAGACAGATATTGCTTACCACTAAAACTGGTAACTTTTTACTTGATTCAAACCAACTTAATTCACAATCGGAAATGACTAACATCACAACAAAACTTCCTGAAATACAGAAGGAATGGCAACTTGAAAAGAAAACAAGAGATGAGGCACAGTTTAAATATGTACCTGACGAATTATCTTTAATATTAAAAAATAAAACTAAAAACTATATATTTTCGCCTGATGACAACATGGTAATGTACACTGCAAGTTCTGAGGCGACATTAAAACCAGACCTAATTTCTAAACTTCCGGGCAGTTCTACACAACTAGAATCTAGGGCTATCAAAGTAGGTAAAACCTATATTTACGATATCAAAGAAGATAAGAATTTTGAGGTATTGGACAATGGAAGATCCCTTTATTGGTTACCTACTTCAAGACATTTGGTATACCCAGATGAGGGAAAAATCGTAATTATGGACTATGATGGGACAAACAGACAAACAGTATTTTCTGGTAATTACATTGCCCCACATGCATACCCATTTGTTAATGCAAGTAAACTTTTAATCTTGACTAATTTAGGGTCTGATTCATCAGCCCCAAATTTATATTCATTAAGCATTAAATAATGAACTCGTAGATCTATGTCCTCGTAGTTCAATGGATAGAACGAGGGATTCCTAATCCCTAGATTTCAGTCCGATTCTGAACGAGGACACAAAAAAAAGTTATCTTTTCACCCACTTTGGGTTGGCCCAGTCAAAGTGATTGACTCTTTTACTTAGCTTCCACAATGTATCATGAATTTGCTTTTGCATATCCGCGACCCTTTGGTTTTGAATTTCTACGCCAAACATATCTGTTCCATCCCAGTATGAATAAGCCACAATATCATTATAGATATCTATATTTTGGTTAATTTTTACTATTTTTTCTGAAATAAACCTAGCATCCCAAAAACTCCAGTCCCCTGCCGGTTTTTTACCTTTTGTTTTCATCCAATTTTCTTTATATTTTAAATACTGATCTGAATATAAATCATGAACTTTAAATTTTTTCGCTAGCATTTCTTTATTAATTTCTAAAGTAAATTTATCCCCTGCAATATCATTCCAAAAACGGTAGGAATAGGTTCTGTATAAACCTTTGCAATTTGTAATATGCCATATCATTTGTTTTAACCCCTCTTGACCTTTGTAATAGACAACATTTACTTTTGGTGTATCATCTTTTGAATATTCCTGAACAGTGGACGTAAACAGAGAAAGTGATGACTTTAAGTTTAGTGCTTCTAATTCTTTTTCTCTAACTAGTCCTTCAATTGTATTAATATCAACAGCTTTGACAGTCCTCCTTTTATATTCTGGAACTTCTTCTAGAATTCCACTTTCTATTAGCTTGTCTACAGTTCTATATAGTTTTGTGCGTTCTACACCACAACTTTTTGCAATTTTAAGTAGTGTTGATGGTCCATTTTTTATTAAGGCCAAATAAATTTCTATTGCTTCAACTGCATAACCAAGCTGCATTAAAAATTCACTAATAATTTTTTCTTGTTTGTTCATATTTTGCACAACAATTTTACACTTTCAGCTAAATAAAATAAAGTACCTCCATGACAAAACAAATTAGCGATTTAAATAAACTGGCAAGGAAGATTGTTGAAAAGAATCAATATGTAACAATTGCCAGTGCTGATAAAAAAGGGGTTCCTTGGATCTCCCCTGTTGTCTATTGTTATGATGAAAATTGGAACATTTATTTTGTATCCATGCCAACATCAAGACACTGCTCAAACTTAAGTACTAATAACAAAGTTGCCTGTGCAATATTTGATTCAAGGCAAAAATGGGGTGAAGGCGTAGGTTTACAAATTGAGGCTAATTCAGAAGTTTTAAATTTAAAGGAATCTATAAGAGTGTCTAAAATTTATGCCTTAAGAAAGTATCCATATGGTGGGATTAACACTAAAGTTGCTACTAATTTTATTAAATCTATGGTTTTAAAGGGTAAAAAATATAGAATTTATAAAATATCACCTACTACAATTTGGATGAATGATCCAAACTCCAGGCTTGATGTACGAGTAAAAGTTGATTTGAGTAACTAAGCTTCAGATTTGGTAGAATACTAATGTCCACTATTAGCAGGGACTGTAAGCATAGCTTGCATTCCTCGCATCGCTTCGGAATGTAGTGAATCGGTATCACGCTTCGTTCGGGACGAAGAGACACTGGGTTCAATTCCCAGCATTCCGACTAGATACAATTTCTAAGATACAGGAGAGTTTCTTGTTTTAATATTTTTCTTATTTTATTAAACTTTTCTAAAGGTAAAAGCATATTTAAATCTTCATCAATCATTTTTTGGGTCACTTTAATATTTATGAAATCAATTAATTTTTTAAAGTATACAGAAACTTCAAGTCCAGTTCTTTCTTTGATTATTTCTTCTTTATATTTATAACCTTGTGAGAAAAAATAATGAATATCGTAAATATCACGACCTTCCACCTCTTTGTGCCTGTTATATCTATCTATTACTGTTACTAGTTTATTAGCAAACATGGTTTCAATGGTTTGGCACATTACAGTTCTATTTATTTCAGGTAAAAATCTAGCTTCATAATCGTTTGAAATTACCAAATTTTGAAAAAAACTAAATTTAATTTTGTTTCTCTGGTTGGCAACGGATTTGTATTTGAAATTAAAAAAAAGTGATATTGTGTTTTTATTATCATCAATTAAACCTAGTTTTGTGGCAATTTTACTAACACGAGATCTAAATAATTTTTCGTCAATACTATCAATGAGATCAAAGTCTAAATCAACTGAAAACCTATCCAAAAATCCTGACATTTCAGCACAAGTTCCACCTTTAAAACAAACATGTTGCGATATATATTGGTCATCTACAACGGCTGTTAATAGCTGTTGCAACTGAAATTTGTGTAATATATCTGTTTTTTTATCTGATATCATATTTTTTAATAGCCTATTATTGCTTTTATTTCTGCTACTCTATCCCAATTTATCAGATCTGGACTATCAAAATAAGTACTTAAATTAAAATACTGGCTGTCTGCAACAGCTCTTTCCAAACTTGCTTTATATATTCCATTTTCCAATGTTATTCCTTCAGCGTTAAGTAAAAATTGTGGATTCATTTGTCGATAAACAAATAATTTGCCATCAAATTCAATTTTCTTGGAAACTGACGAAACGAAATTCACGGAATAAACTTTTTGATTAATTACGCCATGAATTTCAAAGATAGATCCTAAACTTACATAACAATATTTATGAATCAAAGACATTCCTAATTGAAACTTCTCTAAATCATCTATGGGAACAGTCGAATATAACCCCCTGTATATTGGTTGTAAATAACCATTTTTAATGTATCGAGAAATAGTCATCCTTAAATTATGCCTATTAGTTATTCCTAAAATTAAAGCTAAGTCTTGCGTATGAAATAATTTCTGTTCTGATTGAAATAATGATTTAAGTTTTTTCATGATATACATTTTTGTATATTATAATTAAACTGTATACAACTTGTCAAGCATAATACAATTATGACCAAATTATCTGTATAATTCCTCCATGGAAAAAATAAATTGCAGCAATTTTGAAGAAAAATGTCCGCTTTTAAAAATGGGTTTCAGTATTACAGGACAAGGTAGACAAGGAATAATTATGGAGAATTCAGGAGTGCCTGCAGCACCTATATTATTGTTTGTTTGTGGTGGTTGTCCATATCGAGGTAATGGTTGTGAGCCAAGTATGCCAACAGATATTAAAAATGAAATTGATGCAAAAGTAGAAAGCTGATCCTTGTCCGCTGTAAAATTATTTTTTTCTGTTAAAATAACTGTATGAGCAGGAAAATAATTGATTCGTTTGTTAATTCACTAGGGAAAGACAAAATAAATCCCACTATTCTAACGGACTTCAAGCTTAAAACTAACAAAAAGAATCAGCTTTTGGCATTTTTTAAACCTGAAGTATTCCTAGATAAAAAACCTGAACAAATAGAAAAAATAATGAAGCTTGTTTTTGAAAAACTTGAAAAGTATGAAGTAACGGTAGACGGTACTGCCCTATTTCCTGGATCTGCAGTAGGCAAGTTTCAAATAATGGACAGGCATTATGGCGTAATTAACACTCTTTCAAAAAACGCATCCAAAATACTATCTGATGAAGAAAAAGATTTGGTATTTAAAACACTTGGAATTACAAATAAAAACACTAAGATTTTGGGTGGTCATGAAGCCTTTGAGATAGCAGGAGTAAAAAATACATATGATTTTGACAATTACTGGCTTGAAACAAAGTCTGAAAAGGTTAAAAGTGGTTTCTATGTTAGGACAATGACAATTAATGGTGAAGAAACGGTAGTCGTTGACGGCTTCCACCCACATCAATTAGCTCACTACACCGAATCTGACAGGAATCTTGGTGTCATGCTTGTTACTTCAGACACTCCATGGGCAAAACTTCGTGATGAGATGCTAGGAAGCACATTTCCTGAAAAGGCACTCCCCGACTCTATCCGTGGTTCAATTTTTGCAAAATCTAGTGATTATGGATTTAAAAAAGTTGGGATTGAAAATAACATAATGCATTTATCTGCAGGGCCAACTGAAGCACTATTTGAGATAGATAATTTCTTACATGTTCCATTTGCAATAGATTTCTTAAAAGGTGAAGCAAAACTTGCTGAAAGATTATTATCAGCCGGTGTATCTTCTGAAAATGTACGAAAAGTGTTAACAGACAAAGAACTCCATAATGAATTGGAACACATTGATACTGATGAAGCCGTGGAAATTATTAAAAAGAAGTTTAGTTGAATTTATTTTAAAATTTTCTTAAATTTTTCATCGTTTTCATATGGTCCAATAATTGCAAGGTTTAGGCGTTCTGGAACAAACAATCTTTTTGCCTCGAAATTTACTTCGTCCATGTTTACTTTGTCAATTAATTTAAACACTTCTTCAGGTGTCAAAACTTTTTGACTAAATAGTTCTTGATCTCCAAAAAAGCCCGATACATCACTGGTATCTTCTAAAGCCAAGGCTAAATGACCCTTTAAGAACTCCTTGGATTTGGCCAACTCGTGAACTGTGATCTGTGAACGGTGATCGGTGATTTTGTAATGTTCATCAAGCATTACTTTAACTGCTTCCTCTGCTCTTTTAGTATCAAGACCGGCATATGTTCCCATGTATCCGCAATCAGTGTATCTATCCATTGATGTTCTAATTGAATATGCCAAACCTCTTCTTTCACTTACCTCTGTAAACATTCTGGAACTCATTCCCCCACCTAAAACTGTGGCAAGTAGAGTCTGAGCATATTTAAATTTGTAATTTTTACCATCTGCAAGGAAACCTAAAATGACATGAGTTTGCTCTTTCTTTTTGTTATGCAACTTTATTTTTGTTGCGTTCTGTTTATTTTCAAATACTGGTTTAAAGTCTAATTCTTTTGAATTTTGATTTTTAAGTTTTGAAAAGTATTTTTCAGCTAAGTGTACTGATACTTTTTCAGTTACTCCACCAGCCACAGTAATGATCATATTTTCTGGTACATAATATGATTTTCTATAACTTAGGAAGTCACTTCTTTTCATTCCTTGAACAGTTTGTTCTGTACCTGCAATGTCCATTCCGAGTGGCGAATTCTCGTAAATTAAACCTTCAAACACTTCCCCGATATTCATCATTGGAGTATCTTCATACATTCTAATTTCTTCAATTATTGTCCCCTTTTCTCTTTCTATTTCTTTGGCATCAAGAAGAGAATTTAGGGTCATATCAGAGAGCAGATCAAATGCTATCTCAATTTTATCTGCACGACACTTGATGTAATATTCTGTATATTCTTTTGAAGTTCCCGCATTTTGGACCCCTCCGATTTGGTCAATTTCTTCTGCAATTTGTTTGGCAGTTGGACGATTAATTGTTCCTTTAAAAAACATATGTTCCAAAAAGTGACTTACCCCATTATTATTTTTATTTTCATTTCTTGAACCTGTTTTCATCCACACCGATACTGTTACAGATTCAAGGGAAGGCATTGGAATTGTGATTACTCGAAGACCGTTACTAAGTATAGATTTATGATAATTCATTGTATAAACAGTATGTAGTATATAGTATATGGTACATAGGGGGAACTGCTAAATTGCCGAACGAACTAATCCTGTCAATAGCCTGCCAACGTGCTCCATTTGTTCCTGCATGTTTCTAAGTTCTGTAATATCAATATAATCTAAATCTTTTGCAATTAAAAAATGATTCTCAAGTTCAGTTAATGAACCTTTTGAAATAAAATAAAATTGTGACTTTTCTTTTTTACCATGTCTTGAAAATCCTTCTGCAATATTTGCACTAATCGAAACTGAACACCTTCTTATTTGATCACATAGCGCAAATGTTTCATTTTTTGGAAATTTATTCAAATATTTATATGACATTAAAACTAATTTATGTGCCTCTTTCCATGCAATCAAGTCTGTAAATTTCGTTATCATTTTGTATTATTGTTTTGTCCTCCCTATATACTATATACTAAATACCATATACTACTTATGTCCAAAATCATACAGTCATTTGAAGCCAAAGAACTAAGAAAAAGATCTTGGTCAGTGCGCTTGGCAGATGATTTGACATCGTTATTTGGCAGTATCCCCTTTTTAACTTTTAATACTTTATTTTTTATATTTTGGATAATGATGAATATGGGTAAAATTCCTGGGCTTCCAGTCCTTGATCCCTTTCCATTTCCTCTTATGACAACAATTGTGTCTTTGGAAGCAATCATACTTACTCTTATTGTTCTTATGAGTCAGAACAGACAAAGCTTTATTAGTAATCTTCGAGAAGAGATTGATATGCAAGTGAATATTACATCAGAACGAGAAATTACAAAAATATTGCAGATTTTAACCAAGATTGCAGAAAAACAAGGAATTAAACTAAATGATGCTGATCTTGAAGAAATGCTTAAAGTTATTGAAGTTTCATATTTAGAAAGAAAGCTTGCAGAGCAACTTGAAAATAGACACACTAACCCACTTCAAAGGGTTGTTGATAGAGTTGGAGAAACTATAATTCCTAAAAATTAATCACATCTTCTCAGGAGACTGAATTCCCAATAGATTAAGTCCATTTTTAAGTACTTGAGCAGTTGATTTGGTCAATAGTAGTTTAAACTCCTCATTTTCTCCACCAATAATCTTTTCAGCATTGTAAAAAGTATTATATTTTGAGGCTAATTCATATAAATAATTGCAAAGAATGTTTGGTGAGTAATTTTTTGTTGCAGTCGATATTATCTCACCAAATAGGGATAATTTACGCAAGACTGATAACTCCACAGGGTTTAGGGTTAAAGGTTCAAGGTTTAGATTAACAACATTACCACGAGCAACAACACTATTACAACGCGCAATTGTGTATTGCAAATATGGTCCGCTATTACCCTCTAAAGATATTGATTCTTTTAAATCAAATGCAATTTCTTGACCTAAACCGCTTTTTAAAAACGAGTACTTCACCGCACCAACTGCAATTTTTTCGGCAGTTACGTCATCTATTTTGTAACTTTTTAATATATTTTCTTTTGCCTGATCAAGTATGGACTCACCAAGAATAACATTACCCGTTCTCGAACTCATTTTTCCCTCTTTAAGCTTTACCCAACCGTAAGGAAGATGTAACTGCTTACCAATTGTTTCCGGAATTGCTAGTTCCTGTGCCTTAAAAATAACTGAAGTGTACCCAAGCTGTTCGGGTCCTAGAACATGTATTATTTTATCAGGGCTATATTCTTTAAGTTGCAATTTAACTAGCCCAAAATCTTTGGCCTCGTATGTAGGAACACCTTTACTCGATATAAAAACTCTGTCGTGTAACCCATATTTAGTCCCTTCAAAAATAATAGCGCCATCACTTTCTACTAAAATTCCTTTTTTAAGTGCTTCTAATGCTATTTTCTTACCACTTTCAGCTGTTTCACTCTCAAAATACAACCTATCAAACTTTACATAGACCCTTTCATAAATTGTCGCAAAATAGTCTAGACTCCATTGCCTTGTTGTTTTATATAAATTAGTAATCTTTTCATCACTCTTGTCATATATTTTTTTATTAATTTCTGCGACTTTATTTTTATCAATGTCACTCTCTTCAAACTTTGTTGCACCAATTGCGTAAACTTTTCCTAAATATTCAGCTCTCTTTTTAATATCTTTTGGATCATCAAAACCTTTTATTTCTATTCCATATAGTGCTTTAGCAATATGCAGTCCAACGTCACCCTGATAATTTGCTCTAACGACCTTAGTTCCAGTTGCTTCATACATTCTTGATAATGCTTCTCCCGTTGTAATGTTTCTCAAATGACCAATATGGAATGCCTTGTGAGTATTTGGATGAGCAAACTCAAACATTATTTTTTTACCTTTCAAAAAGTCCGATTTTCCATAGTTCTCTTTTTGACTATCAATCTGCATCAAATTATCAACTAGTACATCATTTTTAACTCTAAAGTTAACAAATCTCCCCAATTTTTCTGCAGTAAAATCATTACTGAATTCATTGATTTTTTGCACAATCGAATCAATGTTCAGATCCTTATTTTTCAAGGCAACATTGGATGAATAGTCGCCAAATTTTTCATCAGATGTGAACTCTACACTCGGATTTTTAATTCTGGTGACATCTTCTAAGACTTTTGCAATTTTATTTTTAATATTCATGTTATTTATTTATTGTACTATATTATTAAAATTCTTTGCCTCTCTTTGATATCCATTTTCTCCAACCTTTTGGTGCAAGTGGATGTTCAGCTTTGAAAACAAGCGCATCAAATTCTTTCTGGGCTTGATCATCGGCAAGTTCACCTTTTGTGTTAATCAAGACAAAATCACCCTGATGGTCTTCCATGACAGCACTGGCATCATTAGGTAATGCTAATTTATTAAGTAATTTTATTGCGTCATTAATATTCATATATTTTTATCAAAAACAAAAAACCCCTTTGGATATCAAAATTAATTGATACTCAAAGGGGTCTTTCGACGTTACCACCCTTACATTTAACTCTTTATTACCTCTAAGCTCTTAGGTTCCTAAGCCTAATGCAAACGCTTATCTTTTTACATTTTATATTAAATTTTTGTACTAATCAATATTTATGGAAAGTTAATATAAATTATGTATCAAAATACGCTATTATTAATATATGGTCATTGTTGCCTTAATTTCTATTATTCCAGTGTTACTTTGGATTTTTGCGCATTTACCAATTTCTGTCTATTTTAGCGATTTCTATTCAGTCTTACTTTCCATTGGCCAAATTACAGGACTTGTGGGACTTACAATGTATTCTATTAACTTATTTTTGTCAGCAAGGCTTGCAATTATTGAAAATTATTTCAACGGCCTAAATATTGTTTACAAAGAACATCATAAAATTGGTAAATATGCATTTTTATTGATGATAATCCACCCAATTTCAATCTTTTTATCAAGAATTACAGTTAGCTTTACTTACGCACTTGATTTAATAATTCCAGGCAAAGATTTTTTTGTAGATTTAGGCTTAATTTCACTTTACTCAATATCTGCACTATTAATCTTAACTTTATTTGCCAAAATTCCCTACCATTTGTGGAAAATGTCACATAAATTTACAGGGTTAGTCTTTTTAATTGCAGTTTTTCATAGCTTTTTAATACCATCCACAATCTCAAGTTTTAAACCTCTTTGGTTTTATATGTTGTTTGTCGTCATTTCTGGAATATCTGCTTATTTATACCGCACAGTCTTTTTTAAGTTGTTTGTTAAAAGATACAACTATACCGTTTCAACTGTCAGAAAATTAAACGAAAAAGTAGTAGAAATCACACTTTTACCCACAGATGTAAATAAAAAGATTGAGTATTACCCTGGTCAATTTGTATTCATTAGTTTTAAATCAGAAAAAGTGACAGACGAAATCCATCCTTTTTCTATTGCTAGTAGCGACACAAATAAAATGGTAATTATTTCAAAAATTGAAGGAGATTACACAAAAAAATTAACTGACATAGAAGTTGGATCAACAGCACTTATTGAAGGCGCGTATGGCAGATTTTCATACCACTACTTTCCTAACCCAAATCAAGTTTGGATTGCAGGTGGAATTGGGATCACACCATTTGTGGGAATGTCAAAAGCAATAACCAGTGAAAATGACTTTTCTATTGATTTATATAATTGTCTAAAAGATGAGAATGAAAAATTGGGAATTGCTGTTAAAAATGTAAACTTAAAGCCGTTTTTTAGTAAAGACATGGGACACATCACGGCTAGTTACATCAAGGAAAATTCAAAAAACTTTGATTCAGCAGAATTTTTTATTTGTGGACCAATCAACTTCATGAACACACTTCGTTCCCAACTTTTACAACTTGGTATTAAAAATGGTCGAATCCACACTGAAGAATTTAACTATATATGAAAAAAACATTTAAAAAGCTACTTAAAAAATATCTTATACATTTAATTATTTTGTTTTTTATTGCAAATACATCTATTGCACTTCTTATCTTTACCAAAGCAGCAGATGAACCTTGTATGAACCAATCGCAAATTGATGCAGACCCAAGATGTCTTTATGTTTATCAAAATGATGTCTACGAAATGGGAACTAGAAATAGACCACATAGAGGTCACGATTGCGGAATGAATGTTGATAGTATTATACCTAACTTGCATTTTGTGGGTAGTGTTTTATCAAAATTTAACAATACAAAAGTTGCACCTTTTTGTACTAGCGTTGCTCCAACCCAAACTCCTACTGCAACCCCGACTGAGTCGGGGCAGGCAACGGCGACAGCAAAACCGACTGCTACGGCTTTGGGAACTTTGGTTCCAACAGCCGAACCTACATCAACAGCCACAACAACACAAAATCCTACTTCGCAAAGTTTTTCAGGAAATACTTTTGGAGAAATTTTGGGGAAGCCAACCAAAACAAGTTTACCCTTAGTTAATGAACAAAAATTTGATTTAACAAAAATTTCAAAACCATTTGTTTATGTAACTCTACTATTTTTGATCGCTTCAGTCGTAATTTTGTTTATTTAACTTGTGGCAAAATCGACAGCTGCTTTATTAGCCTTTGGGACATCTAAAAAGGCATGGTGATCACCTTCTTGAACCTCAACACATTCTTTAAATGCTTTCTCGCCCATTGTTCTTTGTAGCTCATCTTTCATTCCAACTGAATCTACAAACATATCATTTCCATAGACTACTACTCTGTGTCTTTTAGGATCAAAGATGTCTTTTTGAAATTCCTCCATTTTAACTTGTGTCAAATTGTAAAAAAATTTGGCAAGTACTCTTTTATCTGTGTACCTAAAAACAAATTCGTATAGAGGTAGTATTTCTTTATGTTCTTTACCTGAATATGCAGCAATTAACAAATTCCTTATTGGGTCAGCTATTGATTCACTTAAAACTGGTATTTTATTATAAATAACTTTCCCCAAGAGCGTAATTGCTGGTAACAAACGCTTCGCGATAGTTGGCTTTATCCCTTCATGACCAAAAACTGGTGCCAAAAATAGTTGTTTTACATCTGGATTGTCCGAGACTTGCAGTAATCCTGCCGCAGCAGATCTTGAATGATAAATTTCAACAACTTTTTTGCCTTTTTCAAGTAAATTTTCTCTACTTACTCCCAACATGTCCATTCCCTTGCTTACTGAGCTATTCAAAAACTCAAGACTCGCCATTTCATCAGTTATTTCAATGTTTGCAGAGTCTATAAAACCGCTTTTGCTTTGCCCTGGGTGATCTAGCATCAAGACGACACCGTTTGAATCAACTTTTAAGATATCATTTGCAAGCTGAAGCAGGGTTTCTTTATCTGAACACCATCCTCCTCGTACTATATAAACTTGGGAAGCATTGTTAAGCTTATCTTCTAGAGTTTGGCCAACTTCAAGCTCATTTTGATTTGATAAAATAGCATCAACTCTAAAGTTTTCTAAATTTGTTTCCTCTTGTAATTTTCTTAAATTATCTGGATTATCTTTCACCTCTAGTTTAACAGTATAAATATCTTCGTATTTTTCTTTGTTTCTTCCTTTTACTTCAGCTGGTGCTGGAGCAACTATAAAATCAACTTTTGGTCGTGATCTTGTTGGTATAGTTTTTATATTTTCAACTGCTGATACTTCCATAATTTATTTATTTTAACCAAAAATTCTCTCCATTTGTAATTATTTCAACATTTCCAATTTCATCAGTCCTTAAAACTTTAACTTTATATTTATCCAGTAAATTTAATATCTCTTGATGTGGATGTCCATAGCTATTTTTTTTGGCGTTACTGATTATGGCAACTTTAGGCTCAACAGCAGACAGAAGCTTTTCAGACATTCCGTTCCTTGAACCATGGTGATTCACTTTGATATAGTTAAGCCCTTCGACTTCGCTCAGGGTTGAAAGTTCATCGGAGACTTCATTTTCGACATCTGCTGTGAATAATGCACTAAACTGTGCGTATTTAAGCTTAACTACTACACCATCGTCGTTTACATTATGGCTCTTAGATTCAATGTTTGTTAGATCACTATTTTCATTTGGCCAGAGTATATCTAACTGCATCATACCAAGCCTAAGGTTAGTACCCTTAGTAAGGTGTATACCATGCGTGGTGGTACCCCCCACCAAGTTTCTTAGCACTGAATACCCTTGATTGCTAGAATTAGTGTTGTATTGTCCAAAATTAGCTACTTTATAGCTTTTAAAGACATCTATTAAGCCTTCGTGGTGATCGGCCTGAGGATGAGTCAAAATTACAAGTTCTATAGTCCTGTCCCAGTACGGCATGTACTTTCCTAAACAATTTACCACAGAATTGTTTGGTCCGCCATCAATTAAAACTTGTGTAGTTGATTTTTGTATCAAGATTGCATCACCTTGACCGACATCACAGGCTATTACATGAAGATCACTATCGATAGTAAAAACACTAATCCATACTGTTATAGTAATGAGGGTTAATAAACCTATTATTCGTCGCATAATTTACAGTTATCAATTTCCAATTTACAATGAATTTACAATGAAACAATGGTCAAATGAAAATTGAATGAAAATTGCAAATTAAAAATTGAAAATTCCTACTATGTTTACGAAGTACCAAAGCAAAGGATATAAAACATATAGCATCATTTTACCAAATATAGGCACGATTAAACCTATTACCCCACTTAATGCACCCAGAATCATTATAAAGGAAACCGTCCACAGTATAAGGGCATTAATTATTGGCGAAAGTATATTAAACTTGCCAAAAGTGACAAAAATAATTGGAGCAACCCCAATTTGTGCAGCAAGTGAAGTCGACAATCCCTCCCTTAAGATGTTTGGAACGAATTTTAGCCTTGAATCAATTGGTTTTTGAAAAATAAGTAAAGAAATAGTTGCCACAAATGACAGAATGAAGCCAAGATCTGTAATCCAAACTGGTTTTACAAGAAGCATTATAAGTGCAGAGTAAATCAGAATTCTCCAAGTATTTATTAGTCTTCCCTTTTCTTGACCTAAAAATAAAATGCAACCCATTATTCCAGCACGCACGATTGGGGCGTCAAAACCCGAAATAATTACATAAATTCCGATTCCCGCAATCGCTATGAAAACCGCATATTTGCGGGAAAGAAAAATTGTGAGGCTAGAAATTAAGAATCCTGCAAGTAATGAGACGTTAGTACCCGAAGCAACCACAACATGGGCTGTTCCTGTTGCTTTTAATTTATCCCAGAATTCTTCTGGCATGTTTTTTGAGCCTATTACTATACCTGCTACCAAACTTGCCATTGGTTCAGGCAGATTGGACTTATAAAAGAAGATTAATTTTTGCCGCATTTTGTAGAAAACATTACTTGTCTCTTTGATTTCTAAAAGTTTGGGACTTACTAATTTATCTCCACTTATAGTTCCTGTAATAACTACTATATCGCCGTAATTAACTGTTGGATATTTTGGAAGATATACTTTTAAACTCTGGATTTTAAAATATTGTTGTTTGTCAAAAACAAGTGGTTCGTTGTAAACTTTTGATGTAATTTTTACTAAATCTCCATTTTTAAAAATAGGTCTAGTTGAATAATATCTTACAAAAATTAAAAGAATTATTAAAAGGAAACTAATTTGCTGTAATGGAATTTTTAATTTTTTCGTAGACATTTTTATTTAAAATATCTTTTGTAAGCAACTCTTCTGTGTTTGAGTAAGGTCTGTGTTCAATTATGTTTAGGGCGTAAACAGGGCCAATTCCTACTAGTTTTTCCAATTCTGACTGGCTTCCTGTGTTAATATTTACCAAACCTTTAGTGTCTTGTGTTTTAGACCCTAAAACACCCTGATCTAGTTTGATACCCCCATTGTCTTTAGCAGTTATTTCTCCCGAGTGATATATGTAGTACTTTTGACCGTCAATTAATTTGGCTGCCCTATTAACATTTTTTGTAACCCAGTCCCTATCAGCATTTAACGAAAGTCCACCAGAAATTACTAAAAGGTCATCGATTCTGTCCCCTAGTTTTAATTTGTAGACCCCTGGATTTTCAACACTTCCAGAAATCTCAACAATAATTTCTTGATTGCCGTCAGAAGATATGTTCTGACTTTCTGTAGTAGAATTTAAGACCTCAACAGTATCTCCAGATGAAAAGATATTTATTTTATAAGTCAGTACTCCAAAACCGATTAAGATAAGCCCTAGAAGAATAAAAATTAAAAGCTTTTGATTTTTTTGAATAAAATCCTCCACAAAATAGTTATATTACAAAGTTAACTAATTTTCCAGCAACGAAGATTTCTTTTTTAATTTCATTACCTTCAATCCATGTTTTCATTTTTTCATCAGATTTTGCAAGGCTAATAATACTTTCTTTGTCAGCGTTGTTACTAACTGTAACTGTTGATCTTAACTTTCCATTTACTTGAATTGCTATTGTTATCGTTTCGCTCTTTAAGTATTTTTCATCATATTCTGGCCAAGACGAAAGGTGGACTGATCCCTTTTGCTTTAATACTTCACTCCAAAGCTCTTCTGCAATATGAGGTGCAAATGGGGCTAATAGTTGTGTAAGCACAGCCAAGTACTTAGTACTTAGTACTTTGTACTTAGTAAGCTCATTAACAAATTCCATGATTTTAGCAATCGATGTATTGTACTTAAATTGCTTGATATCATCTGTTACTGCTTTGATAGTCAAATGCATCTTACTTAGCAAATCATCTTTGGTAGGTTTTTTACCACGAAGTGGCAAGCTTTGCTTATCAAACAAATTCAATATTCTTTTAATAAATTTGCTCATTCCTTCTATGCCTGAATCCCTAAAATCTGGATATCCATCCATAGGTCCCATGAACATCACATATAGTCTTAATGTATCAGACCCATACTTTTCTACATACTGGTCGGGATTTATTACATTACCTCTACTTTTACTCATTTTTGCTCCATCTTTAATCATCAGACCATGAGCAAAAAACTTTGGAAATGGTTCATCATGATCCAGATATCCCCTATCCTTCATAACCATATTTACAAACCTTGCATACATTAAATGAAGTACGGAATGTTCTGCGCCTCCAAAATATAAATCAACTGGAAGCCAATTTTTGCTAATTTCTTTATCGAAGGCGTTATTGTCCAAATCTACCGATGGATAACGCAAGAAATACCAGCTTGAATCAACAAATGTATCCATTACATCAGTTTCCCTTTTTGCATCACCTCCACAACTTGGACATTTGACCTCAAAAAACTCTGGATGATTCGCCAAAGGACCTCTACCATTTCCTTCAGGTTGATAGTCTTTTATATCAGGTAATAAAACTGGTAAATTTTCTTCTACTTGCCAGCCACATTTAGAACAATTAATCATTGGGATTGGTGGACCCCAGTATCTTTGACGACTGACTAACCAATCACGAAGATGATAATTTGTATTTCTTTCACCTATTTTTTGATTCTCAATCCAATCAAGCATTTCAGAAATTAACTTTGGAGTTATTGATTTATTCGTAAAAAGACCTGAATCTTTTAGGTTTCCCTCATTAGTGTGTGCGTTAACAGGTAATTCTGGATCAGTTCTTTCAACTATTTCTTTTAACTCAATATCGTATTTCTTTGCAAATTCATAATCTCTAGGGTCATGTGCAGAACATCTTATAATACCCGTTCCAAAACCCATTAATGCAAAGTTTGCAAGATATACTGGCATTTCTATTCCATTAAATGGATCTATTACAAACCTACCTGTAAAAATTCCTTCTTTATCGTCCAATTTACTACCCCTACTGTTTTTGTTTTTTTTGAAATTTTCAACAAATTTTTCTACATCAATCTGAAACTTAGTACCTCTTACCAACTCAGAAACAATTGGATGTTCTGGGGCAACTACCAAAAAGGTGTCTGCAAAAAGCCATGCCGGATATGCACTGAATGCAGTTAACGTTATGTCCAAATCTTTTACCTTATGATTTATTTTTACACCTTCTTTTTTACCTATCCACTCTTTTTGCGCCATGGCAACTCTTGGACTCCAATCAATTTCATTAAGTCCTGATAACAACCTGTCTGCATAATCTGTAATTTTGAAAAACCATTGATCCAAGTTTCTTTTTTCTGCAATTGTTCCACATCTCTCGCAGACTTTTAGCTCATCACTATCTGGAACAATATTTCCGTCTTTGTCTTTTGGCTCTTTACCTGCTTGCTTTGGGGTCATTACTTGCTCATCAGCAAGAACTGTTTTACAACTAGGGCAAAAGTTTACTTCTGCATTTTTCCTGTAGGCAAGACCAGCCTTATACATTTCGACAAACAGCCACTGTGTCCATCTATAATAATTACTATCAGAAGTGGTCACTGTTCTAGTCCAGTCATAGCCATGACCCAAGGCTCTCATTTGTAATTCATAGTTTGCAGTTGTTCTTTTCACTACTTCGTGGGGGTTTTCTCCAATTTTAATTGCATAGTTTTCGCTGTGTATCCCAAATGAATCATAGCCAATAGGCTGAAAGACTGTTTTACCATTCATTCTCATAAATCTTCCATAGATATCACTTCCTGTTGAGGCAAAGGCGTGACCTGCATGTAGACCTTCTGCAGAAGGATATGGAAACATCCATAAGTTGTAGAAAGTGTCTTTTGACTTGGTATTTTTTATATCTGGGGTATAGAGTCCATCCTTCTCCCACTTTTCTTGCCACTTCTTTTCAACTGTTTTGTGGTTGTATATCATATTTGATATTCTACCTCTTTTTGACTAAACTGAAAATATGCTCTATATACTTGCAATTATTATTATTCTTTATACTTCAGCTCATTTTGTATTTAAAAAGAATGAAATTTATATTAAGGTTCGAAAGTGGATTGACCTTGCTACCGTAATTGTTACTACGATATTTGTAATTACATGGGTTGAAGTATTTGACTATTCATTTTTAATTATTGTTTATTTTTTAATTTCATTAGCTTTAATAGCATTTCTTTTTCATCGAATTCGACTATTAGAGGTAAAGAAAGTTAAGGCAGAGGAAGTAATTAAAGAACTAAAAACAGAAGAAAAAGTATTGGAAAGCCAAATTGAGGTATTAGAAAATGAGAAAAAATCTTAAAATTCTTTTTCTAAGTACTTTGTACTTAGTTCTTAGTACTTTTTCTGTCTACGCACAGGAAAGAGTTGAGTCCGCAAACTACCGTATTATATTTCCTAATTTTAACTCTGGTGCAGGGATTCCAACTTCCTCTAATTACAGATTAAATACGACGCTAGGACAAACAGGACCGGGAGAATATTCATCGACAGGATACAGAGTTAAGGCAGGTTTCCAATACATAAATTCGATTATTCCATTTTCATTTTCAATAAGTGACATTCAAAAGAACTTTGGAACTTTATCTCCAAATACACCAGTTACAACAACCTCAACTATAGTTGTTTCTGCTGGTGGAGCTGGAGGATATTCTGTAAAAGCTTCTGAAAATAATCCATTAAAAACAAGGACAGGATCAGGAACTATTATTGATACTCTTTGTGATACTACTTGCTCTGAGACTGCAGCTGCAGTCTGGACATCTTCAGCCAAATACGGGTTTGGATTTAACATGACTGGGGATGATGTATCTACAGACTTTACCAACTCAACATATTACAGGCAGTTTGCTGATAGGAGTAACACAGAAAGCCCTGCAACAATTATGACTTCTGGAAATGTAGGAAGAAGTAGAACTGCTACTATTACTTATAAAGTGAATATCGGAACTGGACAACCTAGTGGAGTTTATCAAAATGTGATTACTTTTATAGCAATACCATCTTATTAATATGAAAAACTACAAGGAAAAGGGTTTAGGGTTTAGATTGATAAAAATATTTGTATTATTGTCCTGTTTATACGCTATACCCTACACCCTATACCCTAAAACAGTTAGCGCTCAAGCAATAAATCTTTCTATCACCCCTCCCCTTTTTGAGGTTATGATTGCTCCTGGTAAAGAGATTAAACAAGTATTTACTATAACAAACGATGGTGGGGATGTAATTTTAATTCCAAAAATTTTATACTTTATCCCAGATTCAACTGATGGTACAGTTGAACTTACTGACGAAGTGGCTCCAGATTGGGTTAAATTCAATCAAGATGCTTTCTCTCTTAAAAACGGAAACAGAACTGATTTTACAGTAACCATAAATCCACCGGAAGGCACTGAAGAAACCGATCATTTTTTGACTTTAATAATTGAGACAACAGTCCCTACAGATGTTTTGGGTCAGGCAAGTACTTTTTATAAAACTATAATAGGTTCAAACATACTGGTTACAGTTTCAAAAGATGGTAACCCTAAAAAATCTGCTGAAATTATTGAATTTACAGCTCCTAAACTCATCGACTCCTTCCTAAACCCTATACCCTATACCCTTGTTTTAAGAAACAATGGAAATTCATTTTGGAAACCTAATGGCAAAATTATTTCTGGTGATGAAACTTTAAAGCTTGCAAACTTAAATATTCTTTCAGGATCAAACAGAAATTTATTATGTTTGAAAGATGAAAACTTAGATGAATGCAAAGCAACTCATAACATATTTTTAGGTAAAATTACCCATAAATTAGAATTTCAGATGGATGATGATACTAAAATTTATAAAGCAGAAACTGTGACTTACGTTTTTCCATTTATGTTAGTTGCGATACTTATATTCCTATTGACAACATTTAGATATCGTAGGATATTTAAATTACCAATCTTAAAAAAATGACCAAAAACAAAATACTTACTTTTGCTTTAATTTTAGTGTTTTGTGGTCTTGTGTATCGTTTTGTACTACCTTCCAAAAAAACTTATTCAGCAAACTTTACTTCTGCTTCTGCAACCTTATCAAATGCAAGATTTTCTTATAAAGGTGGTGTAGCTTCAGGAACTTCTGGTTCCTCAACAGTTACAACTGATGCTTCAGGAAATGCAGACAATAATACCAATCACCTCTTTCCAAAAGACACAGTTTGTTTTCCTAACGCAACTGAAAACGGATGTAACGGAAACGTGAACTATTCTGTCGCAAACATCATTGGGGCAAATACTTTTAATATGTCAACGGCTCTATCTTCCACATTATTAGCAACAGATTACGTAGTTGCAACACAATCAGGAAGTTTAATTCTCTCATTTGTAACAACTTCAGTAATTCCAGCAAACGGGGACTTGTTAATTACAATACCTGCGGTTGACGTAACTGGAAAAACAAACGATGGTATTCCAGATACTGCAGCAACAAAAGCTACAAACGGATTTGATATTGGTCCTATGACAACCTCTGATATCACAATTACAGGTTGTACTGATGTTAACTGGACAGTTGCATCGTTAACTGCAGGAACCGCATCAACTGATCACTTATTACAAATCAATAGAGCAACTACGACTTGCGCAGCAGGAACCACACTAACAATTACAATTGATTCAGCACCAGGTTTAATTAATCCTGCACCGCTTACAACCCATACTCAAGGCCAAGCAGATTCGTATCAGATAAATATTAAGTCAAGAGATGGTGGAGATAATACACTTGACCAATCAGATGTCGTAGTTTCCCCTATTGAAGGAGTATTGATCTCTGCAACAGTTGATGAAACATTATCATTTACAATTGCAGGAATTTCTGCTGATTCTGGTTCATATTGCGGAATAACAAGAACCGCGAGTTCACCTGATACTACCGCGACATCTGTTGCCTGGGGTACATTATCATCAACATATTTAGCGGCAACTCATAACACAAATCACCAACTAACAGTTTCAACTAATTCAACAGCAGGATACAAGGTGTACGCAGAAGAAAACGATCAGATGGGTAAAGATGGCGTTGCATGTACTGGTGCAGGAGCTGGAGAATCTGTAGATTGTATTCAAGACACTGTATGTGACGGAACTGGCTGTACTCACCAAACATTAAGAGACTGGGGTTCAGACCCTACATCATTCCCAGGACTTGGATATTCATTGCAAAACGTAACAGGTACTGATGGCATATTTGAATACAATACTAGCGCAGGAACATTTAATGCTAAGCAATTTGCGGACCAAGAGGCATCAGAAGATAGAGCTGCATCAACCGCACATTTGATGACAAATGCAGGACCAGTTGACTCATCAAGTGCCTATGTTTGTTATAGAATAGATATTACAGCAACACAGCCAGCAGGATTTTACTTTAATAAGGTTAAATATACAGCTGTTCCTACCTTCTAAACGAAGGTAATTAAGAATTAAGAATTAATAGTTAAGAATTAAAAATTATGAAAAAATTAAAAAACAATAAAACAATTGCAATTGCAGTTTTCGTGTTTGCATTATTAACTATTAACTTTTCATTATTAACTAAGGAATCTCTTGCCCAGGCAAGAATTCCTTTAGTTGTAGCACCAGCAAGACAAACAGTAGCTATTGACCCAGGAAAGTCTGAGAATTTACAGATTAAGTTTTTTAACGAATCAATTTCACCAATTTCAGGAAATATTAAAGCTGTTGATTTTATAGTTACAGGAAATGATGGCTCGCCTATCCTACTTGAAGACCAACCAAACGATTGGGTGGAATTACCTTATGACCGTGCATCAATTGCATCAGGTGACGTTTTAAAGGTAAATTTTAAAGTTAAAGTTCCTAATGACGCAAAACCGGGTGGAAAATATGTAGCAATTATATTCGAACAAACAGGGCAACTATCACAGACAGCAGATGCTGATGGAAGCCAGACTGCAGTAGCACCTAGAATAGTTGGACTTTTGAGCATTAGAGTTAATGGACCAGTAGTTGAATACGCATTTATAGACAAATTTAAAGTTCCAAGTTTCCTTGAATTCGGACCAGTTAAAGTTAGCTTTGATATCTTAAATCAAGGTGGTTACCACATAAATCCTAAGGGTCAAATTACTCTAACTGACTGGATGGGTAAAGAAGTTTCAAGAGTTACAATTGATGACTACAACATTTTCCCTAGTGCAAAGAGAGCTTATGAATCAAAAATAGGTAAACAATGGATGTTTGGTAAATATGCTGTTGAATTAACTGCAAACTATGGTGAGAGTGGCAAAGCACTAACTGAAACAAGATTTATTTGGATAGTTCCTGTAACTGTAATCTTACTTGTAATATTTACAATATTAATCATAGGGTTTGTAGCATTCTTAATCTCACAAAAGGTTAAAGCAAGACAAGTTGTACTTGAAGAAAAACTTGAAGAAGAAATCTCAGAGCTTGAAGCCCTAAAGAATAAATTCAAAGATAATTTACCTAAGTAACAAGGAAACTAGTTTCGGAATTTTCATCCAACTTCTCTATTGCCTGGCTAGTGTTTGCCTTTATATCGAATTCAGATTATTCAATTAAATCATTTGCAGGTGTTCTAAATGGATTAATATTTTTCGTGATATCATTAAAATTAGCAAGAGATTTATAGATATATGGAAAAAATAGATATTTACAATTTAGCTACAATACTTGGAATTATTTTTGCGATTTTGTTGCTTATTTTAATGCGGTTTGCCAAAATAAAAAAATGACACAATTTATAGTATCAATTATCAATAGCCCATACACATATTATGTGTTATTGGCAGTCGCTATTATTATTTTTGTAGACAACACAAGAAAAGGTTATCCAAAGTCTTCAAGATAATTTTTTTAACTGCTCCAAATGAGATTCAACTTCGTCATAATCCTTTTCAGAATGCTTTTTGTGGCGATGTGTAGTTGATTTTAAGGCCATCAAACCAAGAATTATAGCTACCATTGCCTCAAGTAACACTACCACTCTTATTTTATTTGCTATTAAGTATTCTATTATTCTTTCTAGTAGTGACTTTGCAGAGGTTATAACAGCAAAACTTAAGGTGTTACTTTTTGAAGACAAGTCCTCACCATATTTATTAGAAACGAAAATTTTATATTCTGCCTGAAAATTTGCCCCTGATATCTCCCCTGTTGGCAAACTAATTTCAAATTGACCTTCATCGTTTGACTTTGTTTTTATTGTTGGTATGTAATAGGCATTGGCAGTCTTGACAAGTGATAGCCTTTGATCCTTTTTGGCTATATATATATCTACTTCTGCATTTGGAATTGTCATGCCTGAAGCATGTGCACTACTTCCTACAACTACTTTGTTGTTGCTAAGCGATATGGTAGGAGAAAGAAGTACAGGACCAACGACAGAAGGAAGTTTATTTGTAGCAGGAAAAGCAGGAATGCAAGAAGGCTGAGTTGTTTTTTTATCCTTATCAACTGCTTGGATACAAAGCTCAGGATAAAATGCAGATGTAGAGTAAATTGGGCTAAACACAAAAAATCCTTGGCTATCACTAGTTGTTTTGGCAGATACCCCAATTCCATTTAAATTAACTTCAGAATTAACAGGGCCATAACCATATATTGCAAATGATCCTTTTCTGAACTGCTTTTCTGGAACTATTGTTGGCCCCGATTGAATCGGGGTAAATGTTGGAATAGGTGTAAAAACAGGTTTAAATGTTGGGATTGATGTTGGTATCGGAGTTGCTGCTTGCCCCGACCCAGTCGGGGTAGCTGTAGGCCCTACTACAGCACCGATCTGTGCTGTGACATCAACTTCTGCAAGTAAATTAAACATACTAGTAAAAAACCATCTTAACTCTTTGAGGAAGTGTTATATTTTCAACTGTAGCTTCAAGAAAATACGTTCCTGCACTTTTTCCTGAAATGTCAAAAATCGCTTTACCAGTATCGTCAGTCAAACTTTGAACATTATTAACCACAATTGAGCTATTACTATTAGATAATTTAACTTCTTTATCAAATACACCATAACCTGTTTCATCTAGTAAAAATACTGTAACTCTAATTAAATCTCCATCAACACTTGCTCGTACGGGCGATGCAAAAATATATGAATTATTTACCGAAATTGAGTTAGTTAAATTTGGAGTATCTGCCTTAGGAGTTAAAAAAACAGCAAACTTCAGATAATAGATGACGAGACCCATGATAAGTAGTAGTATTAGTATAATTACTACAGGCCAAATGTAATTTTTCTCTTTTTTTACTTCTTCGTGCTCCATGTATTAAATATACTCATAAATTTGGGACAAAACAATAGTAAAATAAGCCTGGCACCGAAACTTTTTAATTGCTAACTTACGAATCAAAAATTACTCATAGTTAATAATTTATATTCAAATTTAATTACAAAGGTCAGACCTTCTGAAGCACTATATAAAGGTCTGACCTTTATATCACCTACATTATATTCCTCATATTCTTCAGTTAAAAAATGATTTCCGCACTCTTGAAGTAATTAATAAACGCCATTTTTATTCTCCGCAAATTACCGCATTTGTGATTTTTTGAGAGCTCAGGCACGTAAATTTACAACCTATAGATGATTATCTTTGTACTATGCACTATGTACTTGGTACTGTCTGATATATTTAAGTCGATAAATTAGCTTGCGGTAATTTTGTTATAAGTTGTGTGAAACTATGTATTTGTAATTATTTACAATAAATTTATTTAGCCTCTTGACCCCGATTAAATCGGGGTTGACATACCCCATGTATATATTAATATTAGTATACCTCGGTATAATGTATATAATTCGAGGCTAAAGAAAAGAACGCGGAAAATGACTGCCACAAACAAAATTGAAGAGTTTTTGAAATATTTAAGTCTTCGTGGTGTTTCACAGAAGTCTTTGAAGTATTACAAGTCTGATATCGTCAATTTCTTACACTTTTCAAAGGATAGAAAGATCGACAGAAGCTTAGTTACAGAATATATTGAGACTGAGAAATTAACTACCCCACTTTCCACACTTAACAGAAGGCTTTCTACACTTCGTAGCTATTCAAGCTTTATGGGACACAACTTTATGGAAGGTGTTGAAAACGTTTCTAGCTACAAGAAGATAATTAAGTCATGGCAAGATAGAATTTTGGCAAAATTTGAGACTAAACCAAAAATTAAAAATGCTTTGTTCAAAGTGTTCTTTACAAGACCAAACTGGTACAAAAAATATCACTCATATCCTTTGGCTACTTACATTCACATAGCTATATTAATCCTATTCACTTCAGTATCTGGTTATGCCTTCTATGATCAAGTCTTTTATTCAGCTGATAGATCACTTGCTTTCCCTGCAGCATTAACCAGACCTAATAGATTTTTATCTTTTCAAGGAAGACTGACAAGTAATGTTGGTAACCCAATTACAACTGCCACAAACGTAGTTTTTAGGTTATATGATGCAAGTTCAGGTGGAACTACTCTTTGGAACTCTGGAACTTGTTCCATAACACCTGATCAAGATGGAATATTTTCAACTCTTTTAGGTTCTAGCTGTGGAGCTGAAATTGCTTCATCAGTATTCTCTGAAAACTCTGCAGTCTGGGTAGGAGTTACAGTTGCGGCTGATGCAGAAGCGACCCCTAGGATACAGATTGCTACAGTTGCCTATGCTTTAAACTCTGAAACACTTCAAGGCTTCCCAGCAGGTACAGGAACTTCTACAATACCTTACATAAATTCTTCAGGAACACTTGTTCTTGCTAACGCATCTCCAAAATTACAATCAACTTCTGGAACTTTTGCAGTTGAAGGCTTAGCAATGACAATCAGCACACCAAACACAAGTAATGGTGTGGTAACAATTAATCCAGATGGTGTTGGAACACTCGATTTAACTTTTGAAGGTGCAGCTCCTGGGCTATCTGCAAATGGATTCGTAAATGCAACTAATGCAAACATAACTTCTGGTTCTCTTTATTCTGGAACAGTTGCAAGTGCAGCCAGTGGTTATAATTTTATTAATTTTTTAAGTGGTGTTTCCCCTACTTCCAAATTTTCAGTTGATTCAACAGGACTTACCACAGTTGGAGCAGATTTATATGTTTCATCAGGAATCTCACTTTACAATAATGCAGTAACAGATGACACGGTAGAAGCTGGAAAATTCTGTACAGGAGATGGAGAAACAAACTGTGTAACTGACTTCTCTACTTTTGCTACTACATCAAAATGGAATGCCTTGACGGCTCCTGATGGGGCTTTAACTCTAGCAATGGGAGTGAATCCAACAACCTTTGGATGGACACCAACAGGAGCATTAGATGCATTTACAATGAATGTAAACAATAATGGTGGATCTACAACAGCACAAAATGGACTTGTGATAAATAATGCAGTTGTAGGAGCATTTACTGATGTTGCTACTGAATCATTACTTAAACTTCAACAATTAGACACTACAGGAACTGGTACAACTGCTGTTACAGACGCATTATTAATTGATTCTGCAGGAAATTCTGGAATAACGGACGCAATTCATATTTCAAATACCGTAGGAAATATTACAAATGCAATTGATATTGCTGATACTACTGGAACAATTGATAAAGGTATTGTACTTTCTGGAACATTTACAACTGCTGGAATAGATGCTGGAAACTCAATTATTACAAATATTGGTGCCGCAGGCACTGATTTTACATCAGGTGGAGGTCTTACCTTGGCAACAGGCACAGATTTAACGATTGGAGCAATTGGCTTAAACGATGTTGGGTCAACCAATATCACATCTGGAGCATCTTTAATCGGTGCATTCGACGAATTTGATAATAGTGCTTCAACTACTGTTCAGGATGTTCTAGATGATTTAGACGCTGCGATAACGACGGGTGGAGGATCTTCAATCTGGTCACTTGCATCAGCAGTAATATCACCAACGACGACAACAAATGACTTTGCCATAGGTGGCACAACACTTGCCGCCTCCATATTTTCTATTGATGAATCTTTAGGAACATTTTTATTTGGCGGTGATCAATCTGCCAATCCAACACTTAACTTTGAAGCCACAGATTCAGATGCAGGAACATTTGGTTTTAACACAAGCGACGCGTTTTATTTTTCAGGTGCTAATGTTGGAATTGGAACAACCACTCCATCTTCATCATTACAAATCACTGGAGGTGGTGCTTATCTTCGTACTCTTGTAGCCCCTACAGGTGTTGTAGCTACATGTTCCGATACAGGAGGAACACTTGTTGCAGGTACATATTATTATAAAGTAAGTTACACAGACGGAAATGGTCTTGAATCAATTGCTTCATCAGAAACTTCTAGCACAGTTACAACTGGATCTACAGGATCTTGCTCCGTCGCATGGACAGACATAACAGGCTTCACCGCATATAGAATATATGGAAGATCAACAGCAGCACAAGACCAATACTGGTCAGATACTGCAACACCATATTTAGACACAGGAACAACAGGGACAATAGCCTACCCATCGACACTTGGAGTTTCAGAATTAACACTTGGTAGGGTTGGTATTGGTAGTAGAATCTCTGCATCACCATTACATGTTTCAACACCAGCAACGACTGCGTTTGTCAACGCCTTAACACTTGATAACCCCGCAAATGCAGGAGGATCAGGAACTGCTGTAGGTATGAGATTTAGAACTTTGGCCCAACCCTCAGATTCTTATGCAAAGGCAGGAATTATATTCGAAAACACGGCGGTTGGTTTTGGACTAGGCAGTCTTCACCTTACTGTTGATGGTACTGGTGATTCGTCAAACGCAGATGTTTCTGATGCAAGATTGACTATCCAATATAATGGTTATGTAGGAATTGGGACAACAGGTCCGACATCCAAACTACATGTCAACGGTATTTCAACAGGTAAAGCTCTTGCCATCTTCAACGAAACTGGTAACCAAAATATATTAACAGCATCCCAGTCAGGTATACCTGTATTTAATTTAGCCAGAGTTTCGGGAACAGCAGCTAACGGATTTACTTTTACGCCATCTGCAACTGGTAATACAGTTGCTCAAACCGCATTTGGATCCGATACAAATGTCGCAATGTCCATCGATGGAAAAGGTTCAGGAGCACTCAACTTAAATGGAACTGCAACTGGTGATATTTTAATAGGTGGTGGATCTGGAAGTACTGGTTGTACTGTGGCTAATGCAACAGGAACATTGACATGTACTGTTGGGATTACAGCCTCTGCTTTAAGATGGGATCAATTAACAGCTCCATCCACCTCTTTAACTCTAGCAATGGGAGTGAATCCAACAACCTTTGGATGGACACCAACAGGAGCACTTGATGCATTTACTTTTAATATAAATAACAATGGTGGATCTGCTACTAATCAAAATGGTTTAGTAATTAATAATGCTGT
Organism: uncultured Gammaproteobacteria bacterium; assembly: GCA_964429215.1. Taxonomy (GTDB): domain Bacteria; phylum Patescibacteriota; class Microgenomatia; order UBA8517; family UBA8517; genus JAUYMM01. The sequence continues at coordinate 39,665 of CAYSAY010000004.1, read as the reverse complement.
GGTTGGATTATTTACTGATACTGCAACTGAAAGTCTACTTAAACTACAACAATTAGATACAACAGTAGGAGGAACAACTGCAGTAACTGATGCATTGTTAATTGATAGTGCAGGAAACTCAGGAATAACGGACGCAATACACATTTCAAACACTGTAGGAAATATCACAAATGGAATAGATATTGCTGATACAACAGGAACTATAAACAAAGGTATAGTTCTTTCAGGAACATTTACAACTGCAGGAATAGATCTAGGTAATTCAGCAGTTATTAATGCTGGGAATTTAACATTTTCAGGAGGTGCTATTTCTGATGGAACTGATGAAGTTGATATAAGTGATGATTTAGCTATATCTGGAGTTCTTCAAGTTGGAGGTACAACTGCCGCTACTTATTCAAGGTTAGGAATCGCAACTACAGCGCATGGTGGAAACATTAGTGCATCAAACGACTTATTATTACAAGATCTCGAGATTGATGGCACACTCTTTATGGATGGTGGAATTCTGGCAAATTCAGCGGGGGCATCTACAATTACATTTTCAGCAACACCAACGACACTTGCTAATTATTTAACAGCAACAAACTGGGTAATAGAAAATCCCGCAGGTGGAAATGTAGGTCACGCTGCATTAATAGTAAACCAAACCAAAGCGGGAGATTTGTTTACAGCCAGTGCTTCAGGTACACCAAAGTTTGTTATTACAAACGCAGGCAGAGTTGGCGTTGGAACAAATTTACCTAATTATCAATTAGATGTGGTTGGAGATGATGATTTTAGATTAGTTGGCGCAGGTAGAACTGATGGAATTACCTTGCAACATGTATCGGTCGGCAACTACACAAATACTAGTATAGGAACTGGTTCGTACACAGTTAACTCAACTGGTGGAGGATTAGTACTGGCTGGTGGCACATCTACAGACGATGTCACGGTCTCAACCGGTGATACTAATGCTACAAGGATGACAATCAAAGGTGGTGCGGGGACTGATTTAGGTTATGTTGGAATAGGAGTCACAGCTCCAGCCGCCAATCTCCATCTTCAAGGTTTTACTGCACCAAACAGTACTACCTATTCTAGCCATAGCTTCTTAGATAAATTCGAGTACAAAGAGGGTGGTAGTAATCTTTGGCGTGGATTGACCATGACATCTTCGAAAAATTCAGCCTCTGCAGATTGGAGTTATACTGGTATTAGATTAAACTCTTCTATTGCCTCTGGTTCGTATGCAATAGATAATGGATATAACAACTTATCTTGGATAGAGTTCGGAACAAGTGGCACATCTGGATATTCAGGTGATATTCGTTTTGGCACAGGAAATTCCGCTACAAACGAAAGGATGAGGATTGATTCCACTGGCAATGTCGGTATTGGAACGACTGCACCGGGTGGTAAACTCGTTGTTTCTCAAGTTACTAGTGATGCAATCATTCTCAGACTTAGTAATGCTAGCGATACAAGTGGTTTTGATTTTACTAGAATTAGTGCGACTGGTGCTTTATCAATCCAAGGTAATCAGACAGGCTTTAACAACATACTTTTGGCCCCTACCTCTGGCAACGTCGGCATCGGGATAACAGCTCCAGATCAGCTCGTTACAGTAGCAAATGCTGCAAATAAATCTGGGTTTAACTTAAGACAAAGTACAACTAATGAAGGCCTCTATCTCACTTCAGATGGCGGAGGTCAAGCTTTGATTTCCGGAGGAGCTGAATATACTGGAACTGCTATTACCGACGCCAATGCGTGGACATTCAGAGCTGCTGGAGGTGCCTCAGGCATCTGGCAATCAGGAGGCGCGATATCGTTTCATACTGACAGTACTACTGCTATCGGAAATACATTTACCCCATCCTACAGAATGACTATAAACAACTCTGGCAACGTCGGCATCGGGACAACAACTCCTACTCAAAAGCTCAATCTCAAAAATGGTCATCTACGCTTCGATCAAGTCGATGCCCCTGGAGCGCCTACGGTTGCCGTCAATGCGACGGCGGGCAACCTTAACGGAGCCTATTACTACCGCATCTCCTTTGTCACAGCTGTCGGAGAAACCGAAAGCGGCATAGTCTCATCAGTAGTCAGTCCTGTCAATCAGCAGGTCAATTTATCAGCTATTCCTGTTTCAGCAGATACATCAGTCACATCTAGAAAGATATATCGATCTACGGCAGGAGGCTTAAATAGTCTTTTGGCATTGGTAGCCACTATTGCAGACAACACCACTACTACCTATACCGATAATATTGCCGATGCCTCTCTAGGTGTCAAAGAGCCTAGAGTCAACACGACAGGTGGTGTCATCTACAATGGCACAACAAGAGCAGGGATTATAGATCCTGGTACAACTGCTTTAGGCTTAAACGCTCTGAGTGTAAATACTGGCTGGCACAACACCGCAGTAGGGATAAATACTCTTCTATCAAATACAACTGGTTATCAAAACACTGCTATAGGACTAAACGCTCTCTATAACATCACTACTGGCTATTATAACGACGCAATCGGTGTAAACGCTGGAAGATATATCTCAGGTGGAGCAACTGCCAACCAGACTAGCAATACAAGTCTATATCTTGGTAACTCGACAAAAGCATTGGCAAACGGCGATACCAACGAAATTGTGATTGGTTACAACGCCACCGGTCTTGGGACAAACACGGTCGTACTAGGTAATACGAGCATTGGGACCACAGCCCTGAGGGGCAACGTCGGCATCGGAGTTACTTCTCCTGGTTCAAAATTGCAGATCACCGGATCATCCTCTGTATATAATGGGTCTAGTATGTTGGGTCTTACCACTGGCACTGGTACGTCCACTGACGAGTCACTTTTCTTTGGAGTACATGATGGGGATTATTCTTGGATTCAGGCAATGAAGCCTGGCACTGCCTATCGAGATATCGCTCTCAACCCTAATGCCGGCAACGTCGGTGTAGGCGACACCACTCCCGACAGGTTATTTGATGTTAAGGGTAATGTTTGTCTAGACTTAAATGCCGACGAGGCCTGTACCGACAATACTGCCGCCCTCTCAGATGCGCGTTTAAAAACAAATATTACCTCCATTACCGACAATCTAGAACTAGTGCAACAACTCAAACCCGTTCGCTTCACCTGGAACGGCGAATACAATACAGGGGACGCTAACTCACTTGGTTTCCTTGCCCAAGATGTCGAACAGATTTTCCCAGAGCTTGTCATCACAGACACCGCAGGTTATAAAAATCTAGATTACAGCAAATTAACCGCCGTACTCGCTGGAGCAATTCAAGAATTAGACCGAAAAATAGAAAGTATGAAAACATCTGAAATCATCTCCCCTATTGCTAACACTGATTTAATAATTGATTTGCAACCTGATGACAGCCAAACTGCTTCAAAACTTGTTATAAAAGGAGATAATAATGAGGAAGTTGCAGTAATTGATGGAGCTGGAAATGCAGAATTTGCAGGTGATGCAACAATTTCTGGAACATTATATGCAAATCAAATAGAGTCTGAAAGACTTGATGAGATTGAAGCACTTTTGGCTGAAGTTGAAGGCAACCAAGCATTATTTGCAGAAGCAATTAATTGGTCAACTGATACTGCAACATCATCAGCAACTATATCAGACGTTATCGCAAGTAATCTTTTTGTAACAGGAAATGCAACTGTCACTTCCCTATTCGTTGCAGAAAACTTAACTGCAAAATCGCTTGACTCAATTGATGGCACCTTATCCATCCAATCTTTGGCAATAGCACCAATTGAAATTATGGCTGGAAAAATCAAAATTGACACAGACGGAAACGCATTGTTTACAGGAAACCTTGAGGTTGCCGGCAATCTGAAGGTTCTTGGTAATTTAATTATTGGAAGTAATACTACAGATATTGCAACAGAATCTGCAACAATTATTGAAGGTCAAATAAATTCGAATTCAATTGCAGGAACTGCAATTTTGACAGCAAACACAACTGAATTAAAAATTATAAACAATAAAGTAAAAACTAATTCTTTGATATATGTAACGCCAGTATCATCAACCCAAAATAAAGTTTTGTATGTCAAATCAAAAGATTTAAACGAATTTACAATTGGTTTTAATGAAGCAATTGATACCGATGTTGAATTTAACTGGTGGATTATTGATCTAAATTAGAAATATTAAAAGTTATATTAGTATATCAAAAGATATCTTTATATACATTTTGAAATAGATAGTATTGACAAGAATCAAAAAATTTGTAAAACTTAAACACACAATGAAGCTAATTAAATTATTAAAACTAATTGATAAATATTTGTTATTTGGGACTATATTTTTATTCCCCCTGTTCCTCTTACCAGTCTTTAATAATCCATTTGAAACAGGAAAATTATTGTTACTATCAGTTTCTGTTATCTTAATGGCAGTAATTAAAATAGTTAAGTATTTTACTGACGGAGGTTTTGAGTTTAAGGTAGGAAAACTTGATTTTTACGTACTTTTATTTACCCTAGCCTATATATTATCAAGTATCTTTATCTCCCCAAATAAATATGATTCTTTATTTTTACCCGGAGCTTCTGCATTTGTAATTTTTGGGGCAATTCTCTACTTCTTTACTAACCAACTAGACAATAAAGATAAAGCCATTGTGGAAAATACTTTAATCATGTCCGCAATTACTGCGTCTTTGGTACAGTTATTTTCATTCTTTGGGGTAGTCCCAAAAAATTTCCAAATATTCGGCAATTTACTGAGCACTATAGTATTTTTTGTCACAATAGTTTCAGTATCAATAAATAAAACTCTTAAGGTTTCAAACCTAACTCAAAAAGCGATTTATGGAGCTTCAAGTTTAGTTATTTTAGTAGCACTTGGATTTAATATTTTTGCACTTCTTCCGGGCAAAGAAACGTCATTAAAATTACCATCAATCAAAACTGGTTGGTCAATTGCGATTGACACAATTAAACAAAGCCCATTACTTGGTTTTGGTCCATCAAATTTTAATGAAGGATTTAGTAAATTAAGGCCAATTGAATTTAACAACACTCCAAACTGGAACAATAAATTCATTGTATCTTCTAATAATTTATTTACAATTCTTTCTGAAGTGGGACTTCTAGGCCTTGTAGTCTTTGTAATTATATTAGTTAAATCATTAAGTAAAGATAATAAACAAAATAATGTTTACTACGGAGTGGTCGCCCTTAGCCTGATATCAATACTCTTACCTATTCCATCTGTTACATTACCAATCATATTTATATTAATCTCCTTAAATAACAGTACTCATATGAGCTTTGGTCGTTTTTCTTCAAAGTTACCTATAATTTTACTTTCTATACCGCTCATTGCATTTATAGTATTAGGAATATTTTTTGGCTACAAGGCATTTTATTCAGAATATATATACGGTGTGGCCTTAAAAGCTATTTCTGCAAATGATGGCGTGAAGGCTTATGACAATTTAAATAAGGCAATCGCCATAAACCCTTACATAGACAGATATCATAAGGCTTCTGCTGAAATAAACATTGCAATAGCTACAAATTTAGCCAAAAAAGCAGATATTACAGATGAGGACAAAAGAACAATTGCAGAACTTATTCAGCAAGCAATAAGAGAAGGAAAAGCAGGCGTTTCAGTAAATCCTAGAAAATCATCAAACTGGGAGGCTCTTGGCGATATATACAGTAACATTTCGTCTTTCGCAAAAGATGCGAATACCTTTGCTGTCGAAAGTTATGGTCAAGCAATTTTTTTGGAACCAATTAATCCAATCTTGAGGATAAAACTAGGTGGAATTTACTTTGCTGAACAAAAATATTCAGATGCAATTAAGATATTTGAACTGGCAGTCCTCGCTAAACCTGATTTTGCTAATTCACATTATAATTTAGCCATGGCCTATAAAAATAACAATGAAATAGATAAGGCAAAAGCACAAATGACCTTAGTATTGCAATTGGTTGAAAAAGATTCAAAAGATTACGAACTTGCAAAGTCAGAACTTGAGAAAATGGATGAGAAAGTAGTTGAGAAGCCAACTGAAGAAGAAACATTACCAGCACCAACAGAGGAATTAACTACCCCACCAGCACAACCTGCAGAGCCAGTCATAGATCCTCAAGTTCAAATCCCACAGGAATAGTGTTAATATTATTATAACCATGGAAAAGTACGCCAGAGTCTTAGTTATTATCTTCTTTCTATGCCTAATTAATCTAGGCTTTAATTTATATATTTTATCTAAAGTAAGTAATCCTGTTGCAATATCTGTCCCGCAACCCGTAACTCGCCTGCCTGCGCAGGCAGGTAACCCGTCACCCGTAACTGTTCCTACAACCCCCGCTACTATTCAATCTGACTTGACGTTAATTAAAGCAGAGATTAGAGCCCTAAGAGAAGCGTTAGACGTTACAGGATTAATAGAAACGACACCTACACCATGATCAACAAACTATTTGTCATAATACTGGCAGGGCTTTCAACTTTTATATTTTTGACCACAACCACAACTGCACCGTATTTGGGTTTTTTCTTTCTCCCAATCCCCGCCTACTTTTTAGCAGAACTATTTACAAACTCTGATGACTTTCAGCTAACAACACATAAAAAATCTGCTTTAGTTTACCTTGGAATATTAGTAATATTAATTCTATATACATTAACTAAAATTATATGAAGGGTCTAATTGTTTTATATTCATTTCTACTGACAACATTTATGACTGTTGCTGGATTTTTAGATACAAAAAGCTATCCAGAGTTAATAAGTGCCGTCATTTTCTTCCCTATCGCCTTCTATTTTGGGATGTTAATACTACCTAAGAAAAGGCAGGCAAAAGTTGTAATTGACCCAGTATTAGATATAATTCCTGATAGCTTAAATAAAGTAAAAAATAAAGATTATGATCCTGAGCGCAGAAAATTTTTGAAATTAATTGGTGCTGCTGGAGGATCGCTCTTCTTAATGACAATTTTTACCAAAAGTACAGAAGCTGCATTCTTTGGAAGCATGCCAGGACCAGGAACTGTAGCAGTTAAAAACTTGGCAGGTGTGCAAATTGACCCAGCCGAGAAAAAGCCAACTGACGGCTACAACATTACCGAAGTTGATGATGCAGGAGTTGATGTCTACTATGGTTTTGTAAATAAAGATGGTGCTTGGTTTATACAAAAAGAGTTATCAACTGGAGCATATAGGTATGCAAAAGGCACTACAGACTTTACTAACGTAACAACTGGCTGGCCAAATAGAGCAAGTCTAACGTATGGCTACTTCAACGATATTTTTTAAAAGAGGTTGTTTATTTTGCTTCTGGAACTAAATCTCTGGTATAACCTGCCAAAATTTCTTTGACCATATCAACAACTTGTTTGGGTTCATATTCAGACTTTACAATATACTTTACAGCTCCTTTAGACAATGCATTTTCTGCATCCTTTTCTCCTGCTAAATTAGTGAGCATAATAACGGGAATGGATTTACTTTTTGGATCAAGTTTTAATTTCTCCAACATCTCCAAACCGTTCATCTTAGGCATCATGACATCAAGAAGAATTATAGTTGGGGTGTCTTTCTTTGCTTTTTCCAAGCCATCTTCGCCGTTTCCAGCCATGACAACTTCATATCCTTCAAAAGTGAATATCTTTTGATACATCCGACTCATCAATGGGTCATCCTCAACAATTAATACTTTGGTTGACATAATTAATAGTTAATAATTAATAGTTAATAATTAAAACAAAAATTATTTATTAAGTTTTGAATTTTTGACTATTGTTATTAAGATTTTAACCACTTCTTCACACTCTTGCAATAAGTAGCTTATATTTTCCAACTGGACCAATTTAGATTCTCTTAATATTTTTAGCCAAAAGTAAGTTTCTCGAGCTTCCTTGAGTGAAATTTGCATCTTATTTACAAAATCCTTCTTTGATGAAGCGCCTTGAGCTTCTTCAATATTTGCACCAATCGAAGTGCCAGACCGAACAATTTGACTGGCCAATGCATATCCAGCTGGAGATTTGGGTAATAAAAATGTTAATTTAACAATCTCAACTCCAAACTTAAACGATCTATCCTGTATTGTTATCATTTCAAATTATTAACTCTTCACTACCACGAAGTGGCAAGCTTTGCTTATTCATTATTAATTCTTAGTTTTTGTTATGTTCCAATTATTAACTATTCACTATTCATTATTAACTAATTGATTGCCACCGGCAATGTAAATGTAAATACTGAACCTTTACCCTCAACTGAACTCTCTAGTGCAATTTGTCCTCCCATACCCTCTATCATCAATTTTGAGATGTACAAACCAAGGCCAGTGCCTTTGGCGCCATCTCTAGTAATTGTGGACTTTCCAGCCTGCTGAAACTTCCTGAACAATAAGGATTGGCTCTCTTTTGATATACCAACACCTGTATCTGTAACACTAATTTTAATTTTATTGTCTTCAACAGAAGATGAAATATTCACACTTCCTTTTTCTGTGAATTTTAATGAATTACCAATGATGTTAAATAGTATTTGCTTAACTTTATCAGGATCTGCATTAACCTTTACATCTTTATCAACATCAGTATTCAATTTAACACCTTTCTCTTCAGCAGACACCTTTAATTCTTTAATCACCGAAAGTACAACATCAAGTATTTTGAATTCACTCTTTTTGTATTCCATTCTTTTTTGTTCTAGCCGTGAGAGGTCTAAAAAGTCATTAACAATCCCTATAAGCCTAATGCTTGCATCATGTGTATCTGTAACCATTTGATTTAAATCTGGATCTTTAACTTGTTCTTTATAATAATCAAGTATCATTGAGGTGTTGCCACGAATTGCTGTAAGTGGAGTTCTAAGCTCATGGCTAGCAATTGAGAAAAACTCATCTTTAGATCTTTCTAGCACTTTTTCATCAGTTAAATCACCTATTATGGCTAAAATTCCTGAAATTATTTTTTCACCTGTTCTATCACTAAAGACAGGACTAAAACGAATTTGCAGAACCCTTGAACCAAAAGCGATATCGTCATAAATTATCTTTTTCTTCTCTATAATATTTTTTTTATACGCCTTAACAAAATCAAAACTTGTTCCCAATTGCTCCTGAATATCAGAAAGCATCCAATTTTGTTTTTCAGTATTAAATATTTTATTCAAATTTTCATTTACCAAAACTATTCCACCATTTAAATCAATCATTACAAAAGCTTTAGAAAGCGCCTCAATAGCAGCTAATAATTTTGCTTTTCCCTCGCCAACTTCTTTTGTCCTTTCATCAACTTTCTTTTCAACTGATAATTTCTCGGCTTTTAATTCATCTTCAAGTTTTTTTGCGTCTTCTAATAAATTAAGCATAGCTGATTTATTTTCAGCAAGATTTTTATTTTGATCTTCAATTAATAACAATTTTGAATTAATCTCATTGGTTCGATCCTCAACCTTTTTTTCAAGTCCAGAATATAATGATTCCAAATTAACTGCCATATCATTTAAGGAATTTGATAATTCTCCGATTTCGTCGCCTGATTTTATGTTTGTTCTAGCAGACAAATTACCCTTTTCAATTTGATTAGCTACATTTCTCATTTCTACAATAGGCGCAGCAATGAATTTACCTACCATATAACCCATAAAACCAACCAACAATGCAATTATTCCAGCTGTGACTAATAGCATGTAGACAACCTGCCTAAGCTCTAGAAAAGCTTCAGAACTATCAATTTTTGAAACTAGGCATGAATTTAATTCGGGAAACCAATACCAATATCCTAAAACTTTGTCATTAGTATAATCAATTCTACCTTCAAAATTTGATTTACCACTAAGACATTCCGTTATTTGAGGTAAAAATATTGTCTTTTTAAGAGCTGCATCTGGATCTTTCAGTAAATCAGTAACTACTACATTAGATGAATTTACTAAAAAAGTTTCACCGCTTTTTCCCAAACCTGATCTTTCTGTCATTAAATTACTTATTTCTTCTGTGTTAACTCTGCCGGCAACCACACCTAAAAAGTTTCCATCTGAGTCTAATATTGGGACAGAAACTAAAATTGCAGTTTTATTAATAGTTGTGTCAAAATAAAAATTTTGTAAATATGTATTTTTTTTACCATTTACAAAAAATTCTTCATTTGATTTAAACTTACCTACATCTTCAGAATGTGTAGAAAGTAACACACGACCCTCATTATCAGTTAAGTAAACACTGTGGAGTATTTTTTTATGTTTAACAATATCAAGAACTATGTCAAATGCTTCTTCTCTATAATCTAGGCCGTTTGAATTTATATATTTAACAAACAAACTATTACTTTTAGGATTAATTGTTAAATATTCAATTTCTACTTTTATTTCTTCAATAAACCGTTTTATATTGTTTTCCTTTAAAACAGAAATGCTAGTTAGTTGCTGTTTAGTTTTATCAATCAGTACTTTTCTTGAAATTATAAAGGTCGAGATACCGCCTATAATTATAGCCACCACAACAATAGACTCAACCAAAATTACTAACTTATTTGCCAGCCTCATATTAATATATTTTTTCTAAAAACTGCATCGTATATGCTTTATCAATATCAATTGGTTTAGTTAATATTTTCTGATCAAGTAATATTTTATGTAGTTGCTCCCATTGTTTACCCTCCATCCAACCCAGCTTTGAATTACCTGTATGGATAAGTGGGACAGAAGCCTTTAACATATATGCCTGATGTTTTTTATTACTATCCTTAGAATACTTTAAGGTCATATTAACCGCTTCATCTTCGTGTTCTATCGCATACTGCCAACCCTTAAGTGTGGCGCGTAAAAAACGCTCAACTATGTCAGGTTTGTTTTTAATAGTATCCTCAGTTGCAAAAAGAACATCAGCATACATATTAACTCCGTAGTCTGCCATAAGAATTGTATTTACACTCCCTATTTTTTCTCTAACTTCATTTGGTTCATTTATAATATAACCTGTTGAGACATCAGTCTTGCCCGAGAGAAGTTCTTTAGCATCATAACCAATAGTTACTTCATTTATTTTACTATTATCAATATCAAGTTTTTCAAGCATAGCATGGTACAAAATTCCAATATTTATTTCAGTTCCGTCACCAGCTCTTTCAATGCCTACAGTTTTACCAATAAAATCTTGTGGTTTTGTAATACCGCTATTAGGTAGTGAGTATGCAGCAACTGGATTTATTTTATAAATGACTGCTATTGCTTTTATGGGTACTCCATTAGCCCTAGCTAAAACCAATTCATCTGCACCTGTAATTCCAAAGATATCACGTCCTTCTGAAACAGATTTGATTGTTGGATCATCAAAACTAAAAGGGAAAATATTAATTTTGAGTCCTTCCTCTTTATAGTATCCTTTCTCAACTGCTACATAATTTCCTGCAAACTGCGCTTGATGCAGCCATTTAAGTTTAAGGTTAAACTCTTGAATAGAACCAGAATATTTTTCATCCGAACTTACTTTGTTTTTTAGAGTCCACAAAGAACCAGCGGAAACAAGAATTAAAGCTAAAATCAATAAAATTTTAATTGTTTTGTTCATTATATATCACCTCGATTCTTTAAACTTTCAATTTCTTTTTTTAATTCGATCATTTTAATTTCTCTACCTACCATAGTTTGATTAAGTCTTTCTAATTCTTCTCTTTGCTTTTGATCAAGAACCTCTTTTTTCTTTTTAGCTGTAATATCCTCACCGTGACTTACTGTCGCTTGTATTTGACCATTTGAATCCTTTAATACTGTGTTATACCAACCAACAAGTGCCATACCCCCAGTTTTAAGTAAAACATTATTCTCATGATAAATATCATCATTTATTTCTTTTGATCTAATAAGTACATTAAATACAGACTTTGCAGATTCTCTTTCGTTTTCCGGTATAAAATTGTCTATCCAATTCTTTCCAAGCATTTCAGAGGATTCGTAACCTAAAAACCCCACTCCTTTTTTATTAATAATTGAGACCAAACCATTTTTGTCTAAAACGACAACTATTCCCGATACCACATCAAAAAACTGTTTGGTTTTCTCAGCTTCTATAAATGCTTTATCTTTAGATAATTCAATTGAATCAAGCATCAAGTTAATATCTCTTGAAAGTGATCCAAATTCATCATTTCCTGAAAAATTAATTCTTGATGTAATATCTTTTGAATGAGTAATTAAATTAACGTTTTTTGTAATATTTTTAATTGGATTTAATACAAATTTGCTTAAAAATAAAATTGTAAGTGTAAAAAAGACAACAAAGATTCCAACTAAGAAAGTGGTAAGGTACTCTGTACCTTGGACACCTTGTAAATGAATATCCCGAGGCATTTTTACACTGTATAATGCTATTGAATTGCCAAAAACATCTTTTATTAAACCTCTTCCTTCTAATTCTTTTTCATCAATTATTTTTATCTCGGTATTATTTATCTCTGTACCATCGATAGGTAAAAAATTAATTTTTGTATGCTTTGTAATTTGTGCTAAATTATGAATTTCTGTTTCATCAAACAACCTCCCAAATATTATTGTTCCCATTGGTGGGCCTTCAGAATTACTAGTTAAAATCTGTCTTGCAGAAACTAGTGTTATTCCATCTGGGAGTATTAGCATTCCAGAATTATCACTTGATATATCATCAAATTTTAATAAGTATTTATCTTTTACTAGATATTTATTAATTCCATCCGGAACAGCAACAATCTTTTTTTCTTTTTGGTCATATCCAACACCGTAAACTGTTTTCCCATCAATATCTACAAAAATCATAAAACTTAACCTTAGACTCTCAAACGAAGCTGACGTCTCTAAATTTGAAGCAATGTAGCTTTGATTTTTATCCTGTATAAATTGATATGAATCATCCCATGATGCCCAATCTGCCATTTTTTCACTAAGGTTCGTTACTTCAGAGGCTATCGCCCCATCAATTCTCTCCATGTCTAGCGTAGATTTTTGAATCTCAAGTTGGTCCATTTTCTCACCAAACAATTTGGACGTAATAAAGATAGACGCAGCCATCATTACGGCTGTCCCAATCGCAAGTGTTACTATTGCTTTGTTTCGTATTGTCATTTAGATATTATTATTTTAATCAGGTCTGACTTCTCATATGTATAATTTTCTAAATTTATCTCTTTTCCAAAATCTGTAGGCGCAAACAACAAATTACCTGTAATTATTTCTGTATAATTTCCTGTTGTAATTTTTGTATATCCCAAAATAGTTAATTTATCTGCATAAGTTTTAGCAAGACCTGCCTTCCCAGACCCGTTTAAAACTTGAATCTCTGTATTTTTATAGTTAACTTCTGGAGTTTTTGTCGGTTCTGGTATTTGTGTTGGTTTTGTTACAATTATTAATTTTTCACTATTAATTATTAACTGTTTTTTATAATACAAAAATCCACTTGTTCCAATAACAATTAGACTTATAAAAATTCCTATACTAAATATAACTTTGTCTTTAGTCATTTGATTTGTTTTGTAATACTGGTTGCAATCAATTTTGCAGGTATCATAGATAATAAAAGTAATATTATTGTGCCTAAAAATATTGACTCTAAGGTTTTACTTGCAAGACTTAGCACTTCCACCTGAGGCCTACCTACAAAAAACATTCCAACAGGATTTCCGTCAACATCCTTAAGTGGAGAGTAAACTGATAAAAATTGGGTATTTAACCATCTATTTTCAAGCTGTATTAATTCGCCTTTACGTAAAACTATTTCTTTGACTTCTTTATTTGATTCGACAATTCCAACAGTTCCACCTGCACTTAATATGTTGTTGCCATAAACTGCAGACTTAAGCCCTGTAAGCTTACTAAAGCCTTCAAGATAACTGCTATCAATTCTACCATAACTCCACCGCTTATTTTGCCGTCTGTGACGATTGGAGAGCCAGAGACAACCATTACAGTTGGTGCTACTACTCCGTCTTTTACAATTATATTTGAGCTTTCCTTTGCTGCTAAAACCTGTTTGACTAGTAAGTCACCAGATATTGAATCGCCTTTTCTTTCAGGATCTTCGGCTCTATATGTTACTATCCCATCTTTATCAAAGATTACCAGACTATCATGTGTCAATTGTGGTACTGTTGCATCATTTTTTACTATATTTGCAATTAGCTTTGCATCTGATAGAAGTTCACTTTTTTTGGCATTAAATGCAAATTCTAATACTTTTGCTTGAGATGAAAGCTCCTGTAAAATTTGTGATTTTAAGTTATTCAAAAGTAGTCCTGTAAAGCCTACTGTAACGATTAAATAGATAGATAAAACTAACCCCATCATGACCATAAAGAGCTGTGACTGGAACTGTTTTAATAAATATCTAAATACCCAACGACCCAAGAATAGAATTGCAAAAAACAATATAGTAATTTCCAATATCCAAACAGGTCCAAATGGTGCAAGTAAATTAAACAAATTAAGGTTTGTTGTAACTCTGAAATTATTAAGACTAAAAATCAATTCATAAACGGAAAACAAAAAGAAGGATATACTAGGTGGATAAATATGCCTTTCTAAGCCAATACTTGCTCTTCGTAGGTACAAAACCGCCACAATGACAGACAACACAGGCGGGAGAAAGAAAAACGGAACAAATAGTGGCAACAAGAAAGCTCTAGATTCTTCTTTTGGACGAGGCTGTAACGGATCTATGAGTAACCCAATTGTTAGCAATAAATAACCAAAAACTCTTAAATAAAGATCGACATTTTGAAGTGCCTCAATACCTCGCATATCCATACCGCGAAGTAAGAATGATATACCTAAAATGATAAAGGCAAATATTTTCCAGACTTCTCTATTAGTTTTCAAGGCTTTCCAAGCATCAAAGTAAAGCCAGGCGACGGCAAACAGAGTTAATCCTGCAAATATATGCAAGGCAAAATAGAGGTTTTCTAGGGCAAATATAATCCACATTGGCAGGTATAATTAACTATACTACTTTTAAGCCATTTGAATAATAGTCAGTTTGAACTATTTAAATCTTAAAATAATTCTTTTGAGTAAATTCAAACTGATTAGTCAGCATCTTCTTGATTCCAAAAAGTGTACTCTGCTCATAAAACAAAATCATATTTTTAATATAATCAATCTCATCAATATCCCTATATGATAGGGGCAAATAGTCATTACTTAATAAAATTGCATTTGCCAAAGTTCTGGCAGTTCTTTTATTGCCATCAAAAAAGGCTTGAATATATGTAACCATGCTTAGTGCAATTAATGCTTTTTCTAAAGGAAAATCTGATTTATTTATGCAGTCAATCATTTTCAATAAAGCATTTTTTAAATCTACATTATCAGACATAGGGACATAATCTGTGCCTGTAATTGCGACTGCACCGTTTCTTATTCCTTCTGTAACTTCCAAATTCTTAATTAAAATACTGTGTAATTCAATTACTTTTTCTATAGTTAATTTTTTAAAAGAATTAGAGTTGTCCAATATGAAATCAATTGCTTTTTTGTGATTTAGAATCATTTCTGATTCGTACTTTGACCTGCCAACCGCCTCTTTTGCATTTTTTATTAAAGATTCTGTTTCAAGTAGTGTATAAGTATTACCTTCAATTTTTGATGACTTCCAGGCAAACTCAACAGTAAATCTTTCTATCTCCCTTTTAAAGAGTGATGGGTCTAATTTACTTTTGACACTACTCAAATTAATTAAATTATTTTCTATTTTTTTCTTTTCAACATCGTCAAAAAGTTTATTTAATTCATTAAATACTTTAAAATTAAAAATTGACTTTATATTTTTTCTAGTAGCAGAATTTTCGGCAAAATATTTATCACTATTAATAACTCTTAATATTTTCCGCTCGTTAGATTTATATTTTATTCCTCTTCCTATCCCCTCAGTTTTTAATTTTCCAGCTTTAATTAAATAATTTAAATCTCTAATTAAAGTTATTTTGGTAATTTGTCTATCAAGCACTAGTTTTTGAGATATTTCATCACGAGAAAAGCCATCCAACGCAACAATTTCAAGTATTTGAGCCTGTCTATTGTTAAGATTTATATCATTCATATAATTATCGTATCATAATGATACGCAAAGTCAAGTGATATGATACGAAAGCATTTTGTAAGAATAATCACTGTTTAGTCTTTACTATTCAGTATCTCAAGCACGGATTCTGTTGTAATTTCCCCCACTTTAGATTTAATTACCTTACCAAACCTATCAACAATCCATGTAGTAGGCATGCCGACGATATCTGATTCTAGTAAAATCTCACCATCAATATCAGCATAGATTGTATTTTCATATCCCCCTCTTCTTTTTAGGGAATTCGCAGTAGATTTTGATTCCTGAATAAGTATTGGGTAGATATTAATTTTCTGTAAATTTAATTTATCAAGTTCTTTTAAATAATCATTTGTTCCCACAGACCAAGAAGAAAGTAGGCCTACAACTGAAAACCTACCACGTAAGTTAATTGTATTTAAGTTTTCTAAAGTTAAACTAGGTAAGGTAAAGTTTGTATCTCTCCATATATTATCTCCAACTTTATTTAAATTAAGAATTTTTTCCTGTTTTGGTTGCCAGAACTTCCACACCTCTTGCAAATCCCAGTCGTCATTTACCATGACCGTTTCAGAAGTTGTAATTATATTTGACACACTTGTTCGTTTTCCAACGGCTTTTGCTTCTAAATAATATTTACCTTTGGGTAGAAGAAAAGAATACCCACCTGACTCGTTTGTAACAATTGGATTAATTTGGCCATATGGCATTGCATCCCAAACTACAAATTTCTTTTCAAAATCATCATACCAGTAAGTTGTTATTGTGCTGTTTTTCGCTTGCCCTAAATTATTAATTATTAATTCTTCATTCTTAACTGTTTGAGTGTTTCCTGCTCCATCAATTGCATTAAATATTGGTTCACATTTTTGAGATTTACTAAATTTTATTTTACTAGTCCAAACTCCTGTTTCAATATTTTTATAAAAATCATAAACAGTGTCATTGCAGGTCATACTAATTTTATTCGGCCCTCCTGCTGAACTAACTATAAATTTATACTCAACACCAGCCAAAAGGTCCGTAATGCCGGAAGAATTAGTATTTATTAATAATGGCCCAGCCATGACTGTTAGAGGTCCTACTCGAGGTGGAAGTCTATCAATTGTAAAGTCAATTTTTTTAGAATTTAGTTTGTTTCCAGAAGTATCAGTAGCACGTACTATTAAGGTATAGTCTCCATCTTCTGTAACATCAGGTATAAAACTTGTAGTAATTGTTTTATTGCCAAAATTATCTTCAATATCAATTGGTAGATAATTTGAACCATCAATTGTATATTCAAGTCTTGCAATACCTGATCCATCTGTAGCTTTAATATTCACCAACGGCGCTTCTTCATATATCTTTTTTAATTCATCCAAAAACCTAACAGTTGGGGGTGTAGTATCTTTTAAAGTTATTGTATTTGTAGTGGTATTTGTAACTGTGTTCGTCACAGTATTTGTAACAGTTGTAGTTACTGTAGTTGTTACTCCCGCAGCACCTGTTGTAAATGTAGCATCGCTTGTGTTAGTTGTTATTCCACCAAGCGCTTGAATTTGATAATGATATTCTGTAGCAGGAATTAAACTTGAAAGTGTTGCTGAATGTGATGTACTACTTGCAGTAGAAGAACTACTTCCATATCCGCTAGTTGTCCCATAATTAACATTTCCTGCTACTGCACTTGATGTATTCCAAGTAATTATAGCTTGGGTTGAACTAACAGATAATGAAACATTTGAAATTGATGGAGCCTCACCTGTTGAAAGGCTACTACTGCCACAACTTATGTATTCGTTTCCATCAGTTGAAACAAGAGCAGTCATATTAACCCCGTCAGAAGCAGTTAGTGTATTAATTGAAACATTAAAATTTGCAGTGCCACCACTTGATATCACACCTGTGTAAAAATTTACTTGTAATTCATTTGCGTTACTATCCCATCCGTCTGCGTTTCCACCGCTTATCTGAAAAGTTCCAGAATCACTACTTTCAACTCTTACATTATTAACACTTTCAGGACCATTATTTGTTATCTGAAAATTAACATTCGTCGTCGTACCCGAGGCAATAACTGTTGGGCTCATACTAACAGAACAAGATAATGCATAAACTTTAGATGTTTTATAAAAAGTCAAAAAAGAAGACACAAGAATTGCAAAAATTATAATCAGGACACTTTTTTTGGGCATTAATTCAGTATACAATAAATAGATGAATAAAATGAGATTCAGCTAACGCCATAAGCAAAGCTTGAAATTAAAATTATGAAAAAACTACCAGATAATCAAATTGCTTTTTACCAGTCATCCGATGGTTCAGTAAATGTAGAGGTTAAATATGTTGATGAAAACATGTGGTTGTCTCAAAAACAGATAGCAGAACTTTTTGGATGTTCAGCTGATAATGTTTCGCTTCATATTAAAAATATTTTTAAAGAAAATGAAGCAGATAAAAATTCAACTGCCGAGGAATTCTCGGTAGTTCAAAACGAAGGAGGTCGACAAATAAATCGTCTTGTAACTTTTTACAGACTAGAGGTAATAATTGCCGTTGGCTATCGTGTAAATTCGGTAAAGGGCACTGAATTTCGTCAATGGGCCACCAATACTTTAAAAAGTTATATTCAAAAGGGCTATGCATTAGATTCGTATCGCATGAAATATGGTTCAAGATTTAGCACAATGTATTTTGAAGATCTCTATGAAGAGATAAAAGATATCAGGACCAGTGAACGAAGAATCTACCAAAAAATTACTGATATCTATGCAACAAGTGTTGATTATTCCCCAAATACACCTGAAAGCAAAGATTTTTTTGCAACTGTTCAAAATAAACTACATTTTGCAATTACAGGTCAAACTGCAGCAGAAATAATAACAGAGCGAGCAAGCAGTAAAAAAGAAAAAATGGGACTCACTTCTTGGAGAAAATCGCCAATTGGAAAAATATTGCCAAGCGATGTAATTATTGCTAAAAATTATCTTAATAAAAAAGAGCTTGAACACCTAGATAGAATTGGAAATATGTATTTAGATTATGCAGAAATGCAAACAGCACGACAAAAAGCTATGACAATGAAAGATTGGATAACAAAACTTAACGCATTTTTAAAATTTAGTGAATATGAAATATTAAATAACGCTGGTAATATTAGTCATAAAGTTGCAGAGGAATTAGTTTTAAAAGAATATAAAAAATATAAAATAGCACAAGACAAAGACTTCGTTTCAGATTTTGATAACTTTGTTAAAAAATTAATGAAAGGAAAAAAATAATATATGGCATGGGTAAATGATTATGCAATTACAGAAGGAACAGTTGCAGCTGCTGCAACTGGTGATTGTGATATGCCTGTTCACCAAGCCAACGATATGATTATTGTTTTGGCAGCAAAAGCAGCAACGGGGGCACTGACTATGACAGGATCGGGATTTACAGCCCTTTCGTCAGGAGCAAATACTACTAGCTGGGTCGGTGCATGGTACAAAAGAGCAACCACGAGTACTGAGTCCCCACCATCTTTTACTTTAACATCTGCTGTTTATAATATAATTGTTGTTTCAGTGCGGGGAGCACATACGTCGACCGCTCCAACAAGTGCTATTACTACTATTGACTCGGATGTAATTGGCGGTGGAGCCCTGATTGATCAAACTCTTGACAGCACAGTAAATGGACTTATGCTTTTTGGAGCAGCATCGGATGCTGGAATTGGAATTGAACCAATGCCGGGGTATGGACAAGTACTATATGCAGGCGACGTTGGAACTGCTGGGCTTGGTGTCTGGTGGCAATATTTTAAATCCGCAGTAAGCACCGCAACCTATCGCTGTTTTGGTGCTGCAGTTTCCCCTATCCGCGCAGTTAAAGTATTAGTTCCAGATGATGGAAATAACACATATGAACCTGGACGTGTTGATCAAACAAGTACAGACCACACTCTTTATGCAGGGCCACTAGGTGGAACAACACTAGTTGCACCAGATACAACTTGGACCTTAGCTACAACTAATAGTATTTTTATGTTAGGCAATGACTGGGATAAAGCATGGCATTTTGATGGCACCACAACATATACAGATGTTACAGCAGCACTAAACGAAGATGGTTATTCTATTACTGCAAGAAATGTCTTGGCTTCATCATCATCAACTGATGCAACCTCATATGCTATGGCTTCAACAGTCTACAGAACTGGATGTCTATATTTACTATCTATAGAAAATTCACATGCCACATCAGCGACTGCAGTATCTTCAATTACCGGTGGTGGACCGACATTTACTTCAAGATCAACTACAAACTTTAATGGTACTTTAAACCGTACATCTATCTGGTCAGCTGTTCCGACTGCCGATTTTACAGGAGTATTAACAATAAGTTTTGGTGCAACGACTCAAACTGGGTGTGTCTGGTCTTTAAATGAATTTAGAAATGTAGATACAACAACAAATGACGGTATAATTCAGCAAGTTGTGGGTACTGGAAGTTCAACAACTCCACTTGCAACTTTAGCAGCTTTTAGTTCAACTGATAATGCCACTTTTGCCGCACATGGTGTAGGTTCAACAAGCACAGGTACTGCAGGGACAAATTTTACTGAACTTTCAGATACCAATGCAGCAACCCCAGCACAGGCATTACAAACAGATTGGTTTGTAGGAAATGATACAACAGCTGACGAAACAATTACTTCTGCACAGTGGGGATCATGTGCCGTAGAACTCAATTCAAATGCAGGTGAAGTAGCAATCACAAATGCAGTTGGAGCAATTGTTTATTTTGGTTCTTTAACAACTTTTAATTCAGCTTGTTTTGATATTTCTCGTGCAGGTACATCCGGAGGTACACCAACAGGTGTATGGGAATATTGGAATGGTGCATGGACGACTTTAACAGTTGTAGTACGTCCTAATGTTGCCAGCTGGACTGCCCTTTGGCAAGTAACAGGACAAGGGCATATTACTTTTACTCCACCAACAGATTGGGCGACAACAGCAATTAACAGTGAAGGCACAAGTTACTACTATATAAGACGCAGGGTTACTGCTACTTGGACAACCAATGCTCCAATTCTCGACCAATCACTTAAAGATGGAAGATCACTTTTAAGAGGAGCTTCAACTGGGCTTGCCGACTCAGGTCTTAATCCTTATCATTTATCTTACCAAGCAATACCTGTTGCAGGTACAGCCAACAACCTTCTTCAACACACTGGTGGTGAATTTGTTGCCTCTGTTTCGTTAAATGATTCACTTAGAACTTTAGGTATTCCCGACTGGTCAAGTGGGTATTTATTAACATCATTATTATTACAGCTTCCTCGAGATTTCATCGATTTGGGATTTTACGATTTGCATAAAGGTACTGCTATCACACTTATGAATCCAGGTATTACACCCCGTCATATCCTCGCCAACTCATCATCAACTGATGCAACTAGCTATACAACTGCCTCTGCAGTAATGAAAGCAGGAAAATTATACTTAATGTCTGTTGAAAATTCGCACGGAACATCTGCAACGGCAGTCAGCGCGATCACAGCAACTGGCGGTGGAGCTCCAACATTTACCAGCCGTTCAACCACTTTATTTAATACCAACTTAAATCGTGTTTCAGTTTGGAGTTGTGTACCCGGCGCCGATTATACAGGGACGCTTGATATTGCTTTTGGGGGCACAACACAAACAGGTGCAGTTTGGTCACTAAGTGAATTTAATAATGTAGATACAACAACAAGCGATGGTATGGTTCAACAAACAGTGGCAACAGGTAATTCGGCACAACCTTTAACTACTCTGGCAGCTTATGGATCGGCCTATAATGCTTCTTTTTATACTGTCGGTGTAGGAGCTGCAAATGCTGGAGCGCCACTTGCAGGTTATACAGAACTTTCAGACACTACTGCTGCAACACCAGCTCAGGCCATGCACACTGGTTTCCAAAACTTAACACAAGATAGAACTCCGGGAGATACTATAACATCTGCACAGTGGGGTGTTTGTGGACTTGAAATAAAAACAATATTTACAACAGATAATCCAAGAAAAACTTGGATATGTGGAGCAAAAGATGCGGCCGACCAAAATAGCGCTAAAAGAAAAGTAATTGCAATTCAACCAACCCAAACCATAAATACCGCTTGGGCAAAACATGGAGCACTTAGCGCACAAGGTGTCGATACATTTTTAGGAACAGCCTCTGCTCCGTTCGGAGCGACTGTCTGTGCTTGGTCACTTTTAATAAAATCCGGTAATCAAATATTAGCTGGTGGAACTTCTGCTTCCCCGCTTACATTTCAGCAGGCTGCTGCAGCTTTAGTTAATGGAACAAATCTATTTCCTATTTGGGATGTTAATGGTGATGTTGCAGATATTTGGCATCCAACACAATTTGGCGGTGGAGACGATTTACATATTATTTGTGATCTAAAAGGTTTTCAATTCCCTACTCGCGCAAGTTCATCCTCACAAACTACCCAGTGGCATGTTGATGATGACCAAGTAGGTTTTGATTTTAACGGTCAATCGGGAGATACAATTAAATTTACTAGCTGTTTGTTTACTGGTGGAACTCCTTACTACTGGAGATTTAATGCTAGTGCCTCAGCGTCTGCAACATGGGACTTTTCAGGATCCACTATTGTAGGTGCAACAGTTACTTTAAGATCTGTTTATACATTTACTACACTTATCTTTAATAATTGCTCAGAAATTGTATTAAATGGTGCAGATATAACATCTTCAACCATCCGCGATACCAGAGCAACTACAAATCAAGGAGCGGTTGCCATAACTTCTGCAGCTGAAGGTGACGGGCTAACTAACTTAACTTTTATAAACAATCACGATGGCGACATTGGACATTCAATTAGGATATCGGCAACAGGAACTTATACATTTAGTAATCATCAATTTTCTGGAGGTGGAGTTGCCAAAAGAAGTTTTAATACTGGGACTGGAGTAGTTTCGGGAACAGATATTGTGACAGTTGACGCAATTCATGGATATGCTTCCGGTGATGCAATTTATTATCAAGATCAAGGAGGTTCTGTCACAATGGGGTTAACAGATGGAACAATGTACTATATAAACGCTCAGACAACAACATCGCTTTCATTCCATACTACAAAAGCTTTTGCCATTGCAGGTACTCCGAAGGTTGATTTAACTTCAACAGGTTCAGAAACCCACTATATATATTCTGCCAAAGCAGATGTCTATAACGCTTCAGGAGGGGCTATAACAATTAATGTTTCAAACGGTGGTGACGTCCCAACAATCAGAGAGTCGAACGGTTCATCGACTATTGTTAATAATTCTGTTAACCTAACTGTAACAGTAATTGATGCCAGTACAAACCCTGTACCAACTGCCCAAGTTGCAATCTTCAGAACAAGTGATGATGTAGAACTCATGAATGAGGATACCCAAACAGTAACAACAGGAGCATTTGTTATCGGAGTTAAATATACAATTGTAAATGTTGGGGATACTGATTTTACTTTAATCGGAGCTGCAAGTAATACTGTAGGTGTTGCTTTTACCTCAACAGGTGTTGGAGGCGGAACAACAGGAACAGCCTCAAATGGTGTTGCAACACAAAGTTTTAATTACACAGTAAGTACCCCAATTTATGTAAGAATAAGAAAGTCGTCAACAGGAGAAACAAAATATATTCCAGTTTCTACAACTGGAACAATTACTTCAACTGGTTATTCACTTACTGTAACCTTACCATCTGATACTATAGCCTAAACAAAATGGAGATAAATAAAACTGATTTATCAAACATACGGCTTCGAATTGTCTTACTAACATTATCAATCTTGATACCTTTTATAATTTTATTGACCTATATATTTAATCTGCAATTTAATAGGTTACAGGAAATTAAGGTAAATCAACTTAAAAATGTTACTTATTTAGTAGCTTCAGAAAACGAACAGATAGTTGAAGGAGTAAGACAGCTTTTAATATCACTTTCTATCTCTCCTGAGATACGCCAAACTCCAAAATTGTGTTCTAATTACCTGTCTGATTTACTCAAAAAATATCAGCGATATGGAAACTTTGGAGTTGTAGACTTACAGGGAAATGTTAAATGCTCTGCCATAACACCTCAGAGTCAAGTAAATTTATCTGATCGATATTTTTTTAACCAAACTTTAAAAACAAATTCATTTACAATCGGTGAATATGTCATAAGTAAAATTACAAACCAATCCAGTATAAATTTTGGTTATCCTATCTCTTCTACAGGTATTATATATGCGACTTTAAATCTTAGTTGGCTTAATAATTTAGTTTCTGATATTGGTATCGACGAAAAAATGACAGTTTTTATAGTTGATAGGTCTGGAACAATTCTAACTCGAAACCCCGAACCTGAAAAATGGGTAGGTAAAAACTTTTCTAATGACCAACTTTCGGTTAAATTAACTAGCAACGAAGGTGTTTTTGAAACTGCAGGAACAGATGGTATTTTAAGAATATATTATTATAAAAAGATTGAGACATCAGACGGTGGACCATATGTAATAGTGGGGCAAGAAAAGTCAACTATCCTAAAAAGCTATCTGGGTGATTTAAAAATGAGTATTATTTTATTTATTGTTACAGCAACAATATCAATATGGGTGGGAATAAATATAGGTAATATTCTAATTGGTAAAGCTGTCAAAAAAATAAACGAGCTTGAGAGTCTCAAAAGGGATTTTATTTCTCTGGCTTCACATCAAATTAGAACCCCTGTTACAGCAATTAAGTGGTTTAGTGAAATCTTACTATCTAAGTCTGCTGGCAGTTTAACAAAAAAACAAGAAAGAATATTAAAAGATACTCACCTATCTGCAAAAAGAATGATTGAATTAATAGGCACACTTCTTAGTATCTCAAAACTAGAATCAAACAGTTTACCTATTAACCCGTCACCAACTTCAATGATAGTGATTACCAATAGTGTTATCAAGGAAATTAAAACAAATTTTAGAAATAAGAAAATAAAATGTATGATAAATGTTTCTAGTAATTTTCCTTCAAAAGTATTAGTTGATCAAAAACTAATGAGACAGGTAATGCTAAACCTTTTGCATAACTCATTTAAATACAGTCACCAAAACAGCATAATAAACATAGATTTTGTTAAACAAGGTAAATATTTTTCAGTAAAAATTACTGATAATGGAATTGGTATTCCTAAAAACGAATTAGGTTCTCTTTTTCAAAAGTTTTCAAGGGCAACAAATTCCAAAATTAAAGATACTGAAGGCGCTGGACTTGGGCTTTATCTTTGTAAATTAATAATTAAAGCTCATGGTGGCAATATAAAATTTAATGAAGTTAAGAAAGGTGCTTCCGTTTCCTTTCAAATTCCATTATTATAAATTATTAATCATATGAAAAAAAAGGTTTTAATTATAGAGGATGACAAATTTATATCAAAGGCAATGCTATATAAATTTGAAGAATATAAATTTACAGTCAGAGCAGTCAGAACTGCAGAGGAAGGTTTAGAACTTCTTAAAAAATGGATTCCAAATGTAATAATTTTAGACATTTTACTTCCTGGTATTGATGGCTATGAGTTTTTAAGAAAAGTTAAATCAGACGAGAGAGTGAATACAATTCCTGTAATTGTTGCATCAAACTTACCCAATGATGAAGAGATGCATATTGGAGCTATTGAATACATTGTCAAAAGCGAATTAGACTTAGACGAACTTGTTAAAAAAGCAGTTAGAAATATCAAAAGCTAATGCTTTAATGAAATAGGAATATGGCCACAATAACTACAGATACTTTCTTGGATGGAGGCACGGCAAGAACTGCCGGCGAAACATGGACATGTAACGGTGGGGTCCTAACAGTCAGGACGGACACAAGATGGCATGCGAACTCTCCTGCTTCAATGACAGGTAGCTTGGGTGCTGTTACTATTTCTGCAACTTTAGGTGGAGGATATTATATAGATGCAACAAGTGTGCGATGGCTTGCAATTACAGGTGGAAGCGGAACACCTGCAATAGGAGATACAGTTAGTCAGGGTGGTGTTTCAGGTTACTTTTTAGGTTTTTGGTCAAATTTAACTGCTACCCCATCTGCAACAATTGGGGCTACAGGGTTTATAAAGCTCAGAGAAGTCACAGGTGGTACATTTAGTGCTGGAGCTTTAACATTTAGTGGTGCTGGTGCTGCTACTGCAGGTGGGGCTGATGTTGCTGGTTGGATTGAAGTCGTTCATGATCAATCGATTGCTATAACTGTCCCGAGGTTGGGAAAATTCCAAACAAGAGGGACTTGGTTCTATCTTTCTAATACATCAGGTGCTGCAAACCAACTTATCCAAATCCCTACAAACGGCAGTTCTACTGCCTATGTTCCAGGTGTTTGGATTGAAACATCTTCTGGTAGTAATGTTTATGAATATTATCCATCATTATATGCAGGTGGAATGACAACCACAAATTTAGGAACTGATGCAAGAAGTAAGTTTGTCTGCATGGAAACAAATGGAAATATTAGAATCGGGCATAATGGAACAACGACAGTTGGATATGTACCAGCATCGGGATGTAAGGTAAGAATACCAAACATTTTAGGCAGACAATGCACAACAGCAGCTAGGGCAACAAATACTATTCCAAGTGCAACAGCTGGAACAAGACCAGACTTTGTCACAACATCAGCCGGTGCTATTGATATGGAATATTTTGCAACAGATTGGTATTTAAGCTTTGTCCAGCCATACTTGATTCGTACGCATAACTCCTCCACTTTTGATTATTTGTTATTATCTGAGGTGGCAACTGCTTTAGATATTAATAATTTTGGGACTTCAACATCACAGTCAATCGACCAACGAACCTTTAACGCAACTTCTTGTTTCGCCGGAGGAACAATAGCAAATTGTGATTTCCAAAGATTTTCAGCAGGTACAACAGATCATGCTTTTGAAATTTTATATTGTAAAGATATTACAGTTAGTAACACTAAAAGTGGAATTATCACTTTTGCGAGATCAACAGGAATGAGTTTTCAGATTACCCAATCTCGTAATATTACTTTAAATAACTGTTATTCCTTTAACTCCTCGCTCCAAATCACCTCATCATTTGACTGTACAATAAACGACTTCGACCATTGTGACAGATATGTTAGTACCACAAATACAACTGGAATTTATACAATTTACATACTAGCTTCATCTGACAATATTTTAGTTGATGGGGTAACTTTTGGGCTTTTAGGTACAATTGCAAATGTGCATCCGTACCTAGGAATATTTAATGTTGGACAATCGTCAAACATTAAACTTAGAAACGTTGGTAGCAGGACAACAGCTCTATCGGGTGGATCAGCAAACAACCCTGCATATATTTTTGTTTCAGCAGGAAATAACGACACAGTTAAACTTCAAAGAATTTATATGACACCAACAAGAACAGGCGCAATTTCCACAATTAACTCTGACAAAAATATGACCTATGAACATGTTTATGGTGACATGGGAGACACCATAACAGTAGCAGATTTAAACTCTGTTATTAAAAACTGTGGTGGAACAAATACAACAACAGGACAAGTATCTGTCTATGGAACTCATTTTTGGGATGCATTTACCTCTGATACCGCTGGGCGAGTAGTTCTTTCAATGAATGAGCCCACAACAGAAACAACAAGTTTAGTTACTTATGTAGCTGGTAATCCTGTTTTTACTTCTGCAGGAAATTTATATATGCCAAACATAAACGATGAAATTATAATTGAACAAGGATATTTTGTTAAAGGATGTACAGCCCTGACAAACACTGCACCAATTGTTACAGGAACAAATGTCACCTATTCATCGGGCCCAACATGGGGCAACCATAATATTTATTATCAAATTGATACAGGTGGTGGTTATGGTGGAACATGGAAAGATTTAACTGCTACAAATTTATCAGGTGAAACAATATCTGCTTCAACAGGATTTAAATTAAAATACAGGATAGTTTGTGCAACAACTTCGACAACAAATTTACTAACCTATATAAGAATTGCAACAACCTCTACTCTCGCCTCTCAAACTGATAATTTGTATCCTTTGGAGATTGTACCTGTAACTATTACTGTTGTTGATAAAAATAATAATATAATTGTAAATGCACAAACTGCAGTTTATAGGGACGATACAGATGTGCAACTTATGAATGAGGATACTAACGCTAGTGGTATAGCTACTGAATATGTGGAATATTCAGGTAATGTAGGGATATATATAAGGGTTAGAAAATCTTCAGATGGATTTACTAAATATTATCCAGCATCAACTGTTGGTACTTTAACTTCAACTGGTTATACAACGACAGTTGCGTTAATTGAAGATACTACTGCTTAACTAAAACTCGAATTCAATCACGACAAAAATTAAGTACATTATTACTAAAACTAAGCCCTCTAGCCTATCTAATCTGTGTTTGGTTCTAATGAATACTCAGAAAGTTAAAAAGATAACCACAAAAGCAATGATTGCGTTTCTATAGTCAGCAAATGAAGTTATTTCAATTGGATGAATGACAGTAGTTAGTCCTACGATTAATGTTGAGTTAGCAATAGTTGAACCTAATAAATTGCCAAAAAACATTTTTGGCTCTCCCCCTTTTATACTTTTTAGTGAAAATACAAGTTCAGGAAGAGATGTCCCTATCGCTAAAATTATCAATCCAACCACAAAGATAGGGATACCAATTGCTACTGCCAACTCTTGAGATGCACTAATTATCATCTGTGAAGAAAAAAGCATTAAAGCAAGGCTTATGAATAACTTTGCATATTCTTTAGTAACATCAAAATTAATATGGTTCATTTCCCGTAAAAATTTGTAATAAAAGCTTTCTCTATCATGTTCATTGGTAATTTCTGAAAACTTTTCTTTGAAAAAACCTGCAGTGTAGGTTGCATACCCAAAAAGAAGAATTAATCCATCTACGCGACCTAAAATTCCATCTGCCATTAATCCAAGAGGTAAAAGTCCAGCTACTAAAGCAACAAAGACATCACGCTTCAAATAATCTCCATGAACATTTATTTTGTCTATTATTAAGGCAACTAAACCTACAATTAAGGCAGTGTTTGCAATATTACTCCCCAAAACTACACCAAGTGAGATATTAGGAGCTCCTTCAATTGCTGAGGTAATGCCAAAATTCCAACCTGCCAAATATACATAATTTAATTATACCAGCTTATTAATCTCCCATGGAAAAATATAATTATTATTCGTTTTCTGACCATTTAATCCAATTAATTTCCAATTATTTAACTTATATTTTTTATTGAAAGTATTTATAGCTCTTTGATTAAAATTGCCAAAATTTAATTTTACTTCGATTGGTAAATATGGGTCTATATTTTTTTCAATTACAAAATCAATTTCCATGTGAGTTTTAGTTCTCCAAAATGCTATATCACGTCTGTCAAATACTTTTGTCAATTCTCCAAAAATATTTGTTTCAAAAACAGAACCCAACACAACATCTTGAAAGTTATTCAGCCATAAAATAGACTGCAGACCACTGTCGTAAAAAAATATCTTTGGACTTTTAGTTATTTCCACACTCGCACTCTTACTATATGGTGAAACAAGTTTAATAACATAAGTTTCTTCCAGTATTGAAATATATTTCTTGAGCGTAATTAAAGATATTTCAATTTCACGAGATAACGACTGCATATCAAGTAATTGCCCCGATTGTGAAGCTAAAACCTTTAACATATTGTTAAATTTTCTAATATCGCTAATATTTGCAAGATCTTTTATGTCTTTTCTTATATATGTATCAATTAACTGAACTAATAGCTGTTTTTTCTTCTCTTCATTATTTTCAAGCACAACTTTAGGATATCCACCATATTTTATAAATTTAAGATACAAACCTTTTAATTTTTCTATAGTAATTTCAGACAACGAATCTGATATTTTTATATTTTCGTCAATAAACTCTATGTATTCTTCGAAATCTAGTGGATAGACTTCGAATGAAACGGTTCTACCCGCTAATGAATTTTTAAATTTCGATTTTATTTCAAAAGTTGATGAACCAGAAACAATAAGGTGAATATTTTTATGATGATCAGCAATAATTTTTAAAAATGAACTCGGATTATCTAAATACTGTATCTCGTCTATCATTACGTAACATTCTTCGCCTTTTTGATATCCCTCATCAGTAATTTTAGAGATCAGTGAATCTACCCCCTTATTAAAAAACTCTAATAATTCAGGGTATTCAAGATCATAGTAAAAATTCTTTTTGTCTCTTTTGTTTAGCCACTCACGCAAATAATACAAAATGTGAGTTTTACCCACCTGTCTAGCACCATGAAGCACAATTACAGTTTCATCCCCTATATATGGCTCGATTTTATTAAAGACCTTCCTTTTATATAACCGCATTATACTGAAAGTATATCTTTTAGTATAGTATTTGTCAAGTAGACAAAGTTCTATACATAATATATATTGAATCTAACAATATGATTAAAAAGGAAATAACATTTGTAATTTGTGCATTACTCTTTTTACTTGCCTATATTTTGGACTACTTCGCAGGCAAGCTAAGTTTAACTGGCATATTTAGTCCACTTACCTTTTTAGATAAAACTTATTTTGCGCTTTACCCGATGACATTTGTTGCAGTTATTGTACGTTCTGTTGCAATTATGTTATCTGTTACTTTAATTTTATCTGTAATGGAAAGGCAATATTTTGTAAAGTTAGGTATATCCTCATTTTTAACCTTTATTGCAGAGATTTATGCATTTCAACAACTTGCAACCGGAGCAACAATTACTCCCCTTCTTTGGACTCTGGCTATTTCTTATGGAGGAGCAATGCTTGTAATCCCTATGATTTTTTACATATTTGCAGGAATTGCAAATTTTTTAATACCACCACAAAAAAATAGTGTCGTTTTACCTAAAATTAATCCCGATTCATCAAACTCTAGTTCTTCAGTCCTCAATCCTTGAATTCGGCTTGCTGAAGTTTCAATAAAAAAATCGTATCTTTAATTAAACTTTTTTTAATCCAATCCTTTGTTTTGTTGTCAACAAGTTCACCTAAACCGTTAAGTATATATTTAAGAGGCCAATCTTCTAGACATTTAATACATTTTTTTAGATATTCTTCTTTACTTAATAAACTTCTTTTTTCAACCATATCCCAATTTATATCAAAGTGGTTTTTAAACAAAAACCAAGTATCAAAAACATCTCTATTGACAGGTTCTTTTCTGGTTGTTAACGCAATTAATTTATTAGCAAAAATATCCTCCTTCACCATTGTTTGAATCGAAATTCCTAAATAATTTGACACCTTGTATTTACTTCCCAAATTTCGCTTACTAATCTCGATTTTTAAATTTCTCTGACCTTTCTCATAGTTAAGCAAAGCAAATAGTGTATATCTTTTGTTTGTCAATTCTTCTACTGAGCCAATCTTTTTAAGTATCTTTTCAAGTCGAGGAAGTACAAGTGCCTCTTTTTTGGAATCAAGGAGGTCAAAATCGAGATCTACACTGAAACGGTTAAGTTTATGTTGGATGTAAAGTAGTGTTCCACCCTTAAAACCCAAAATGGGACCCAAAAGGCTATCTTCAAAAATAGATTTTAAAACTTCTAACATGACTGATCTGTGTTTATTTGTGTTGAGCATATGATTTTAAATCCTTTTTAGTTATAACATTTTGATAAATCGAAAGCATACTATCACATTTTTCAA
Source organism: uncultured Gammaproteobacteria bacterium (assembly GCA_964429215.1). Classification (GTDB taxonomy): domain Bacteria; phylum Patescibacteriota; class Microgenomatia; order UBA8517; family UBA8517; genus JAUYMM01. The sequence goes on along the minus strand of CAYSAY010000004.1, from coordinate 7,860 downwards.
AATCAATTGGTCCCAAATTATCAAAATGTCTTTTACCATATATATAAATTGTATCAAGAAAAGCTCTTTCAATTGTAGCCTCGGGATAGTTGTTTTCATACATAACCCCTAACGGGTTATTTAAAATATCTAACTTTACTTTTTTATAATATATTTTTATATTACCAATTTCAATTTCTCTGGTAACGTAACTTGCAACATGAACTCTAGTATCATACTGAAAAACTACATTATGTTTAGATAAAACAGTTTCAAAACTAACGTATGAGGGTGTATAAATTTTTGTTGCTAATTCAAATTCGTTAAATTTCGGATCCTTAGAATATATTCCACGCCTAAGCGCAACGATTTCACCCCTTTTAACATAATAGTTTATCTTTGACTTTACGATATCATGATTTGTCTCGCCTAAGATTAAGGCAATTTCTCGTGTGGAGAATACTGTCTGTGGAAGTTTTAGAATACTGTAGGTAAGATTTTTCATTACTTCCAGTATATCAGAGTTATTTCTTTTGTCAACTTAGCTTAGCTTGCAGGTTCGGAACCTTGAAGTTAAGTTTTTAATACAAGTATTTTTGTGCATTTTGAAGTGAAATCACTTTTACATTTTTCTTTTTATTTACATCTCTTACTTTCACTTCATACAAATTTTCCTCATCTTTAAATTTTCTAACAATATCAATTTCTTTATTAGTAGAAGATCTAAAAAAACCTAATGAAGAATTAATATCTTTATAGTCATCACTTCTTTTAATTCCCACAAAGACTGCATTTTCAAGTAGTTGGCCTTTATCTAGCCTTTCGTTAAAAGAACTAAAATTATTAACTAAACTATTTCTAACACCTAAGTCAGTAAAATATATTTTTGTTGCCTTAGATATTGCTTCTCTTTCATTTGTTGATATTGGTTTAGCTCTTACAATTATTCCCATCTGTTCAAAAATATCAACATATTTATAAATACTTTCCCTTGATAGCTCTGTGTTAACAGACAGCTCATTAAAATTAACTAATTGGCCAATTTGAAGTGCTAAATATTTTGCCAACTGATACACCTGCGTACTTTTCCTTGTACCCGCAATTTCTAATACATCTTTTGAAATTATGGTATTTGTGTAATCTTTCAAGTAAGTTTCGTAATTTTCTGTTTCAATATTCAACAAATTTGGTAATGAACCATATGTTAATATTTTTAATAGGTTTTGCTGATTTTCTTCATAATTTGAAAATTCATCATTTTCATTCCATAAAAAGCCTTTTTGAAGATTAATTTCCTTAAGTGAAAGCGGATATAATCTGACCTCATGAATTCTTCCAGCCAACGAATCACCAAGATTTTTTCTAATCTTAACTTCAGATGACCCCGTCAAGATAAATTTAAGTCCAAAGTTATCATATAAATGTTTTACGATTGATGTGGCTTCTGGAGATTTCTGGATTTCGTCTATAATAATAACTTTATTTTTATATTTTTCAGCAAATAGGAAAAGATCGTGTCTGTTTTGGTTATTAAATTCGTCTCTGTCACTTAACAAATCAAAATTAAAGCGAACAAATTCAAAATTACCAGCAATATTTGTGGCCAAAGTAGTTTTACCAACCTGCCTCATGCCCAAAATTAAAATTATTGGACTTTTTTTGTCTTTTAACAAGTTGGTTAGTTGAGCCTGAATTTGTCGGTACATACTTCCTACTTTACAATATCTTATCGTTTTTGTCAAGTAAACTAGTCAGATCGTACCTCATTTGGTAATTTAGGAACTACTACAACTTTTAGCGACTAAATGTATCAATTCCGACTCATTTGATACACTTATTATCAGTTGACAGGCCTATATTCAGTAGTGCAAACTGATAACAGTTAAGTTTTGTTAGTATATATTTTTAAACTATGGCAGACACAATATTAAGCGGACGCTGGGTCGTATATTACGGTGCAGAAAACCGACAAAAAAGAATAGTCAGAGACACTACAGTTACACCAACAGTAACTGATACTGTTAACGCCCTCTACTCTGCCCTTCAAAATCAATTTGATGAATTAACACAAATGGACGATGGTGTCCCAATGAGCGCCCAGACCCCTACTGAGTACACAATCGGAATAATTGATGCAGGAGATAAAGACCCATGGTTTATAGATAGAACTTCTGTTGAATACTTATCAGGCGGTGCTTTAAAAACTGCTTCTTGGGACCGTGCTACGGGAACGAATACAGGAATTTTAAAAATTATTTGTAATAACTCTGGTGGAATTGTCACAGGAGACATCGGAAATGATATTACAATTGGAGGTAACACAGGCACACTTCTGGACGTTAAAGGAACAGGCGCAGGTTCAATTCTTTGGGTAAGGCCTGATGATAATACTGCGACCAATGATTTTGACGATGCTGGAACATTAACTTGTAATGCTCACACAGCAACATGGACTTCAACTGCATCTGCTGGAGAATCACTTTGGGCCAATATTTATACTCTTGGTACAATTGAATCAAACACTCATTTATACATTAGCCAAAACGGTGCTAATTTGACAGCTTACAAAGACACGACTGATTGGTGGGGCGATGGTCACATCGATATTTTAGTTAATGTAAAAGAAATGGGAGTTGAAACTGATGAGGGTTATATTACAGTTGCTGCCCGCCAGTATTCTAAAACATATTCTTATTATAATGTGGACTTGACTAACGGAGGTCGTAATCCTATTCCTTTGCAGACAGGTAACGATTTGGATAATCAAACAGGTTATTGGACCTTTACGGGTTCATCTGGTACAGGGACATTTGTTGTAGGAGAAGTTATAAGTAAATCAGGAACAGACAAAAAAGGTGTAATTACAGCAGTGTCAGGAACTCCCGGAACAACACCTACAATTACTTATTATTTAATTGGTGATCCAATTACTAATTTTGCAAACGCTGACACATCTGTCACAGGCGGAACATCTGGTGCAACAGTTACTGCAGGAACTCCAGCAGCTGCAGGCCCAGCTGCACTTGGAACTGCTCCCGTTATTACTCACGGAGGTTTAGCAACTGGAGGATCTTTTGATATTGATGAAAACGGAACTGCAGAAAACTATTCAATAGTTATTGACTGTAATCAAAATACACTTGGAGATGTTTATCAATATTCAAAATATGTTACTAGAAGAGGTGAAACAGCGACAACAGCCACAGATGGACTTCAAGGGCAATTTTATATTGGGTCAGATTATCGTTTAATTTATACTGGTTCTGTTACTGGTACTCTGGTAGATGGCGACACTGTTACACAAGAAACATCTGGTGCTACAGGTACGATAGTTAACATTAATACAACAGATAAAATAATTACCCTTAGAAATTGCCGTGGAACTTTTGCAACACACGCAACAACACACACACTTACTGGTTCACAAGCTGGAACTGTAGAAATTGATGGATCAGCTACAGCTGTTACCCCTATTGCAGCGGCACCATTTGGAACTTTCGCTGGAGGAAAATTCTTCTGTGCTCCAGGTGTTGTACTTTCTGATTATTTAACAGCTGATGCCAACAACTTTCAATTAGTTGACGATAACGGTACAGTCCGTCTTGCTCCTACCAAAGCAACAATCACAGTTTCAAATACCAGAGCAGGAGATAAAATTGCAGTCTTTAGATTAACAGGATCTGGTGGAGATATTAACAAGATTGAATATGCGGGAACAGTGCAGTTACAAGCTGCAGTAACTGCAATTATGGGAGCAACAATTACTGCTGATTCCCCTGGTAAATCTGTAGGAGGAGTTATTAGACTTGTTGATGTATCTGCGACAAAAGAATACAGATTAAGATTTTCAACATGGGCAACCACTACATTTAACCTTGCCTATACTGAAGTCGTTTCTGCTGACGCTGGAACAACAACTACAAATATTACTGAGGTGGGTATTGGAACTGCAAGTAGAGTTGGAGATTTAGTTATGAATGTAACAAGAAGCAATGCTGTTGCCTACGTAACATCAGTAGTTGACGCTAACAACGTAACAATCTCCCCTGCTATTACAGGGCAAACAACAGCTGACAACATTAAATTTAATTGTTTACCAGTTGCAACAACTACTTCTGATTTTTGGTATGTTCCATTTATTGATTCTTACGAAACCACTGGTTCAGCTGGTACACCTGGATCTGAAGCAGTCACAATTACACATTCATCAACTGATGGAGATATTTATATTAGAGTTCGTGCAAGACAAGCTGGTAACATTTTGCCATTTGAACAGGACAGCTCTGTAGTTGGTGCAAACCCTACCAATGTGTCAGTCGTCCGTACAACAGATACAATATTTGTCTAGACAGTTAATAATTAATAATTAAAAGTTAATAATTACAACAAGTAAAAAAACAAAAAACATATGATTTACAAAAAACACGAATTATCATTATCACTAAATGGAGATTCTGTTATGCATATTGCCAGAAATGTTAATGGAGTTGTAGTTTTTAGAGAAAATTCTGAAAAAGGATTAAAAAAGGCAATTGATGAATATCTAAAAGAACAACAATACCAAGCAGATTTAGCAGAACAAAAAAAGCTAGAAAAAGAGGCTAAAAAAGCAAAGCAAGTTGAAGTGGTAGCTGAAGAACCAACCGTGACAGAAGAGCCTGTTGTAGTAGAAGAGGTTTCATCAGCTGATGAAACATTAGTACCTCAAAAAAGGGTTACAAGAGGTCCAGATGGTAAGTTTATAAGTGCATCAGCCATGGCTGGAAGCAAAAGCCAATTAGATACTGATGAAGACCTCAAGAAAAAAACCTTCTGGGACAAACTAACGAGTTAATCTCTACTCCCTAATCACTTTCTCATATGCTAATATGAGATTATGTTACCCGTTACAAAGGAAGAAGCACTTCGATACAAAAAGGAAGATTTGGAGCGAGAGATTGCAAAGCTTAAACAAAGTATTAAAATATTTGAGGATGAGATAGAAAAATCAAATGTTCAAATTAATAGAATGCAACAAATGATTACAATTATCGAAATATCAAAGTAAAATGGCAAAAATTAAAGTCAAGATCGACAAAAAGCGACTAAAAGATACTAAAATTATTCGCGAGTTTGGAATAAACGACCTTGTTAAATACAAGGAAAAGATAAAAAAGAATATTTTAGTTTTTGAAGAAGCAATTGACAAAGAAAGGACAGAAATGAAAAGAGTTGATGGAATGATAGCTTCACTAGATACAGACATCAAAGAAATAGACAAAATTTTAGAAAAATGATCCATTACTATTTAAGACCATTTGATGAGCGCAACGGCTCCGAAAATTCATTTCGTAAAATAATTGAATACTTAATGTCTTTTGTTGGAGATATTGAAGTCAAAAAAGAAAGTGAAAATACAGCAATTATCTACTATATAGGAACACCCTCAACATCATATTTAACATTAGAAAAAACAGGACAAATTACTGTCACTATTTCTAATGATGATAACGTTACAATTAATTTAATTAATAATAGAGCGCAAGGGTTAGGGTTTAGGGTTTACAATCCACAGATAAATGCCTATCTTCCAAACGATGTAAATGTCTTTGATTTAACCACTATCAAAGTAGATCCAACTATAAAGAATGTACTAAATATGTATCAACTTACTCCCCTTTTTCAACTTAGAAATTCACTTATATTTTTTTGTTTGAATAAAAAGATGGAAGTAGTTTTAGTTAATCGCCATTATCTTGAATATTTATTGTCACTTACTAAACCCCAAACCCTAAACCCTAAAGAATTTTCTGTTGTTATCGCCCCTAATATTGCTATTTTCATTGCCCTTTACGACAGAGGTCTAATTTCACTTAGAAATCCTGATTCTAGAATTATTAATTTAAGTAAATTTGATTTAAATAATTTACCTAAAGACACAAAATTAAATATTATTAATTTTTCATTTGATGAAGAAAACCAATCGTTTGTTCAGCAAGATACAGTAGAAGTATTACCTAAAAAGTATCTGGCACTAAAAATCGGTCAAGACTATACTTACGCTGTATTGGCGGGAAAACTGACTAAAGTTATCAATATTTCAGTTTTCCATACTAACTAATTACTATGTCTACATTAACCTTTTTTAAATCAGAAAAAGTAATCCAAGTTGACGCTCCCCAAACTTCAGTCACATGTCAGGATTTACTTAATCAAATTAGATTATATGAGGAATTACCAATCAATATGGATTATCCATTAATTGCAAATGCGTACGGCAAGCAGGCCTTAGGTGGTGGAACTTACATTGGTATTACACTTGAACTTGTAAACGACTGGAGAATTGCCTTTGAGGCCCGTGGTGGCCCTGACACAATCCTATGTACAGTTTCTGGTGGTAATCTTGTTGCTATTAATCAATATGGAGATAATCCAATTAAGCCTACTGCATTTACCCAAATAAATATTGCACAATCATCTTCCCCTACTATTATTCAAGCTGACGCTAATTATGGAATGCTTTACATGCTTGAGTCCCTCAGGGGTAGAAACAGATCAGTTGGCGCAATTTGGTACTGGAATCCAACGTCTGGAAGTGACGCAAATGACGGATTAACTCCAACCAATGCGGTAGCAACATTTAACAAAGCTCAAACATTAGCAACTGCTGGTGCGGGAGATATTATCTTTGCACTTGCTACTGCCTCCGGTGGAGTTACCACAACGACAGAAAGATTGGCAATTACAAAATCGTCACTTAAAGTTCGCGGTGCTGGCTATCAATTCCAAATTGTGCCAAGTACAGCTGGCTCTGCAACGGTTAATATCACAGGTGATTCTGTTGAATTTGAAGGATTCTATATTGGAACTCCTGCAGGTGGAACAGATAATGGCATAACAGTTACTGGGGACAATGCTTTAATCAAAAATGTATGGATTAACGGAACAACTGGTAACGGGTTACGGGTGACGAGTTCAGCGCGCACACAGATAGAAAATTCGGCAATAGAAAACTCAACACTTGCAGGTATTAGCATTGGCGATTCAACTTCAAGAACAAAAGTATCACAATGTATTTTGTCAGGAAATGGAACAAACGGGGCAACAGTAAGTGGAACTGCAATAACTGACACAATCTTTGAGAACAATTTGATTTTTAACAATACAGGTTATGGGGTTGATGTTGGCACAGGTGTGACAAGAACTGGTGTCAGACTTAACCACACCTTCTCAGGAAATACACTTGGTGCAACAAGGGACTTGGGTACTGGAACGTTTATAGAAACGCCTGCAGGTGGTGCTAGTGCCACAGATATAGCTGACGCTGTTTGGGATGAGATAATTGCAGGTCATGCAACTCCAGGTACTGCAGGACAAGTTTTGAAAGCTACAAAACTAAAAGCCACTTTAGCTTCACTCAAATAGTTTTTTTAACGGACTTAAAATTTTTAGAATATTCCTCATGTACTTTTTGACTTAAGTAAATTTTTATAAGAGACTGATACGGAACATCCATTTTATTTGCAATCATTTTAAGTGATCCAAGTAATGATTCGGTAACCCTAAAAGTTATAGTTTTTGTCGACATCTTTAAATTTGGAAAGATTGGATTTACTATCGCATTATCCCAATTAATGTATTCAGTTGTATCATGGTTACTCCAAAATTCTGCCTCTTCGTTTTCGTTTTTAAATTTTGGTATTTCTTTATATTTTTTTGTTTTCATATTTCACCTCCTGTACATTATATTTTTCTTTTTCTTTCTTGTTTAAATCTCTTGCTGAAATAACTCTTATCAACTTTTTTCTAATTGTAAAAACAATTTGCAATTTTCGACCTAAAAATGTTTTACCTAAAACCTGATACCTTATTTCAATCTGCGAATGAGATAAATCTTTATTA